>JAGWVB010000122.1 GCA_018971105.1 Burkholderiales bacterium
CGGCGTCGGCCCGCAGGGGCTGGGCGGCGACGCGACGGCCTTCGCCGTGCACATCGAACTCGCGGCGACGCACATCACGATGAATCCGATCGCCGTCAACATGCAATGCCATTCGGCGCGGCGCGCGCGCGCAAGCTTCACGCCGAGCGGCGTCGTCTACGGGTATTGAAGATGGCGCACCACGAACTCGAACTGCCGGTCACCGAGGCGCAGGTGCGCGCGCTGCGCGTCGACGACACGGTGACGCTGCAGCGCACGCTCTACGGCATCCGCGACGCGACGCAGATCCATCTCTTCGACCGCGGCCGCACGACGCGCTTCGACCTGCGCGGCCACGCCGTCATCCACACGGCGCCGAACGTGCGCAAGGTCGAGGTCAGTGCCGCCTGCCCGGCCGGCTACGCGCCGGTGTGCATCGGCACGACGACCTCGGACCGCATGGAGCGTTTCACGCGGCCGCTGATGGCGCAGCTGGGCGTGCGCCTGATCGTCGGCAAGGGCGGTCTGCGCGAGGGCTCGCAGGCGGCCTTCGCCGAACTCGGCGGCGCCTATCTGGCCATCGTCGGCGGCACCGCGGCGCTGGAGACGACCTGGATCGAGGCGATCGAGGAGGTCGACCTCGACGACCTGAATCCGGAATCGCTGTGGCGCTTTCGCATCCGCGATTTCGGCCCGCTGCTGGTGGCGATGGACAGCCATGGCGGCAGCCTCTACCGCGACGTCCAGGCGGCGGCCGCGGCGCGCCGCGCCGAGGTGCTGGCGGGGCTCGGGGTGCGTCCTTGAGCGCGCCGGGCCGCACCCGAGCGTTCCAGCCGGAGCGCCTGGCGCGGAGGATCGTGCGGTGACCGCCTGCCGCCGCGTCGCCACCGACATCCTGATCCTCGGCTCGGGCGGCGCCGGCCTCTTCGCCGCGCTGCACGCGCAGCAGACGGCGCCCGAGCTCAGGATCACCGTCGCCGTCAAGGGCCTGCTCGGCAAATGCGGCTGCACGCGCATGGTGCAGGGCGGCTACAACGTCGCGCTCGCGCCCGGCGACTCGGTCGAGCGCCATTTCATGGACACGATCGAAGGCAGCAAGTGGCTCGCCGACCAGGACCTGGCGTGGACGCTGTGCTCGACGGCGGTCGAGCGCATCCGCGAGCTCGAGAACGAGCTCGGCTGCTTCTTCGACCGCAACCCCGACGGCACCGTGCACCAGAAGGCCTTCGCCGGCCAGACCTTCGACCGCACCGTGCACAAGGGCGACCTGACCGGCATCGAGATCATCAACCGGCTCGCCGAGCAGGTCTGGTCGCGCGGCATCGAGCGGCTCGAGGAGCATCGCGCCGTCGAGCTGATCAGGACGGCCGACGGGCGCGCGCTCGCCGGCGTGCTGATGATCGACATGCGCAGCGGCGAGTTCGTGCTCGTGCAGGCGCGCGCCGTGCTGCTGGCCACCGGCGGCGGGCCGACGATGTACAAGTACCACACGCCCTCGGGCGACAAGAGCTGCGACGGCCTGGCGATGGCGCTGCGCGCCGGCCTGCCGCTGCGCGACATGGAGATGGTGCAGTTCCACCCCACCGGGCTGCTCGCCGGCGCCGGCACGCGCATGACCGGCACCGTGCTCGAGGAAGGGCTGCGCGGCGCCGGCGGCCACCTGCTCAACGGCGCGCGCGAGCGCTTCATGCATCGGTACGACGAGCGCGGCGAGCGCGCGACGCGCGACATCGTCTCGCGCGCCATCCACGCCGAGATGCGCGCCGGCCGCACCTCGCCCAACGGCGGCGTCTACATCGCGATGTCGCATCTCGGCCCCGACGCCGTGCGGCGCCAGTTCAAGGGCATGGTCGAGCGCTGCGCCGATTGCGGCTTCGACCTCGCCGGCGGCCTCGTCGAGGTCGTGCCGACGGCGCACTACATGATGGGCGGCGTCGTCTTCGCGCCCGATTGCCGCACCGAGCTGACGGGCCTGTACGCCGCCGGCGAGGACACCGGCGGCGTGCATGGCGCGAACCGGCTCGGCGGCAACGGCGTCGCCAATTCGACCGTCTTCGGCGGCATCGCGGGCGACAGCATGGCGCGCTGGGTGCGCGAGGCGGGCGCGCTGCGCGAGCCCGACGCGGCCGCCGTCGCCGCCTCGATCGCGCTGCACGAGGCGCCGCTTGGCCGCGGCGGCGGCGGCATCGAGCCGGTGCGCGAGGCGCTCTACGACTGCATGTGGGACGACGTCGGCATCGTGCGCGACGCCGCCGGGCTGCGGCGCGCGCTGGCGCGGCTCGATGAACTCGGCGCCGAGCTCGAGCGCTGCGGCGTCGGCGGCGCGGGCAGCGCCGGCGATGCGGGCGCCTACAACCTCGCCTGGCACGACTGGATGAACCTGCGCAACCTGATCGCCGTCGGCCGCGTCATCGCGACCTCGGCGCTGGCGCGCGAGGACTCGCGCGGCGCGCATTGCCGCGCCGATTTCCCGGCCGCCGGCGATCTCGAGACCTCGGCCTGCATCGTCGTGCGCGGCGGCGCCGACGGCGCGCTGGCGCTGCGGCGCGAGCCGGTGCGCTTCAGCCGCGTGCGGCCCGGGACCAGCCTGGTCTGAGCCGGCGCCGGTGCGGCGCCGGCCGCTCGGGCCGGCCCGCCGGAGGCGCTCAGTCGGCGGCCTGCGACTGCGCGCTCAGGCCGTGGATGCGCACGAGGCCGGTGCCGGCATGCTTGGCCTCGAACATCGCCGCGTCGGCCAGGTTCAGCAGCGTCCCGGGATCGCTGCCATGGGTCGGATGGAAGGAGATGCCGATGCTCGCCGAGACCGTCACGCGCGCGCCGTCAGCGAGCGCCACCGGCTGCGCCAGCGCACCCTGCACGCGCTCGACGATGGCCAGGCATTCGCCCCGGCTCTCGATCTGCGGCAGCAGCATCACGAATTCGTCGCCGCCGATGCGCGCCACCGTGTCGTTGCCGCGCACGCAGCGCTGCAGGCGCTGCGCGACCTCGCGTAGCAGCGCGTCGCCGGCCTCGTGGCCGTGGAAGTCGTTGACGGCCTTGAAGCCGTCGAGATCGAGATAGCACAGCGCCACCTTGCGCCCGACGCGCCCGGCCTGCAGCAGCGCCTGCAGCAGCCGGTCCGACAGCAGCAGCCGGTTCGGCAACCCGGTCAGCGCGTCGTGGAAGGCGATGTGCTCGACCTGCTCCTGGTAGCGCTTCATCGGCGTGATGTCGGCCATCATCCACAGCACCTCGTGCGCGTCGCCATCGAGCCGCACGCCGCTGAGGTCGATCCAGATCAGGTCGCCGCTGTGGTGGCGCATCGGCAGCTGGGTGCGGTAATGGCGCCCGGCGGCCAGCGGCTCGCGCGCCGCGGCCTCGAAATCCTGCCAGGCCTGCTCGTCGGGATACAGGCGCAGCGCCGGCTGGCCCAGCAGTTGCTGGTGCGGGTAACCGAAGATGCGCGCCAGCGCCTTGTTCTTCCAGACGATGATGCCCTCGCGCAGCTTGGCGATGCCCACGAGGTCGTTGTCGAGCATCGCCTCCTGTTCCTGGTTGAGCTGCTGCATGCGGCTGCGCAGCCGGTGCATGTCGCTGATGTCGTAGAGCACGCTGCGGCTCTTCACGAAGCGCCCGGCGGCGTCGCGCACGGCGCTCGCGAGCACGATCACGCGCCGCACCGTGCCGTCGCGGCTGACGAGATCGAGTTCCAGCGGTCCGAGGCGGCCCGTGGACTTGAGCGCCGGGAACTGCGCCTCGAACTGGGCCCGCCCCTCGGGCGTGCAGAAGTCCGTCGGCCCGAGCCGGCCGATGACCTCGTCGCGGCCGCAGCCGAGCCAGGACAGCATGAGCGCGTTGGCATTCACGAACCGGCCCTCGGCGTCGATCGAATGCTGGCCGCAGGGGGCGTTGTCGTAGAGGTCGAGCAGCCGGGCCTCGCTCGCGCGCAGCGCGGCGACGGTGCGGCGCCAGCGGTCGAGCACGATGCCGAACGCGAGGCCGAAAGCCACGTAGGCCGCCGTCTGCGCGAGCCGGTCGGTCTGCAGCGTCCAGTGGCCGGCCAGGGGCGGGCCGACGCGGTAGGCGGCGACCGCGAACAGCGCCACGGCCAGGCAGCCCTGCGTGAGGCCGCAGCCGTAGAAGATCCAGGCCGTCGCGACGTAATAGACGAGATAGGGATGACCGAATTCGTCGGGCCAGATCCAGGCCCGCAGCGCCAGCGCCAGCGCGACGATGGCGAGCGTCGCGGCCCAGCACGCGGCCCCGCGCCGGGCGGCGGTCAGCGTCTCGGGGCGCTGTGGAAGCTGCAACATGAGGGATCCGATTCCTGTGCGGAAGTATGAACCGACGCATCCTCCGGCAGCGTCGACAAAAGCGCGTGCAGCGAGACCTACGGCGCACAGACCGGCCGCATGAGGGGGGCGACTGACGGGGGCGACTGACGAGGGCGACCGGCGCCGCCGCGCCGCCTCAACCGCCGCCGCGATGCAGAGGGAGGTCGAACTGACGCCTGCATGCGGTGCATGCGCGCGCGTCGACGCCCTCGAAGCGGAACCGAACGGCCAGGCGCGGCAGCACGAGCAGGGCGGTGCGAACGGGGGCGCTGCATTTCATCCGCCGGCGATCGGCGGCCGGTTCGCCAGCGTGTCGCCAGCGCCGAGCGCGCGTGCATCGCGCTCGGCCGGGGCGATGTAATGGCCGTTGACGGGCACGAGGTGGACCTGGGCGCGCGGCGGCCCGAAGGGCCCGATGACCTGGGCCAGCGTCGCGCCGTCGGCGACCTCGAGCGGCATCGAGTTGCCGCTGCGGTGCGCCTGCGGCAGGCAGGCGCCGAGGCTGGCGTAGAGCTTGAAGGTGATGCGCATGGGCCGGTGGTCCGCCCCTTCAGGCGGCCTGTCGCCGCTCCTGCCCCTGGGTGCGGGCGAGGTAGGCCTGCATCAGCGGCGTCGGGTCGGTCGGCCGGCCCGCCCTGTTCGATGTGCAGGCAGCCGGTGCATGGCTCGGGGTTGACGTGAAGACTCTTCTGCATGGCGGCCTCGGGTTTCGATGGTTGGAGCGCCGGGCCGGACAGATCCGCCTCGGGCCTATGCAATCATGTGCATATCGACCGGTGCAGGATACTGGGCGAGCACCCTGGATTTCGATGCGGCATCGCCCGCCTCGTCTCCCTCTGGAGCAAACCGCGGGCCGGTGTCGAGCTCGGCGCGCCGGGCGGTCATCGATGCGTCGCCGGGGCGTCACCGATCTGGCATCGATCGCTGTTCCAATCCGCCCATTCCACCGACCCCGATGCCGCCCGGTTTCCATCTCCTGATCGCGGCCCAGTTCGCCAGCGCGCTGGCCGACAACGCGCTCCTCATCGTCGCCATCGCGCTGCTGCAGCGCCAGGGCCAGCCGGGCTGGTGGGCACCGCTGCTCAAGTTCGGCTTCACGACCGCCTATGTCGTGCTCGCCCCCTTCGTCGGCCCGCTCGCCGACAGCTGCCGCAAGGCGCGGCTGATGATGGCCATGAACGCGCTCAAGGTCGGCGGCGTCGCGCTGCTGCTGGCGGGCGTGAACCCGCTGCTCGCCTTCGGCGTCATCGGCATCGGCGCCGCGGCCTATGCGCCGGCGAAGTACGGGCTGGTGACCGAGATGGTGCCGCCGCGGCTGCTCGTCGCGGCCAACGGCTGGATCGAGATCAGCACCGTCTGCGCGGTGCTGCTCGGCGCCGTGCTCGGCGGCCTGCTCGTCAGCCCGCTGGTCGGCGGCTGGCTGGTCGCGGCCTGGCCCGGCCGCCCGGCGCTGCAGGCGGCGATGGTGCTGCTGCTCGCCGGCTACGCGCTGGCCGCGCTGCTGAACCTCGGCATCCCCGACAGCGGCGCCCGCTACCGCCGCGCGCACCGCGCGCCGCGCGCCCTCGTGCGCTCCTTCGTGCGCGCCCAGCGCCGGCTCTGGGCCGACCCCGAGGGCGCGTTGTCGATGGCGGTGACGACGCTGTTCTGGGGCGCCGCCGCGGTGCTGCAGTTCGCCGTGCTGCGCTGGGCCGGCGAGCGGCTGGGCCTGGCGCTGGACCGCGCCGCCTACCTGCAGGCGATGGTGGCGGTGGGCATCGTGCTCGGCGCCGGCTGGGCCGGCCGCCACGTGCCGCTGACGCGGGCGACGAAGGTGCTGCCGCTGGGCATCCTGATGGGCGTGTGCGTGCCCTGCGCGGCCTGGCTCACCGACTGGCGCGCCGCGCTGCCGGCGCTGCTGCTGGTGGGCATCCTCGGCGGCGCGCTGGTGGTGCCGCTGAACGCGCTGCTGCAGCATCGCGGCCACCAGCTGCTGACGGCGGGGCGCTCGATCGCGGTGCAGAACTGCAACGAGAACCTGAGCATGTTCGTGATGCTCGGCGTCTACGCGGCGCTGATCGCCCTGGGCGTCGACATCCGCGTCGTGATGGCGCTGCTCGGCGCCGTCGTCGCCGGCTGCGTCGCCTGGCTGCGCCGGCGCGCGCTGCAGCGGTTGCCGGGCGCGAATCTCGTCGGCTGAGGGCCGCGGCTCCGAGCCCGCCTGCGCGGGCTTGGACGGCCCGAAGGCCAAGACCGTCCCTGGTCTTGGCTGGCGAATCAGGCCACCGGCAGCGCCGGCCGCCAGTCGGGCCGGGTCGCGGCCGCAGACGGTGTCATCGCGTCGAGGTATTCGGTCTCGACCTGCTGCACGATCTGGCTCCAGTCCATGCCCGCGGCCTTGGCGCGCGCGCGCTCGCCGAGCCCGCGCACGAAGACCGGGTCGCCCGCCAGCCGCTGCGCCGTGCGGCAGAAGTCGTCGGCATCGTCGACGGGCACGAGCAGGCCGTTGTCGCCCGAGCGGATGAGCTGGCCGGCCGCGGCATAGTCGTAGGCGACGACGGCGAGCCCGCTGGCCATCGCCTCGGGCACGACGTTGCCGAAGGTCTCGGTGACGCTGGCGAAGAGGAAGGCGTCGGCCGATGCGTAATGGGCCGCCAGATCGGTGCCGCGGCGCACGCCGGCGAAGACCGCCGCCGGGAAGCGCTGCATCAGCGCGGGCTGCTCGGGGCCGTCGCCGACGAGCACGAGCTTGAGGTCCGGATTCAGGCTGCGCATCGCCTCGGCGGCGGCGATCACCGTGCCCAGGTTCTTTTCCGGCGCGAGGCGGCCGACGCACAGCGCCACCAGCGTCCCGGGCTTGGCGCCCCAGCTCGCGCGCAGCGCCTCGCTGCGCCGCGCCGGGTCGAACAGCCGGGTGTCGACGCCGCGCGCGACGACGCGCAGGCGCTTGAAGCCGGCGTCGGCCAGTTCGTCGCGCAGGGCCTCGGTCGGCACCATCGTGCAGGCCGTGCGGTTATGGAATTTGCGCAGATAGCCCATGATCGGCTTGCGCAGCCAGGCGACGCCGTAATGGCGGCTGTAGGCGTGGAAATTGGTGCGGAAATCGCTGACCACCGGCAGGCGCAGGTGCGCCGCCGCCTGCAGCGCCGACCAGCCCAGCGGTCCCTCGGTGACGATGTGCACGACATCGGGACGCTGCGCCGTCCACAGCTGCACCAGCGCGCGCTTGGACGGCAGGCCCATCTTCAACTGCGGATAGCGCGGTATCGGCAGGCCGCGCATGAGCACCTCGGAATAGGGGCCGCTGCTCGACGCCGCCTCGCCGCCGGCCTGGCGCGGGCGTATCAACTGCAATTCATGCCCGCGCTCGCGCAGCCCCTCGACCACGCGCGCCGCCGTCGCGGCGACGCCGTTGATCTCGGGCGGGTAGGTCTCGGTGACGGTGGCGATGCGCAGCGACCGCCGCGGCGGCAGGTAGAGGTCGATCACGAAGGATTCCTTGGCGCTCAGGGGCATGCGCCGATGGTCCGGCGGCAAAGCGGCAAAACGATGACAGTCCGGCGATCCGGCCCCTCGGACACGCAACGGTCACGCGACCTTCACGCCGCGTTCATCGCTGGCGGTCACGATTCCGTCACGCGGGCCGGTCCCTCCGATCGCGCCTGTTTCCTCGACGACCGCCACCGACCGGAGCCACCCGATGCAAGCCTTCTACGCCGCCCTGCGCAAGCAACGCTGGGACGACCATCGCTACTACCACCACAGCCGCATCAACCAGTCGCTGCATTTCATCAGCGCGCTGAGTTTCCTCTGCGCCTACGTGCTGCTGTTCATCGACCCCGCGAAGGCCGCGCTGCTGGCCTGGGGCGTCTCGATGAGCACGCGCCAGGCCGGGCATTTCTTCTTCGAGCCGCGCGGATACGACGACGTCAACCAGGCCACGCACGATCACAAGGAGGCCATCAAGGTCGGCTACAACCTGCGGCGCAAGGTCGTGCTGATGTCGCTGTGGCTGCTGGCGCCGGTGACGCTGTGGCTGGCGCCCTCGGTCGGCGGACTGATCGCGCCGGCGACGAATTTCAGCGGCTGGCTGCACGATCTCGGCATCGCCTGGCTCGCGCTCGGCGTCGGCGGGCTGCTGTTCCGCACCGTGCACCTGTTCTTCCTCCACGACGTGCAGACCGGACTCGTCTGGGCGACGAAGATCATCACCGACCCGTTCCACGACGCGATGCTGTACCGCCATGCGCCGGGCCATCTGCTGCGCGGCGAATGGATCGATCCGATGGACCATGCGCGCGAATCCGCGCATCGTTCCTGAGGTCCGCAGGAATTGCCAGGCGGACGCCGCGGAACCGGCTCTGCCGGGCCGCTGGCGTCGCCATCCGGCAAGCATGCCGGATGGCCGTCGCGGGCGAGGGTCCCTCCGCAGGGACTGTCCCACGTCGCCGCTCTGCCCCCCCTGGGGGGGAGGCGCCGAAGGCGCTCCGGGGGGGGGTCAGAACCTGTGTTGAATCATCTCGCGCAGCACGCCGCGCCGGATCGTCTTGTTCGTGGCCTGCGGATCGGCCCACCACCAGCCGTCGGCCTGCATCGCCAGACCCGCGCTCACGAAGCGCGCGCAGACGGCGTCGAAATCGGCCTCGCTGTAGTTGTGGCTGAAGATCAGGCGCCCCGTGCCGACCCAGGACAGCGCCAGGCCCTGCGCGCGCAGGTAGAACTGCAGCATCCAGTTGTAGCGCGACGGTTGCGTGTAGTACACCGTCCAGACCGAGGTCAGGTTGGCGACCTGGACCGGCAGGCCGGCCTCGCGCAGCTTCAGGTTCAGGCGCTCGGCGCGGCGGTTCCAGACCGTGTCGAGATCGGCGAGCAGCGCCTGCACCGGTGCCGTCTGCAGCCGCTCGAGGAAGACCTGCATCGCGCCCATCACATAGGGGTGGGCGTTGAAGGTGCCGCGCGCGAAGCAGATGTCGGCCGGCCGCTCCTCGCGGAAGCGCTTCATCAGCGCGCGCTTGCCGCAGACGACGCCCACCGGCAGGCCGCCGCCCAGCGTCTTGCCGTAGGTGACCATGTCGGCCTGCACGCCGTAATAGGCCTGGGCGCCGCCGCTGCCGAGGCGGAAGCCCATGAACACCTCGTCGAAGATGAGCACGATGCCGCGCTCGCTGCAGACGCGGCGCAGTTGCTGCAGCCATTCGACATAGGCGGCCTTGTCGTAGCCGGCGCGGCGGCCGCTGTCGATGAGCGAGCTGTCGCCGGGCGCGGCCGCATTCGGGTGCAGCGCCTGCAGCGGATTGACGAGCACGCAGGCGATGTCCTTGCGCTGGCGCAGCACCTGCAGCGTGCGCTGGTCCATTTCCTTCAGCGTGTAGGTGTTGCCGGGCGGCAGCGGGTTGCCGGGGCCGGGCTGCACGTCCTCCCACCAGCCGTGGTAGGCGCCGGAGAAGCGCACCAGGTATTTGCGCTTCGTGTGGTAGCGCGCCAGGCGCACGGCCTGCATCACCGCCTCGGTGCCGCTCATGTGGAAGCTGACCTCGTCGAGACCGGAAATGCGCTTCAACTCGGCCACGTTCCAGGCCACCGCCGGGTGGTAGCTGCCGAGGATGGGGCCGAGGTCGGCGGCGCGCGCGCTGCCCTCGGCGATGCACGACTTGTAGAAGTCGTGGCCGAACACGTTGACGCCGTACGAGCCGGTGAGGTCGTAGAAACGCTCGCCGTCGAGGTCGAACACGAAGACGCCGTCGGTGCGCTGCACGAAACCGCCTACCGAGAGCTGCTGGCGCAGGTACCGGCTGTACTGGAACGGCACGCGGTAGGCGCCCGTGAATTGCAGATCGGAAATGCCCTCGCGCGCCTGCTGGGTCAGCGCGATCGACTTCGCGTGGCGCGTGTTCAGCGTCTGCGCCAGGCGCGCGAAGCCGTCGCGGCGCTGCTGCTGCACGGCAGCGGGCGCGCCGTCGCTGCCGAAGAAGCGCGCCTCGTCGTAGTCGTAGCCGGGCACGAGGCGGGCGACGCGCTTGGCCATGCGCGAATGGCCCGTGAGCGAAGGATGCTTGGCGCGCGACAGCGCCAGGCGCTGCGCCAGTCGCGGCGCGGTCGCCGCGAGCGCAGCCAGCGCGACGGCGGTGAGCAGGAGGGATTCGTTCATCGATGGATCTTCCATGGCGGCGATGCGGCCGGTACGGCCAAAGCACAGTTCTATTTCCCCACGTTGAAACCTTTATGAAAATCACCCCCCAGTGGACGGTCTGGCGCGATAAATTGTTGTTGCAGGAGGATCTGAACTTCCTGCTCACGAATCGCGTGCCGCGCGCGGCGCTGACCCACTTCGTCGGCTGGTTCAGCCGCATCCGCTCGCCGCTGCTGGCGCGGGCCTCGATCGCGGTCTGGAAGCTGTTCACGCAGCTCGACCTCGACGAGGCGCAGCCGCGCCGCTACGGCAGCCTGCACGAATGCTTCACGCGCGAGCTGCGGCCGGGCATGCGGCCCGTCGCGGCCGATCCGCGGCTGCTGACCAGCCCCAGCGACGGCATCGTCGGCGCCTGCGGCCGCGTCGAGGCCGGCCTGGTGCTGCAGGCCAAGGGCATGCCCTATCGGCTCGCCGAACTGCTGGGCCGTGCCGACCGCGCGCTGCCCTACGAGGGCGGCACGTATGTCACGCTGCGCCTGACCTCGGCCATGTACCACCGCTTCCATGCGCCGGGCGACGGCTGCATCGAGCAGGTCAGCTACCTCAGCGGCGACACCTGGAACGTCAACCCGATCGCGCTCGCGCGCGTCGAGCGGCTGTTCTGCCGCAACGAGCGCGCGGTGATCCGCCTGCGGCTGGCGAACGGGCATCCGCTGCTGCTGGTGCCGGTGGCGGCGATCCTCGTCGCCAGCATCCGGCTGCATTTCATCGACGTGCTGCTGAGCCTGCGCTGGCGCGGCGCGCACGAGTTCGCCTGCGACGCCGCGGTGCGCAAGGGCCAGGAACTGGGGTGGTTCGAGCATGGCTCGACGATCATCGTGTTCGCGCCGCCGGGCTTCGAACTCGCGCCTGGGGTCGTGCCGGGCGGCACGATCCGCATGGGCGAGCCGCTGCTGCGGCTGCCCGATGGAAGCTGAAGCAGCGGCTCAGTCCGGGCGGCCGACAGGCAGCGCGGCCGAGCTCGGCAAGGGCATGGGCTGCGCGCCGCCGTCGGGTGCGCGCACGCGCGACCCGGCGTGCCACCGCCAGTCGATCCGCAGCGGGCCCAGGGCGAGCGCGCCGAGGGCGAGCGCGCCGAGGGCGATCGTGCGCGCCGCCGCGTCATCGCGCTGACTTGCGGGTGTCACGACGCCGACTTCACCGTTGCGCAACATGCGTGACGCCATGCGACGCGACGACCTGCCCGAAATGCCCGAGGAAGCCGATCCCAAGGAGCCGACGCTGCGCGTGCGCACGGTCTGGATCTCCGACCTGCATCTGGGCACGCCGGGCTGCCAGGCCGAGGCGCTGCTCGATTTCCTGCGCCGCGTCGAGAGCGAGACGCTCTACCTCGTCGGCGACATCGTCGACGGCTGGCAGCTGCGGCGCCAGTGGTACTGGCCGCAGGCGCACAACGACGTCGTGCAGAAGCTGCTGCGCAAGGCGCGCAAGGGCACGCGCGTGATCTTCGTGCCCGGCAACCACGACGAATTCGCGCGCAAGTACCTGGGCCACAATTTCGGCGGCGTCGATGTCGTCAAGGACCATGTGCACGAGACCGCCGACGGCCGGCTGCTGTGGATCATCCACGGCGACCTCTACGACGGCGTGATCCAGTACGCGAAATGGCTCGCCTATGTCGGCGACTGGGCCTACGAGACGCTGCTCAAGGTCAATCGGCATTTCAATTCGCTGCGCGCGCGCCTGGGCCTGCCGTACTGGAGCCTGTCGCGCTACCTCAAGCTCAAGGTCAAGCGCGCCGTCAGCTACGTCAACGATTTCGAGGTCGCGGTGGCGCGCGAGGCCGCCGCGCGCGGCATGCAGGGCGTCGTCTGCGGCCATATCCACCACGCCGAGATCCGCCGCATCGAGGGCGTGCTCTACTGCAACGACGGCGACTGGGTCGAGAGCCTCACCGCGCTCGTCGAGCATGCCGACGGCCGGCTCGAGATCATCGACTGGGCCGAGCGCAAGGCCGCCGCGGCCGGGGATCCGGCCGCGCAGCCGCAGCCCGCCGCGGTCGACTGAGCCCCGCGGCGGCGACTCGCCCGGCGGCGATTTGAACGGGGCGCAGGCCGGGACCGTCCGCGGTCCTGGCTGGGCCCGGACCGGGACCGGTGCGCCGTCATCGCCGCGTCACGGCGCCGACGCCGCGGCGTCATCGCGCCGCGCCACGATGGCGGGATGAACATTGAAATCCCGGCGCCTTCCCAGGGCGCGCCGATGGCCTGGCCGCTGCCGGCGGCGGCCACCCCGAGCCGCCTCGAGGCCACCTGGGCGCGCGAGGACGGGCAATTGCGCGCCGCGCAGGCGCTGCGCTGGCGCGTCCTCGTGGCCGAGACCGGCGCGCGGCCGTCGCCGCCCGCCGGCACGCCGGCCGGGCTCGATGCCGATTTCTTCGACGCCCATTGCGAACACCTGCTGCTGCACAGCCGCCCCGACGACGGTTCGGCGCCCGAACTCGTGGCCACCTACCGGCTGCTGACGCCGGCGGCGGCGCGCCTCGTCGGCGGCCTGCACAGCGAGGGCGCGTTCGACCTGCTGCGGCTGCGCCGGCTGCGCCCGCGCATGGCCGAGGTCGGCCGCGCCTGCATCGCACCGGGCTGGCGCGACGCCGCGACCGCGCAGGCGCTGTGGGACACGCTGGCCGCCTTCCTGCGCGCCAACGAGCTCGAATGCGCGCTCGGCAGCGCCGTGGTCGCGCTGCGCGACGGCGGCATCCTGGCCGCGGCGCTGTACCGCCATTGGCGCTCGAGCTGCCCGGCGCCGCTCGAACTCCAGGTCCGGCCGCGCCTGCCGCTGCCGCTGGCCGCGCTCGACCCGCGCGTCGTCCCCCGGGCCTCGGCCCTGGCCGAGGGCTGGATCGCGCGCGGCGCGCGGCTGCTCGGCGCACCGGCCTGGGACGCCGAATTCGGCAGCGCCGAACTGCCGCTGCTGCTCGCCGCGCACCCGGACCCGGCGCGCTGACCGCGAGCGG
>JAGWVB010000409.1 GCA_018971105.1 Burkholderiales bacterium
AGCCCGGCCAGGCGCAGCCGGGCGCCGGGGGCGAGGCCGAGCAGCGCGTCGAGCGCGGCCTGCTGGTTCAGGCGCGCGGCGCGGTCGTCGGCGAGCTTCTGCTCCAGCGCCTGCAGTTCGACGAGGTCGGCGTCGGCGGCCGTGCGCGGCAGGTCGCCCGCGGCCACCGCGGCGCGGTCGCGCGCGCGACGCGTCGCCACCAGCTCGCGCTCGCGCTCGAGGATCGCGTCGCGCTCGCGCAGGCCGACGAGTCGCACATAGGCGAGTTCGGCGTCGGCCGCGGTCTGCCATTCCTGCCACAGGATCTGCAGGTCGATGCTGCGCAGGTCGGCGCGCGCGGCGGCTTCGGCCGCGCCGCGCGTGATCAGGCGGCCGAGGTCGAAGCCGAGGCCGAGGTTGTAGGCCGTGCTGGTCGCGCCCGAGCCGCCCTGCGGGACGTCGCGCGAGGCGCTGAACTGCGGGTCGGGCAGCAGCCCGGCGGCGAAGGCCTGGGCCTGGGCCACGCCGTGCGCATCGCGCGCGACGCGCAGCCGCGGGTCGTTGAGCACGGCGAGCGCGGCGATGGCCTCGATGTCCAGCGGCGCGTCGAGATCGATCGGGTGCCGCGCCAGCTCGGGCAGCGCCAGTTGCGCGGTGTCGACGCGCAGCGCCCGGGTCCCGGTCGGCAGCGCCGCGGACGCGGGCAGGGGCCGGGGACGGTAGCTCGCGCAGCCGGCGCCGGCGACGGCGACGCACAGCAGCAGGCAGGCGCGGATGCGCGAAAGTGGGCGCCGGGGTGGGTTCATGGAGGGTTCGGTGGGCGGGCCGGCCCGGTTCGGGCGCGGCGGGTGCGGTGCCGGACCGGACCGTGGAGCACAGGGTCTCGGCCCGGCCCCGGGCGGGTCCGGACGGTCGGCCGGCAGGCGCGAGTCCGCAGGCACGCGCCGGGTCCGGTCTCAGTCGGGGTTCTTGCCTTCGACGCTGTTCTCGAGCACCCGGCCCGTCGCGGCGTCGATACCGACTTCGCGCTTGACCTGCCCGAGCCGGATGTCGAAAGAATAGCGCAGGCCGCTGCCGCCGCGCTCGTGCTCGAGCTCCTGGGCCGTGACCGAGCCGCCGGGAACCTGTTCGAGCGCGATCCTGCGCGCCTGTTCGAGCGCGATCTTCGCCTCGTGCAGGTACTGCTGGCCGTCGAAGGCCCGGGCGGCCAAGGCCAGGCCGGGCGCGCCGGCGGCGGCGAGGGTGATGAAGAAGGTCTTGCCGAGGTTCATGGATGACTCCGAAGTCGATGGTCGAGCGCTGCGCCGTGGGGTCCGGAGCCGCACCGGCGCGGCGTGGCGTGAGGGGACTGTGCCGGTGCATTCTTTGCCCAGAATTAGGCGCGAGCCGGCGCAAGCCGGCGCAAGCCGGTGCAAGGGGCCGCGCGGCGCCTTCATCGCCGCGCGCGGCGCGGCCGGGCCGCGCTGGCGATGAGGTCGACGACCAAGGCCTGCACCGGCGCCGCGGCCGCGATGCTGCGGCCGTGCTCCCGGGTCCGGGCCTTCATGCGTCGAGGCTTCGCAGGCCCTGGATGGCCGTGATGGCGCCATGGCCCAGCAGCAGGGCCAGTGCCGCGGCCAGATCGAATGCCGGGGCCGGGCCCTGCGCCGTCTCGTCCGCCCTGCCTTGCGCCGCCGCGTCGACGCGCGCCGCACGCGCCGCGTCCGCCGCCGCGCCCAGCCCGGAGCCCGCCTGCAGCGCGGCAACGAAGGCCGTGCTGCCGGCGGGCGCCGGCAGCACGAGCACCTCGAGCCCCGCGCGCAGCACGAGCGCGCATTCCGGACGGTCGATCTCGATCGGCTCGAAGGCGCCGTCCTGATGCGCCGCCCACAGCGTGACGACCGCGTGGCGCGACGCCAGCGCCTGCAGCGAGGGATGGCAGGCGAATCGCAGTGCGCCCACCGGCTCGCCCTGGGCCAGCGCCGCCGCGACCGCCGCGATCGACGCGGCCGACGCGGGCTCGGCATCGGCGGCGTGATAGGCGCGCACGCGGGCCGCTTCGAGGCGCGCCATGTCGGCCAGGTAAGGCAGGCCGCGTGCCGGTTCGAAGGCGTCGATGAAGGCCGGGAAATCTGTGCCGTAGCCGGCCAGCACGCACGAGCGGGGCGGCGCGCGCCGCACGTACAGGCCCGCCATGGCGCGGAAGAATTCCGTGCCGACGAGCTGCTGCACGACCGGGAAGTTGTCGGCCAGCGCGTCGATCAGCGAGCCGACGACGTTGTTGCGATGGACCGCGAAGCGCCGTGCCGGATCCGAGCCGTTCCAGGCCCGCAGCCCGCCCGGGCAGGGCTGTTCCGGGTCGAGCAGGGCGCTTGCGAATTCGGCCTGGCCTGGCCCCGGCGGACGGCCTCGAGCCTGCCCTGGCGCCGGCTGTCGAAGGCGCGCCGGACGGTCCTCCTGCGACGGCTTCATGCGGCTCGCCGCAGGGAGGCGGCCGCGCGCCGCGCCGGCCGCGCGCCGGCCGGCATGCCCTCGGCCGGACGCTCGGAGCACGAGGCCGGCGCGTCGCGCAGGGCAC
>JAGWVB010000410.1 GCA_018971105.1 Burkholderiales bacterium
CGGCCGCGGTGCGCGCCGCCGCGCCCAAGGCCGACAAGCCCGCCGCGGCGCCCGAATCGAGCACGCTGCGGGTCTCGGTCGAGAAGGTCGACCAGCTCATCAACCTCGTCGGCGAGCTCGTGATCACGCAGGCGATGCTGGCGCAGAACAGCAAGGGCGTGGACGCCGCGCTGCACCAGCAGCTGGCGAGCGGCCTGGCCGACCTGGAGCGCAACACGCGCGACCTGCAGGAAGCGGTGATGTCGATCCGCATGATCCCGATGTCGCTCGTATTCAACCGCTTCCCGCGCATGCTGCGCGACCTCGCGAGCAAGCTCGGCAAGAAGGTCGAGCTGGTGCAGGTGGGCGAGGCGACCGAGCTCGACAAGGGCCTGGTCGAGAAGATCACCGACCCGCTCACGCACCTGGTGCGCAACAGCTGCGACCACGGCATCGAGATGCCGGCCGAGCGCATCGCCAAGGGCAAGCCCGAGCATGGCACGGTGACGCTGATCGCCAGCCACCAGGGCGGCAGCATCGTCATCGAGGTGCGCGACGACGGCAAGGGCCTGAACCGCCAGAAACTGCTGGCCAAGGCACGCGAACGCGGCCTCGACGCGCCCGACTCGATGAGCGACCAGGAGGTCTACGGCCTCATCTTCGCGCCCGGCTTCTCGACCGCCGACGTCGTCACCGACGTCTCCGGCCGCGGCGTCGGCATGGACGTCGTGAAGAAGAACATCACGGCGCTGGGCGGCACGGTCGAGATCGACTCGGCCGAGGGCTACGGCATGACGGTGCGCGTGCGCCTGCCGCTGACGCTGGCGATCATGGACGGCATGAGCGTGGGCGTGGGCGAGGAGTGCTACATCCTGCCGCTGTCCAGCGTCGTCGAGTCGTTCCAGGTGCGCGACGGCATGATCCGCACCATCGGCGGCACCGGCCGCGTCGTCGAGGTGCGCGACGAGTTCATGCCCGTGGTCGACCTCGAGCATGTGTTCCACG
Organism: Burkholderiales bacterium; assembly: GCA_018971105.1. Taxonomy (GTDB): domain Bacteria; phylum Pseudomonadota; class Gammaproteobacteria; order Burkholderiales; family Burkholderiaceae_C; genus Rubrivivax. The sequence continues at coordinate 985 of JAGWVB010000410.1, forward strand.
TGCCGCGCTTCGACTTCGAGCGCGTCTGCAACATCATGGTCGTGGTCGAGGCCGAGGGCGGCCGCGTCGCGCTGCTCGTCGACGAGCTGCTGGGTCAGCAGCAGGTCGTGGTGAAGAACCTCGAAAGCAATTACCGCAAGGTCGACGACGTCTCGGGCGCGACGATCATGGGCGACGGCCGCGTCGCGCTCATCCTCGACGTCGGCTCGCTCGTACGGCGCTCGCGCCACTGAGGCGCCCGCGACCCCTCGACGACACCGCACCGACACCGCACCGGACGCGCCCACGACGCCCCGCCCTCCCCCGATTTCAGCGAAAGCATCCACCATGTCACTCGCCCGCCTCCGCATCGGCACCCGCCTGGGTTTCGGCTTCGCCGCCGTGCTCGCCCTCACGGCCATGATCGCCCTCGTCGGCGCCTGGCGCCTGGACACGAGCGCCGATGAAGTCGGCCGCCTGATGGCCGAGCCGCTGGCCAAGACGCGCCTGGCCGACGAATGGTTCCGCAACCTCTCGACCGGCGTGCAGCGCACGGCGGCCATCGCGAAGAACGCCGACGGCACGCTGGAGGCCTATTTCTCCGACGTCATCAAGGCCAACACCGAGCGGGCGACCGAGATCGTGAAGACGATCGCGTCGATGCCGACCAACGACGACGAGAAGGCGCTGCTGGCGAAGATCGGCGAGCGCCGCAAGGCCTACCTCGACCTGCGCGACGCCATCCTCGCAGCCAAGCGCGCCGGCAACGGCGCCGGCGCGATGAAGCTCTTCGACGGCGGCTTCGCCGGCGTCTCGCAGAGCTACCTCGACGCGCTGCACGCCTACGTCGAGTACCAGAACAAGGCCATCGACACCGAGGGCCAGCGCGTGCAGCAGGAGGCCGCCGGCGGCCGCAGCCTGACGGCCGCGCTCGGCGCCGTCGTGCTCGCGCTCGGCGCGGCCATGGCCTGGATGCTGTCGCGCTCGATCACCGCGCCGCTGCGCGACGCCGTCGAGGAGACCGAGGCGATGGCCGCGGGCGACCTCACGCGCACGATCAGCGTCGACGGCGACGACGAGACGAGCCAGGTCCGGCGCTCGCTGGCGCGGCTGCAGGACTCGATGCGCAAGCTCATCGGCGACGTGCGCAGCGGCAGCGACTCGATGTCGACCGCGAGCCAGCAGATCGCGAGCGGCAACCAGGACCTCTCGAGCCGCACCGAACAGACCGCGAGCAGCCTGCAGCAGGCCGCCAGCAGTCTCGAGGAGCTCACCGGCACGGTGCGCCAGACGGCCGACGCGGCGCGCACGGCGAACCAGCTCGCGGCGTCCGCGAGCACGGTCGCGCAGCGCGGCGGCGAGGTCGTCGGCCAGGTCGTCTCGACGATGGACGAGATCAACGCCAGCAGCAAGAAGATCGCCGACATCATCGGCACCATCGACGGCATCGCCTTCCAGACCAACATCCTGGCGCTGAATGCGGCGGTCGAGGCGGCGCGCGCCGGCGAACAGGGGCGCGGCTTCGCCGTCGTCGCCTCCGAGGTGCGCAGCCTGGCGCAGCGCAGCGCCG
>JAGWVB010000411.1 GCA_018971105.1 Burkholderiales bacterium
GCCTTGTTCATGGATCTGGCCGAGCGCGAATGGGCGCGCGCGCGCCGCTACGGCAGCGGCGCGGCGCTGCTGCTGGTGGACATCGACCGCTACGCCCGCCTGTGCGAGGCGCGCGGGCCCGCCGCCGGCGACGCCCTGCTGGCCGAGATCCTGCGCCAGACGGCGCCGACCTTGCGCCCGGCCGACATGCTCACGCGCACCGGCGACGCCCAGATGGGCGTGTTCCTGGCCCATGCCGACGCCACCGGCGCGCTCGACGTGGCCGAGCGCATCCGCGAGCGCGCCGAGAGGCTCGAGCTGCCGGCGCTGGCCTGGGGCGGCTCGGGCCCGGCGCTGCGCGCCAGCGTGAGCGTCGGCGTCGCCCATCTGCGGCCGGCGCATCTGCATCTGCGCGCCCTGATCGACGATGCCGAGGAGGCCGTGCTCGCGGCGCGCGATGCCGGCGGCAATTGCGCCCGCGCGGCGCCGATCGACTCGTCGCGCGCGCGCGCGTCCGGCAGCTGGCGCGGCGACGACCGCCGCTCGCGGCCGACCCAGCCCAGGCACAAGGGCTCCTAGCGCCGCGGCGCCGCCGCGTCGTCGCGGCCGCTAGACGCGCAGCCTGCCGGCGTAGCCGGTGAGCTCCAGATAGCCCAGGCCGACGCGGCGGCCGTCGGCGCCCACGAGTTCGCTCAGGCCTTCCCAGTAGATCGTGCCCGTGCTTGCGCGGCTGTCGAGTTCCTGGTCGTCGAGCAGGGTGCGCAGCTCGAATTCACCCGCCGGCGTCTGCACCCGCCATTGCACCGGGTAGCGCGCGCCGCTGCGCGGGCTGCGCCAGCGCCGCAGCGGCGTCAGGCGCAGCTCGTCGGGGCCGAAGGCGCGCACCGCCGCACCGGCACGGCGCCAGCTGCCGCCGGCCCAGAGCGCGCTGCCGTCGGCCCGGCGCAGCACGAAGACGGTGAGTGCGCTGCCGTCGAAGAGGTTGATGCCGGCCCAGTCCCAGCCCCGGGCGTCGGGGGCGAGGAATTCGTCGCTCCATTCATGGTCGAGCCAGGCGCGGCCGCGGCCGCCTGCCTCGCCGGCGCTCAGTTCGAGCTGCACCTCGCTGTAGTAATGGCTGATCTGCCGCGCATCGGGGCCCTTGCGCGAGATGCCGGCGTCGCCCTGCAGCAGCGGCGGCTGGCTGCGCCGTAGCTGCAGGTCGAGCGCGAAATCGGCGGCCGCGATGCGTGCGTGCCAGCCTGCACCCTCGTCGACGAGCGACCAGCGGCCGATGTGCACGTCGCCGCGATCCAGCGCCGCGCTGGCCAGCACCGCCGCGGGGTCGCCCGACCAGCGCGCGATGCGCTGGTCGTGGCGGTGGCTGCGCGCGCCCAGGTCGGTGAGCGCCGCATGCGCGAACAGCAGCTGGCGCGGCGCAAAGCGGCTCGCCTGGCCGGCGCCGTAGCCGGTGCGGCTGCGGAAGTAGGTGACCTGCACGCCATGGGTCGGCGCCTGCGCGCTGCCGAGCCAGCCGGTGGCGTACCACCATTCGGTGCGCGTCTCGGGATGGGCGCCGTGGTCGCGCGGGAAGGCGATGGCCGGCATGGCGGCGGCGCTGGCGCCGCGCCAGCCGGTGGCGACGGCGGCGGCGATGACGGCGCGGCGGCGCGTGAACATCACCTCACCAGTCCTCTTTCACGGACAGCACGGCCTGCCGCGTCGCCGCGCTGCGCGCGCTGAAGGCCGCCGTCGCGGTGCCGGCGGCGAGCACGGCGGCGGCCAGCGCCGCGATGCGGCCCCAGGGCAGCACGAGGTCCATCGACCAATGGAAGCTCTGCGGGTTGACGACGTAGACGAGCACGAGGCTGATCGCGATGCCCAGCGCGATGCCGACCAGCGTGCCCGCGGCGACCCAGGCCAGGCCCTCGCCGGCGACGACGCCGACGATCTGGCCGCGCGTGAGCCCGAGGTGGCCGAGCAGCCCGAACTCCTTGCGCCGCGCCAGCACCTGCGCCGAGAGGCTGGCGGCGATGCCGACGAGGCCGATCGCGATCGCCACCGCCTGCAGGTAGTAGGTGACGGCGAAGCTGCGGTCGAAGATGCGCAGCGTGATGCGGCGCAGCTCGGCGGTGCCGGCGAAATCCAGCATCGAGGCGTCGGGCAGCAGCGCCCGCAGCGAGCGCCGCACGGCGTCGGCATCGGCGCCCGGGCGCAGCCAGACGGCGATGTCGTTGACGCGCTCGTCGCCGCTGGCGCGGCGGTAATCGGCGAGATCGACGGCGATGCTGCCGAACTGGCGCGCGTAGTCGCGCCAGACGCCGAGCACGCGCGCGTGCAGCACGCGGCCGTCCAGCGGCAGCTCGATCGCCCGGCCGGGCGTGGCGCCGTAGAGGTCGGCCGTCGCCTCGCTCGCGTAGGCCGCGATCTCGCCCGCGCGCAGCCGCGTGCGCGGCAGCGCCGGCGCCAGCAGCGGCAGCGTGCCCGTCACGTCCGGGCGCGCGAGCAGCGCCACCGCCGGCTGCCCCGGTGCGAGCTGGAGCGCGCGCGTGCGCGAGACCTGCAGCCGCAGCAC
>JAGWVB010000412.1 GCA_018971105.1 Burkholderiales bacterium
GCCGCCGCGGCGGCGCCGCGCTGGCCGCCGCGCCTGGGCTGGTTCGCCGCCTTCGCGCTGCTCTACGGCATCTGCGAGACGATGGACGGCAACTGGGCGACGCTGCTGATGAGCGGCCATCTGGGCAGCAGCGCGGCCCAGGCCTCGCTCGCGCTGACGGCGTTCTGGGGCAGCGTGACGGCCGGCCGGATGCTGTTCGCCGCCACCGAGCGCTGGCTGCCGGGACGGCAGCTGTGCCGCGGGTTGCCGCTGCTGCTGGCCGCCAGCGACATCGTCATCGCCGGACTGCGGCCGGGCCAGGCGCTGGCCGGCATCGGCGTGCTGGCGCTGGCCGGCCTGGCCTGTTCGGCGCTGCTGCCGCTGGCGATCAGCTTCGCCCAGGCCGAATTCCCTCAACTCGCCGCGTCGGTGGCCGGCACCCTGATCGCCTGCTATCAGGTCGGCTACGGCCTGGCCGCCTTCGGCGTCGGCCCGCTGCAGACGCTGCTGGGCTGGCGGCTGGACGCGATCAGCGCCGGCACCGCGCCGCTGGCGCTGATGCTCGCGCTGCTCGCCGCCTACCGCGTCCGTCCAACGGCGCCGCACCGCGCACCCGCCCCAGGCGCGCCGGCCTGAGCCCCGCATCGGCGCCGCTCCCGATCCCACCCCCAACCCAGGAGTCTCTCCATGAATCTGAAGGACAAGGTCGCCATCGTCACCGGCGGCAACAGCGGCATCGGCCAGGCCATCGTGCTCGAGCTCGCGCGCCAGGGCGCCAGCGTCGTCATCGATTACGTCGCCAACCCGGCGGCGACGGCAGCGCTGGAACAGCAGCTCGCCGCACTGGGCGAGCGCGCCGTCGGCGTGCAGGCCGACGTGAGCCAGGTCGCCGACCTGCAGCGCCTCATCGCCGCCGCGGTGCAGGCCTTCGGCCGCATCGACATCATGGTCAACAACGCCGGCATCGAGACCCGCAGCTCGGTGCTCGAGACGACCGAGTCGCAGTACGACAAGGTGCTGGCGATCAACCTCAAGAGCGCCTTCTTCGGCACCCAGCTCGCGGCGCAGCAGATGATCAAGCAGGGCGGGGGCGGGCGCATCATCAACATCAGCTCGGTGCACGAGGACTGGCCGATGCCGGGCAATGCGCCCTACTGCCTGTCCAAGGGCGGCATGCGCATGCTCACGCGCACGGCGGGGGTCGAGCTGGCGGCGCATGGCATCTGCGTCGTCGGCGTCGGCCCGGGCGCGGTGGCGACGCCGATCAACCAGTCGACGATGGCCGACCCGGCCCTGCTGGCCAAGCTCGATGCGGCGATACCGCTCGGCCGGCTCGCGCGGCCCGAGGAGATCGCCAGCGTCGTCGCCTTCCTCGCCGGCGACGGCGCCAGCTACATGACCGCGACGACGGTGTTTGCCGACGGCGGCATCATGCAGAGCAGCCCGGGCTTGTAGCGGACCGGGGCCGGCGCGATCGCGCTGGCGCCGCGCCAGGCCGGCGGGCGAGGCTCGCCACTGTCGCTATTGCTTACAGTTTCACAGACTTTGGTATTGTCCTTTGTGACAGCCATGAGAATCTTCATTTGAATCAACGGGTTGGAGTTTCGATTCGATCTGGCTTGGTAATTGCTTGTAACCGTGATGTTCGATCAACGACGGTCCTCTCGATGAAATCCCTGCCTCTGCTACACCAGTTCCTGGTCGGCGCGACCGCTTTGACCGCCTCCTCGCTGGCCGCCGCGGCCCTCGTCACCGGCAGCTTCGACCCCGCCTTCGGCGGCGCCTTGAACGGGATCAGCTACCGCGGCAGCGACGCCTTCTCGATCGCCGACGCCTGCCTGTCGCTGCCGCTGCCCGGCGGCAGCGGCTTCGTCTATACGAGCAACTATTGCGGCGGCCAGCCCTCCGCGATGCAGTTCCTGGGCGCCCAGGTCGAGTTCTACAAGACCGGCACCGATCCGACGCTGGCGGCCGACATCCTCGGCCAGGTCGACTTCGGCGCCCAGGCGGGCGCGGTGGAAGGCATGTATCTCCAGGGCGGCCGCGTCGTCGGCGTGCAGACGGGCCTGATCGGACCGGTCGCGGCGACGAGCAATCTCGGCCTCGGCGGCGCGATCCCGGATTTCAGCATCCAGTTCGGCCTGCTCAATGCCATCTTCGACAAATCCGAGGGCCGCAACCCGACCGGACCCGACGGCGATCGCGACCTCGACGACCTGCCGGCTTCGGATTTCGCGCAGACCGCGCTCTACGAAACCGTCGGCGGCTGCCAGCCGGGTGCGGCGGCGAACGGCTGCCTCGGCGCCACCGCCACGGCGACGACCTACACCACCGCGCTGCCCGAGCCCGGCTCGCTGGCGCTCGTGATCGCCGCCGGCGCCGCCGCGGCGGCGCTGCGCCGGCGCCGGCGCTGATGGCAGGGGGCGACGCTCAGCGCCGCGTCGCCTCGTCGATGGCCTCGTCGATCTCCATCGCCGCGCCCGCATGCCAGGCCTGCTCGAAGGCGGCGGCCGCGAGCTCGCGCCGCAGCGCCTCGAGCTGACCGGCGAGGCG
>JAGWVB010000413.1 GCA_018971105.1 Burkholderiales bacterium
GCGGCGGCGACACGCTGGCGGCGATCGCCAAGTACGGCATCGAAGGCGACATCGGCTACATCTCGACCGGCGGCGGCGCCTTCCTCGAGGTGCTCGAGGGCAAGACGCTGCCGGCGTTCGAGATCCTGGCCCGGCGCGCGGCCGGATGAGACGCCATGGCAGCGCGGACGGGCAAGGCGGCATCGTGAACGACCTGCAGGCGGGCGCCGCGGCGCAGATCAAGGCCGACATCGAGGGTGCGCGCGACCTGCTGGCGGCGATGGCGGCCGACGCCGAGCTCCAGCGCAGCGTCGCCGCCGCGGCGCTGGCCTGCGTGCAGGCGCTGCGCGCCGGCGGCAAGGTGCTGATCTGCGGCAACGGCGGCAGCGCCGCCGATGCCCAGCATCTGGCGGGCGAACTCGTGAGCCGCTTCCATTACGACCGCGCCCCGCTGGCCGCGCTGGCGCTGACGACCGACACCTCGGCGCTGACGGCGATCGGCAACGACTACGGCTACGAGCAGGTGTTCGAGCGCCAGGTGCGCGGCCTGGGCCGCGCCGGCGACCTGCTGATCGGCATCTCGACCTCGGGCCGCTCGCCCAACGTGCTGCGCGCGCTGCAGGCGGCGCGCGCGCTCGGCATGGTCACGGTCGGGATGACGGGCGATCAGCGCGAGGCGATCGAGGCCCTGGCCGACCATTGCATCCGCATCCCGTCGCGCTCGACGCCCAAGATCCAGGAAGGCCATATCGTCTGCGGCCATGCGCTGTGCGCGCTGATCGAGCGGCAGCTGTTCCCGCGCCCCTGAGGCCCGTGGATGCCGCGCCTGCGCCGGCCGCCGTGGACGGGCCCGACCCGCGCCACCGGCCGCGCCGGCGGCGCGCGCTCTTCCTCGACCGCGACGGCGTCATCAACGTCGACCATGGCTATGTCCACCGCGTCGAGCAGTTCGAGTTCTGCCCCGGCATCGTCGAGCTGATCGCGCATGCGAATGCGCGCGGCTGGGCCGTGGTGGTGGTGACGAACCAGTCGGGCATCGCGCGCGGCTATTACGGCGAGGCCGATTTCGAGGCCCTGACGGCCTGGATGCAGGCCGAGCTGGCGCGCCGCGGCGCCACCGTCGACCGCGTCTATCACTGCCCCTGCCACCCCGAGCAGGGCGTGGGCGCCTACCGCCGCGAATCGCCGCTGCGCAAGCCGAATCCGGGCATGCTGCTGCAGGCGGCGGCCGAACTCGGGCTCGACCTGGCCGCATCGGTGATCGTCGGCGACTCCGAATCCGACATCGAGGCCGGACGCCGCGCCGGGCTCGGCCGCCTGATCCTGGTCGATTGGAGCGGCCGCGCGCACCCCGACACGGGCGCCGACCTCGTCGTCGACAATCTCGACGCGGTCCGTATCGGGCTCGATCGCCCCTGAACCAGCACATGGCCAAGCTCCTCTATCTCGCGCACCGCATCCCCTATCCGCCCGACAAGGGCGACAAGATCGCGACCTTCAATTTCCTGCGCCATCTCGCGGCGCGGCACGAGGTCCATCTGGGCGCCTTCGTCGATGCGCCCGAGGACTGGGCCCATGCGGACCGGCTGAAGTCGTATTGCGCCGATCTCAAGCTGGTCGGCATCGCGCCGCGGCGCCGGCGCCTGTGGAGCGCGCGCGCGCTGCTCGACGGGCGCTCGCTGACCGAGGCCTATTACGCCAGCGCCGAGCTGCAGGCCTGGGTCGACGCGACGATGCGCGAGCGCGGCATCGACGCCGTGCTGACCTATTGCAGCGCGATGGCGCCCTATGTCGCCGCGCCGCGCCATGCCGGCGTGCCGCGGGTGACGCATTTCGCCGATGTCGATTCCGAGAAGTGGAACGCCTACGCCGACACGCATCGCGGGCTGATGAGCTGGGTCTACCGGCGCGAGGCGCGCACGCTGCTCGCGCTCGAGCGCGCGATGTCGCAGGCCTACGATGTCACCGCCGTGATCAGCGACGCCGAGGCCGAGCTCTACCGCCGCCTGGCGCCCGAAGCGGCCGCGCGCGTGCGCGTCATCCCCAACGGCGTCGACACCGCGTACTTCGACCCCGACCTCGTCCATGAGTCACCCTACGCCGCGGGCGCGCAGACCGTCGTCTTCGTCGGCGCGATGGACTACTGGCCCAACGTCGACGCCGTGCGCTGGTTCGCCGCCGAGGTGCTGCCGCTGCTGCAGCGCACGCACCCGGCGGCCGCGTTCTGGATCGTCGGCAGCAAGCCCGCGCGCGAGGTCCAGCAGCTGGCCGAGCGCTCCGGTGTGCACGTGACCGGCCGCGTGCCCGATGTGCGCCCCTATGTCGCCCATGCCGGCGCTGTCGTGGCGCCGCTGCGCGTCGCGCGCGGCACCCAGAACAAGGTGCTCGAGGCCTATGCGATGGCGCGCCGCGTGGTGCTCACGAGCGCCGCCGCCAACGGCCTGCGCCCCGATCCGCTCGTCGCCGCCGACACCCACGACGAGCCGCAGGCGCAGGCCGATGCCGTCGCGCGCGCGCTCGCCGCGCCGCCGCGCGCGGCCGCGGCGCGCG
>JAGWVB010000414.1 GCA_018971105.1 Burkholderiales bacterium
CTGCTGATCGTCGACGACCAGCCGCTGATCCGGCGCGGCCTGGCGATGATGCTGGCGACCGAGGCGGGCATCGAGGTCGTCGGCCAGGCCGGCGACGGCATCGAGGCGATCGAGATGGCGGCCGCGCTGCGGCCCGATGTCGTCGTGATGGACCTGCAGATGCCGCGCGCCAGCGGCGTCGTCGCGACGCGCGAGATCACGCGCGCGCGGCCCGCGACCCGCATCGTCGTGCTCACCACCTACGACCACGACGAGCTCGTGTTCGAGGCCATCAGCGCCGGCGCCGGCGCCTACCTGCTCAAGGACGCGACCGAGGCCGAGGTGCTCGAGACGGTGCGCGCCGTGCATCGCGGCGAATCGCATCTCTCGCCGGCGATCGCGCGCAAGGTGATGGACCGCTTCCGCGCGCTGTCGCAGCAGCTGCCGGCGTCGGAGGCGGCGCCGGCGCGGCCGGCCGACCCGCTCGAGGAGCCGCTGACCGAGAAGGAGGAGCGCGTGCTCGAACTCCTCTCGCAGGGCCTGAGCAACAAGCAGATCGCGGCCGCCGTCTTCCTGGCCGAGGGCACGGTCAAGAACTACGTCAGCCGCATCATGGAGAAGCTGCATGCGCGCAGCCGCACCGAACTCGCCGTGCGGGCGGTCGGGCGGCGCGGCTGACCGGCCGTTACTGCTTCGGGTATTCGATGTCGGCGCGGCGGTTCTGCGCCCAGGCGGCCTCGTCGTGGCCGAGCGCCACCGGATGGCTCTTGCCCCAGCTCATCGTCGTGATCTGGCCGTCCTTGACGCCGACCAGCTCGAGCGCCTTCTTCACCGCATCGGCGCGCTCCTGGCCCAGCGAGAGGTTGTACTCCGAGCTGCCCCGCTCGTCGGTATTGCCTTCGATGCGCACATCCACGCTCGGATGCTGCTGGAGGAAGCCGCCCTGGAGCTGGACCAGGGCGTTGTACTTGTCCTGGATGTTGTAGCGGTCGAAGTCGAAGTAGACGCTGCGCTCGTTGTGGATCGGGCTCTTCGGGTCGAGGTAGGCGGGCAGCGTGACCGTCGCGACATGGGTCTGCGCGACCGGCGCCGGCTGCGCCGTCGGCGCTGCCGGGGCGGGCGGCGCGACATTGGCGACGGGCGCCGGCTTGGCCGTGGTCACCGGCGTGGTGCTGCAGGCCGCGAGCGCGGCGACCGCGGCGGCGCCGACGACGGTCAGGAAGGGATGGCTCTTCATGGATTCCTCCGGTGGGGATGTCGGCGGGTCTTCGCCGCAGCCGCCACGATCGCATCGCCGCGCGCGCGGCGCCAGTGCTCGGCGTCATCGCGAGGTCACCGCGGGACCATGCCTTTCGTCACAACCCGTCATCGATGGGCGCCGGCAGCGCCGCTGCCACGCGCGCGTCACAAGCGGCAAGGCCGCGTCTCGGTGACAACCCGAAGCGGCGCCTGCGGGCGCCGCAGCGGGCGGCGGGCACGGTTCCTGTATGCCGTGCCGTGCCATCGACCCGACCCCCGAGACGCACCATGCACGCACTGCCCACCGACTGGAACGCCCTTGCCGCGCTCGTGTTCCTGCTCGGGATGCGCCACGGCTTCGACGCCGACCACCTGGCGGCGATCGACGGCCTGACGCGGCTGAGCGCGCGCCACCGCCGCCGCTACGCGCGCTGGTGCGGCGCGCTGTTCTCGCTCGGCCATGGCGCGGTCGTGCTGGCGATCGCCGCCGCGGTCGGGCTCGCGAGCGAGGCCTGGCACCCGCCGGCCTGGCTCGATGCCTTCGGCGCCTGGGTCTCGATCGCCTTCCTGCTCGTGCTGGGCCTGGCCAATCTGCACGCGGTGATCGCGGCGCCCGGCGATCAGCCGGTGCCCCTGCTGGGGCTGAAGGGCCGCCTGCTGGGGCGCCTGGCGCAGGCGCGCAGCCCGCTCGGCGTGGCGGCGGTGGGTGCCCTGTTCGCCTTGTCGTTCGACACCGTCAGCCAGTCGGTGCTGTTCGCGGCCAGCGGCGGGCGCTTCGGCGGCGTCTGGCACGCCGCCGCGCTGGGCGGCATCTTCGCCGCCGGCATGATCGTGACCGACGGCCTGAACGGGTGGTGGATCGCGCGCCTGATGGCACGCGCCGATCCGACGGCGGCTTTGGCTTCGCGCCTCGTCGGCGGTGCCGTCGGCGCAGTCAGCTTGCTCGTCGCCAGCCTGGGCATCGCGCGGCAGGCGTCGCCGGCCTGGGCAGCCTGGATCGATGGCCGGGGGGCCACGCTGGGCGGCGTAATCGCGCTCGCCATGGCGGCTGCCTGCGCGGCGGCCATGACACTGGCCCGCTGGCGGGAGCCGCGCCGCGCGGAGGTTTGAGCCGGGGGCATCCGCGTCCCGGCCTCAAGTTCTTCGGCAGGCCGTCGATAACCGATGGCGCGACAGCCCTTACTGGATGCCATCCGCAGGAAGCCCGCCATGTTGAACGTCATCAGCGCCAGCCCGTCCGCCGTGGGCGGCCCGGCTGCACCCAACGCCGACAAGCTCGCCGCGTTGAGCCACAAGGCAGGCGCGTTAC
>JAGWVB010000123.1 GCA_018971105.1 Burkholderiales bacterium
CGGCCGCCGCGGCGCTGCCGGCGCTGCTCGCCGCGGCGCGCGAACGCCATCGGCGCGAATCCGCGCTGCGCGCCGAGATCGCCGCGCTGCGCACGCAGATCGACGACCGCATCTGGATCGACCGCGCCAAGGGCCTGCTGATGGCCGCGCGCAGCCTCGACGAGGACGGCGCCTACAAGCTGCTGCGCGGCGCCGCGATGGACGCCAACCTGCGGCTGGCCGATGTCGCGCGCTCGGTCGTCGACGCCGCGCGCCGCGCCGATGCGGTGAACCGCGCCGGGCAGCTGCGCATGCTCTCGCAGCGCCTCGTCGCGCAGGCGGCGCAGCGGCTGGCGCGCATCGACGCCGCCGGCGCGCGCCGGCGCCAGCAGGAGGCCGTGCAACGGCTGCTCGACAACCTCGACCATCTCGGCGGTTCCGGCGGTTCCGGCGGCCATGGCGGCAGCGGGCTCGATGCCGATGCCGCGGCGGCGCTGCGCGATGTCACGGCGGCCTGGGAGTCGCTGCGCATGGCGCTGGCGCTGCGCCTGGACCTCACGACGCTGGAGGCGATCGACGCCCGCGCCGAGGACCTGCTGCAGGCCGCCGACCGCCTCACCGCGGCGCTCGAAGCGGGCGGCGGCGCGCGCGCGCTGGCCATCGTCAATCTCTGCGGCAGCCAGCGCATGCGCACGCAGCGGCTGGTCAAGAAGGCGCTGCTCGACCGCCTCGCGCCGCGCGCCGATCGCGCCGAGCAGCTGCAGCTCGCGCTCACCGATTACGAGCGCGTGCAGCAGGCCATCGAGGCGGCGCCGCTGACCTCGCCCGAGATCCGCGCCGCGCAGGCCGAGGCGCGCGAGGGCTGGCTCGCGCTGCTGCGCGCGCAGCGGGCCGGCGATGCCGCGGCGCTGGCCGGCGCCGGCGAGCAGCAGCTGCGCACGCTCGAGCGGCTGACCGAGGCGGTCGAGCACAGCTTGCAGGTGCTGTTGGCCTGAATAATCCTGGGCCCGAGTCCCGAGGCCCGATCCGCCTCTCGAGTGCTGCCCCGATGCGGGGGGCCGGCACCGCCGTGAGACGATCGATCCCGGTCCGGCTTGCGCCGGTGCGGTCCGGCGCCTGCGCTGGCACAGGCCTTGCGGCGGACCTGCGACGAACCGGAACCGGGATCCCGAAGCCGACATGAAGTCCACCAAGATCAGATCGCTGCTCATCGCCAACCGCAGCGAGATCGCGATCCGCGTCATGCGCGCGGCCTCCGAGATGCACATCCGTACCGTCGCGATCCATTCGCGCGAGGACCGCCTGGCGCTGCACCGCTTCAAGGCCGACGAGGCCTACCTCGTCGGCGAGGGCCGCAAGCCGCTGGCCGCGTACTTGGACATTGCCGACATCCTGCGCGTCGCGCGCGCGGCCCAGGTCGACGCCATCCACCCCGGCTACGGCTTCCTGTCCGAGAACCCCGATTTCGCCGCGGCCGTGATCGCCGCCGGCCTGCATTGGATAGGCCCCACGCCCGAGGTCATGCGCACGCTGGGCAACAAGGTCGCGGCGCGCCACGCGGCGGTCGCCGCCGGCGTGCCGGTGATGCCGGCGACGCCGCCGCTGCCCGCCGACCTCGCGAGCTGCCTGGCGCTGGCCGCCGGCGTCGGCTACCCGCTGATGCTCAAGGCGAGCTGGGGCGGCGGCGGCCGCGGCATGCGCGTCATCGAGCACGAGGGCGAGGTCGAGGCCGCGCTCGCCGCGGCGCGGCGCGAGGCGCTGGCCGCCTTCGGCAACGACGAGGTGTATTTCGAGAAGCTGGTGCGGCGCGCGCGCCATGTCGAGGTCCAGATCCTCGGCGACCAGCACGGCAACGTCGTGCACCTGTGGGAGCGCGACTGCACGGTGCAGCGGCGCAACCAGAAGGTCGTCGAGCGCGCGCCCGCGCCCTATCTCGACGACGCCACGCGCGCCGCGCTGTGCGACAGCGCGCTGCGGCTGATGCGCGCCGTGCACTACACCCATGCCGGCACGGTCGAGTTCCTGATGGACGTCGACAGCGGCGCCTTCTATTTCATCGAGGTCAATCCGCGCATCCAGGTCGAGCACACGGTGACCGAGATGGTCACCGGCGTCGACATCGTGAAGGCGCAGATCCGCATCAGCGAGGGCGGCCATATCGGCCTGCTCGAAGACGAGGGCGGCCGCCGCGCCGCCGGCGTGCCGCCGCAGGAGCGCATCGCGCTGAACGGCCATGCGCTGCAATGCCGCATCACGACCGAGGACCCGGCCAACGGCTTCCTGCCCGATTACGGCCGCCTCACGGCCTACCGCAGCCCGGCCGGCTTCGGCGTGCGGCTCGACGCCGGCACGGCCTACGGCGGCGCGGTGATCACGCCGTATTACGACTCGCTGCTCGTGAAGATCACGACCTGGGCGCCGAGCGCGGCCGAGACGATCGCGCGCATGGATCGCTCGCTGCGCGAGTTCCGCGTGCGCGGCGTGGCGTCGAACCTGCTGTTCCTCGAGAACCTCATCAACCACCCGGCCTTCGTCACCGGCGAGCTGACGACGCGCTTCATCGACACGACGCCCGAGCTGATGGCCTTCACGCGCCGGCGCGACCGTGCGACGAGGCTGCTGCGCCACCTCGGCGAGGTCGCCGTCAACGGCCATCCCGAGATGAAGGGCCGCAAGCCGCCCGAGCTGCCGCTGCCGCGCCCGGTGCTGCCGAAGGTCGATGCGCTGGCGCCGATCCCGCCCGGCAGCCGCGACCGCCTGCGCGAGCTCGGCCCGGCGCGCTACGCGCAATGGATGCTCGCGAGCAAGCCGGTGCTGCTCACCGACACGACGCTGCGCGATGCCCACCAGTCGCTGCTGGCCACGCGCATGCGCACCGCCGACATGCTGCCGATCGCGCCGTACTACGCGCGCTCGCTGTCGCAGCTGTTCGCGCTCGAATGCTGGGGCGGCGCGACCTTCGACGTCGCGCTGCGCTTTCTCAAGGAGGACCCCTGGCAGCGCCTGGCGCTGCTGCGCGAACGCATCCCCAACGTGATCTTCCAGATGCTGCTGCGCGGTGCCAACGGCGTCGGCTACACGAGCTACGCCGACAACGTCGTGCGCTTCTTCGTCGAGCAGGCGGCGGCCGCCGGCGTCGACCTGTTCCGCGTCTTCGATGCGCTGAACTGGGTCGAGAACATGCGCGTCGCCATCGACGCCGTGCTCGCCAGCGGCGCGCTGTGCGAGGGCACGATCTGCTACACGGCCGACCTCCACGACCGGGCGCGGCCGAAATACGCACTGGGCTATTACCTCGGCATCGCGCGCGAGTTGAAGGCCGCCGGCGTGCATGTGCTGGCGATCAAGGACATGGCCGGCGTGGGCCGCCCGCGCGCCATCGCCGAACTCGTGCACGCGCTGAAGTCCGAGACCGGGCTGCCGGTGCATTTCCACACCCACGACACCAGCGGCATCGCCGCCGCCTCGGTGCTCGCCGCCGTGGAGGCCGGCTGCGACGCCGTCGACGGCGCGCTCGACGCGATGAGCGGCCTGACCTCGCAGCCCAACCTGTCGAGCATCGCCGCGGCGCTGGCCGGCAGCGAACGCGACCCCGGCGTCGACCTCGACGCGCTGCACGAGGCGAGCATGTACTGGGAGGGCGTGCGCCGCTACTACGCGCCGTTCGAGAGCGAGATCCGCTCCGGCACCGCCGATGTCTACCGCCACGAGATGCCGGGCGGCCAGTACACGAACCTGCGCGAGCAGGCGCGCTCGCTCGGCCTCGAGCATCGCTGGACCGAGGTCTCGCGCGCCTATGCCGACGTGAACCGGCTCTTCGGCGACATCGTCAAGGTCACGCCGACCTCGAAGGTCGTCGGCGACATGGCGCTGATGATGGTCGCCAACGACCTCACGCCGGACCAGGTCGCCGACCCGGCGCAGGAGATGGCGTTCCCGGAATCGGTGGTCTCGCTGTTCAGGGGCGAACTCGGCTTCCCGCCCGACGGCTTCCCGGTCGAGCTCGGGCGCAAGATCCTGAAGTCCGAGCCGCCGGCGCCGTATCGGCCGGGGGCGCAGATCGCGCCGGTCGACCTCGAGGCGGCGCGCGCCCAGGGCGAGCACGATTGCGGCGTCAAGCTCGACGACCGCCAGCTCGCCTCGTACCTGATGTACCCGAAGGTGACGCAGCAGTATTTCGAGCACCGCCGCCATTACGGCGATACCTCGGTGCTGCCGACGCCGGCCTTCTTCTACGGCCTGCACCTCGGCGACGAACTCGCGGTCGAGATCGACCCCGGCAAGACGCTGCTCGTGACGCTGCAGGCGCTGCAGCGCGATGCCGAGACCGGCAGCCACCGGCTGCAGTTCGAACTCAACGGCCAGAGCCGCACCGTCCATGTCGACGAGACGCGCGACGCGGCGGCGCTCGCCAAGTCGGCCGCCAAGCGCCCGGTCGCCGAGCCCGGCAACCCGCTGCACGTGGCCGCGCCGATGCCCGGCGGCATCGTCTCGGTGCCGGTGAAGGCGGGGCAGAAGGTGCGTGCCGGCAGCCCGCTCGTCGCCCTCGAGGCGATGAAGATGGAGACGCACATCGCGGCCGAGCGCGACTGCGAGATCGAGCGCGTGCTCGTCGGCCCCGGCGACCGCGTCAGCGCCAAGGACCTGCTGATCGTGCTGCGCGCGCCGGACTGAAACGCCGCGTCAGACGTCGACCGGATACCCCAGCTCGACATCGCACAGCGCCTGCCCGCCGCGCACGCCGAAGTTCTCGGCCGGCAGCTCGTGGATCTTCACGAGCAGGCAGCGGCGCGGGATGCCGAAGCCCTCGAGCCGCTCGGCCAGGCCGGCGTAGAGCCGGCGCTTGGCGGCCGTCGAGCGGCCCGGCAGCAGGAAGATGCTGACGTTCGTCAGGCAATCGGGCGCCGGGCAGTCGGTGCGGCCGATGAAGCGATGCGGCTCGTGCACGACCAGGGTCACGTTGCGGTGCCGCGGCGAGACCTTGAAGGCCTCGACCATCACCTCGTGCACGGCCTGCATCAGTGCGGATTCGACCTCGCGGTCGTAGCGCTTGCGGATCTCGATCGTGATGCTGGGCATGGTCGGCGGCGGGCGGAACGGCGCGGGGCTGGATTGTGCCCGCGCCGATGGCACGGCGGCTGCCGGACGCGGCTTCCATCGGCGCCGCACCCCGATCGGATCGCCGAAAGATTCATGAAATATGCAGATCCTCCGCTGCAACCCATCGATAACCCTTGACATGTACTGACATCAAGTCGGTATCGTTGCAATCTTCCAGCCCCTTGGCCAATACGCGCTTCGGGTTTCACGCATACCCTTCGATAGGATGGTGTTTCGATCATGATGCAAAGGATTTCAACGTTCCTCGGCCCCGTCGGATGGGCTGTCCTGGGCCTGGCCTGCCTGCCCGCGCGGGCCGCCGTACCCGAGACTGCCGGCGCGCCGGTTCCGCACCGCATCAATCCGGGCCAGATGACGAACGGGGCACCGACGGCCGGATCGACCGGAACGATGACGCCGGTGATCAAGTGGAACGGCGGACCGGTGCTGACGACGCCGAACGTGCACCTGATCTGGTACGGCAACTGGAACCAGGGCAACGGCAGCGACACGCCGTCGGGCCAGTCGATCGTCAGCGACTTCATCCACGGCGTCAGCGCCTCGCCCTACCTGATGATCAATTCGCTGTACACCGGCAGCGGCGGCACGGCCGTCACCGGTTCGCTGGGCACGACCTTCCAGGGCACCGATGCCTATTCGCGCGGCAGCCGGCTGCGCGACAGCGACATCGCGAAGATCGTCTCGACCTACATCACGAATTCGGGCATCAAGGACCCGAACGCCGTCTATTTCGTGCTGACCTCGTCCGACGTCGCCGAGACCTCGGGCTTCTGCTCGAAGTACTGCGGCTGGCATACCAGCGCCACGATCCAGGGCGCCAACATCAAGTATTCCTTCGTCGGCAATGCCAATCGCTGCCTCTCGGCCTGCGCCGCCCAGTCCACCGGACCGAACGGCAACGCCGGCGTCGACGGCATGGTCTCGGTCGTGGCGCACGAACTCGAGGAGACGATGACCGACCCGAACCCGCGTACCGGCTGGGCCGACTCGAACGGGGCCGAGAACGGCGACAAATGCGCCTGGACCTTCGGTCAGTCGCTGGCGCTGGCGCCCAACGGTGCGTACTACAACATGACCCTGCCGGCCCTGTCGGTGGCGTCGCGCAACTACCTCGTCCAGCGCAATCTCGACATCTACAGCCTCTGCTACGTCAACTACCTGACGAAGGCGCAATGAGGCGGCGCGCCGGGCGCAGACCGCCCGGCGCCCGCACGATCGCGCGCGCGCGGCAGGGCCCCTACTTCAACGCATGCTCGAGCGCGATGAGGGCCCAGGCGGTCGCCAGCTCGGGCTTGTCCTCCCACCAGAGCTTGGACTGGTGGTTGATCCACGAACCGTCATGCTCCTGCAGGCCGACCAGGCGCTGCGCCAGTTCGACGCGCCAGTTGTGGTGCTGGCCGTGGCTGTCGACGAAGTCGTCCTGGCCGTAGGCATCCATGACCTTGGCGAAGGCGCTGTAGAAATAGAACAGCGTCGTCTGCGTGTTCGTGCCCGGGTTGGTGTCCAGGGTGTAGTGGGCCGTCAACCAGTGGTAGGCGGCCTGGACCCGCGGGTCGGTCTTGTCGGCACCGGCAAACAGCAGGCTGAGCATGCCGGCGGCGGTCATGCTCCCGTACGATTTCGTGCCGCCGCCGAATTCGGGCGGATCCATCCCCGGCGAATAGACGAATCCGCCGTCGTTGCCCGACCATTTCTGGTCGTTGCTCTCGCTGCGGTTCTGCATCCGCGTGGCGAAGATCAAGGCCTTCTTCCACACCGGGTTCTTGGGGTCGAGCGCCGACGCGCGCAGCGCCTCGAGCGCGACGTGGAGGTTGGACACGTCGGGCCGCTCGTCGCCGCCGTAGCCCATGCCGCCGTACCAGCTGTCGACGGGGGCGAAGCCGCGGCTCTCGCCGATCTGCGCCTTGAGGAGGTACTGCTGCGCCTTGGCGATGACCGGGGCCCATTGCGGGTCGTGGGTCGCGGCCAGCGCCGTGATCGAGACGGCCGTGTTGTAGCTCTGGTCATGCTGGATCTCGACGATCGAGCCGTCGGGGTTCTGGCGCGAGGCGATGAATTTCGCCGTGCGCGCGACGCGCTCCTTGTCGGCGCCGGAAACGCCGCGCGGATTCTCGAGGATCGCCCGCAGGGCCAGTGCCGTGAGGCCGACCGAATGGCCGACCGAGCCGTCGGGCGCCTGCCGGCTTTCGAGAAAGGCGATGCCGGAATCCACCGCCTGCTGCGCCTTCGCGCGCAATGCGCCGTCCATGCCATCGGCGGCCTGCGCGGCGCCGATCGCGCCGCACAGGCCGGCCGCGCCCAGGGCGGCGGACCACAAGAGCCTCGACAGTTTCGACATCAGTTTCTCCTCGGTGGATGACGCGATCGCCGGTCCGCGCCCTTGCGCCGGCCGTACGCGACGGATTCGAGCGCAGGCGCGCGACGGTGCCCGTTGCCGCGCATCAATAGCGGACATTCAGGCTCAGCAGGCCGACGAACGGCGCGCCCTGCATGATGGCCAGCGGACTCGATGCACCGGCGTAGTACTTCACATTGCCGACGTTCGTCAGGTTCAGGCGCAGTTTGACATCGCTGCTCAGCGCCAGGTAGGCCATCGCGTCGACCTTCGTGTAGCCGGGTATCGTGATCGTGTTGGACACGTCGGCATAGCGCCGGCCGACATGGCTGAGGCCGGCGGCCAGACCGTAGGCATGACCGGCCACGGTGGCGTCGTACTGGATCCAGGATCCGAACTGCCGGGGCGGAATCGACGGGAATTCCTTGCCGATCAGGGTCGGATCCAGGTCCGCCGAGACCCGGGAATCCAGGCCGGCGTAATTCAGCGCGAGCCGCACGCCCGGGATCCAGGGCAGCCGATAGGAGGCGTCGATCTCGACGCCGCTGATCCTCAGCTTGCCGACATAGAGCACATGGTCCGGGCTGCCGGGGCTGAAGGTCGCATCGTTCGTCTTCTGCATGTCGAACCAGCTGGCGGTCAAGCTGTAGCGATCGTCGATCCACTTGAACCCGGCCTCGTCCTGGTAGGCATGCTGGGGCGCGATGAACGAGGTGTCCACCTGCGTCTGCGGCATGAACCCGGTCGCGTAATCCGCATACACCGAGAAGGTCGGCAGCAGCTTGTAGCTCAGGCCGATGTCGGGCGTGGCGGCCTCGACCTTCGTGTCGTGGATGCCGGTGCCGCGGTTTTCGGTGCGCGTGTAACGCAGGCCGGCGTCGATGAGCAGCCGATCCGTTGCATGCCATTGATCCTGCACATAGATCGCGACATTGTCCTGGGTGAAGCGACCGATGGCCGTGTTGTCGTCGCGACCCGAATTCACGCCCTGACCGCTGCCGGCCGCGCCCGCCTGGCCGCCATAGACCCAATTGAAGCCCGCGTAGGAAGGCTGGAAGATGTCGACGCAGAAGGTGCCGTAGCTCGCGCAATTGTCGTTCGCGCCCGGACTGGTGGAATTGCTGCCGGTGCGCGTCCTCGACTGGAGGAGCTGGAATCCGACGACGAATTCGTTCTGGCGGGCATAGAGATCGCCCTTGAACGTGAGGAAGTTGTCCGTGCCGGCGTAGGTCTTGTGGTTGTTGTAGTCGTAATAGCTCAGCTGCAGCAGGTTGCCGCTGAGCTGGTACGGCATCATGTAGTGATAGTCGCGATCGGAGACCTGGTATTTCAGGTCATGGTGCAGGGACAGCTGCGGGCCCAGTTCGTCGTTGAATTGATAGGCCACCTCGGTGTCGTGCGCCTGCAGCCGATCCTGGGGCGAGGCCATGTTGGTCTTCAGGTCGATCGGCGCGGGCGCGTTCCCCTGTGCCGGCAGCCAGCTGTCCGCGCCGTAATTCTGCCGGTCGTCGACATGCCTCAGGTCGAACTGCAGGGTGCGCGCGCGGCCGATCCGGAACATGAAGTTCTGAGCCAGCGCCAGGCGCTTCTTCTCGGCGTTGCCGTTGAGCTGCGGCGCGTACGCGTCGCTCGCGGTCGCGACCGAGCGTCCCGCGACGGCCTCGCTGAAGACGTAGTTCTGCTGGATGTTGGTGACATGGCCGCCGCGGGTGTCGACGGTCTGGTTGAATTCGCCCCGGTGCGTCCAGTCCGCCTTCTTCGTCACGAAATTGACGAAGCCACCGGGGTCGCTGATGCCGGCCGTGGCGGCGCTCGGACCCTTGATGATCTCGATGTGGTCGATGTCGTAGAGATCGAGATCGGTCCATTCGAGATGCTGCTGCCCGTCGATCTTCGTGCCCCAGTCGTCGTCGATCTCGTAGCCCCGGATCATGTAGTTGCTGCGATTCGGCGATTCGTTGTCCGGGTTGATGTCGATGCCGCTGACATGGTCCTGCAGGGCCGAACTCGGCGTCGCATCGCCCCGATCCCGGATGTCGGCATCGCTGAAGATCTGGATGTTCCTGGCGCTGTCGATCGGCTTCGTCGGGATGCGCGTGGCGGCCATGCTGGCCGTGCTCGCATTGAGGTTCGAACGATCCGCGGTGACGGTCACCGACGGCAGCGCCTGGACCTGGGGGCCGGCTTGCGCGTCCTCGGGCGCCTGCTGCGCTTCGGCGCCATGCCAGCAGGCGAGGCAGAGCAGGGCCACCGGAACGCGATGTCTTAATTGATTCTTCATCCCGTTCCTCAACGGTGTCGAGAGTCAACCGATCTTGTGGCGGCCCTGGGGCGACGTGGTGGCTTGCCTACGACGTGCGCCTGGGTCTCATCGAAAGTATAGCCATCCCTTCGTAGCCCACTACCCCGATATTGGGGGGCATGGCGACCGATCCGGCGCTTTGGATGCCGCCCTTCCGGTGCCCGGCCCGGAGCGTCGCCGGGCGCGGCACGGCGCTGCCGGCGGCCATCGCGCCGGCGCCGCCGCTCAGCCGAGGTCGATGCGAAAGCGCAGTCCCGGCGCGCCGCCGTAGACGGCCGGTTTCGTGTAGCGCTCGACGAGGAAGCCGCCGCCGGCCTCGATCACGCGCTGCGAGGCGAGGTTGTCGACGTCGGTCGTGATCTCGACCCAGGGCAGGCCGACCCCGCGCGCCAGCGGCAGCAGCGCGCGCAGTGCCGCGCGCGCATGGCCGCGGCGCTGGCGCCAGGGCACGACGGCGTAGCCGACATGGCCCGGGCAGTACGGGGGCAATGCCGGCGTGCCGCGCTGCCAGCGCAGGCCGATGCTGCCGACGAATTCGCCCTCGGCCCACATCCAGCGCCTGAACCCGGGCAGCCGCGCCACGCGCGAGCCGTCGGGCAGCGGGATCGGCGGGCCCAGCGCCTCGGGGTCGTCGAGCGCGGCGAGGAAGGCGTCGGTGTCGTCGGCGATGCGGTCGAGCTCGTCGAGGGCGGCGAGCGCGCCGCGCACGTGGTCGGGCGACCAGCCGCGTTCGAGCGCGGCGACATAACCCGGCAGATGCTCGCGCGTGGGTCGCCGCAGTTCCATCGCCGCCTCGCGCGCCGCCTCAGTGCCGGACGGTCCCCTCGCCATGCGGCGCGGCAGCGAATGCGGGCAGCGCCTCGGCCGCCGCGGCATGCGCCGCCAGCGCCGGATAGGCCGCCGCGTCGATGGCGCCGGCGAGTGCGCGCTGCGTGAATTCCCAGGCCACGGCGACGCTGACGCCGGCCTGCGAGATCGTCGCGCTCGTGCAGGGCAGCGGCCGCCGCGCCAGGCGCCGCTCGAGCGCGGCATGCGCCGCCAGCAGCTGCTCGGTGACGCGGTCGACCCAGGGCTGGTGGCGCCGTTCGGGCGGCCGCAGCATGCGTTCGTAGAACAGCTGCACGCTCTTCTCGCACAGCGCCAGCGCCAGGCCGATGAGTTCGAGCTCGGCGCGCCGCTCGGCGAGCGCGGCCGGCATCAGGCTGCGCGGCGCCGCCAGCGCCTCGGCGTATTCGAGGATCAGCGTCGAATCCATCAGCACCGTGCCGTCGTCGCAGACCAGCGTCGGCGCGCGCGCCACCGGATTGATGCGCTTGAACTCGTCGTAGGTGCGGAACAGCGAGAGCGACTGGTGCTCGAATTCGATGCCGAGCAGTTGCAGCGAGATGGCGACGCGCCGCACGAAGGGCGAATCGAGCATGCCGACGAGCTTCATCGCAGTACCTCTCGAGCAGAACCGACGGGACCGCGTTTTTAACCCAGGCCGGGGCGCACGGCTCAGACGACCCCGGGGATGAATCGATGCGTGCGCGCCATGTAGTCGAGGTAGGGCCGGCCCAGCGTCTCGACGAGGGCCCGCTCCTCGACCGCGACGCGGCGGCCGTAGAGCGCGACATGGCCCGCGAAGATCAGCGCCAGCGCCGGCCAGCTCGCGAGCGCGACGCCGACGCCGGTGAAGATCAGGATCGCCGCCGTGTACGAGGGGTGGCGCACGCGGCGGTAGGGGCCGGTGCAGACGATGGCCTGCCCGGGCAGCACGCGCACGACGCCGGTGAACGAGGCACCGAGCTCGATCAGGCAGCGCCGCCGCAGCCAGGCGCCGGCGAGCATCAGCCCGGTGCCGGCGGCCACCGCAAGGTCCGCGCGCGTCATCACGAGCCCGGGCGCGCAGGCCAGCGCGACGGCGACCAGCGTCACCAGCGGCGACGCGATCATCAGCAGGCGGAACGTGCCGGCGTCCTGCGTCGTCGGCCCCGACTTCATCGCGCCCGAGACGACGCGGCCCTCGCGGATGAAGGTGAACCAGAACGCGATCCAGAACGGGATCGCCAGCGGCAGCGTGAAGATCGGCGGCAGGTGCATCTCACTCCATCGATCGGCAGGCGGGGATGCGGTTATCGTAGCCGCCGCCATGATGAACCGCAGCGCACTCGTCCTCTTTTCCGGCGGCCAGGACTCGACGACCTGCCTGGCCTGGGCGCTCGAGCGCTACGCGCGCGTCGAGACCATCGGCTTTGACTACGGCCAGCGCCACGCCGTCGAGATGGACTGCCGCGGCCAGGTCACCGACGCGCTGCGCGCGAGCTTTCCCGACTGGGGCGCGCGGCTCGGTGCCGACCACCGGCTCGACCTCGCCTTGCTGGGCCAGATCAGCGACACCGCGCTGACCCAGGAGCGCGCGATCGAGATGCGCTCCGGCGGCCTGCCCAACACCTTCGTGCCCGGGCGCAACCTGCTGTTCCTGACCTTCGCCGCGGCCATCGCCTACCGGCGCGGCATCGAGGTGCTGGTGGGCGGCATGTGCGAGACCGACTACTCGGGCTACCCCGATTGCCGCGACAACACGCTCAAGGCGCTGCAGGTCGCGCTCAGCCTCGGCCTCGACCAGCGCCTCGTGGTCGAGACGCCGCTGATGTGGATCGACAAGGCCGCCACCTGGCGCCTGGCGCGCACGCTGGGCGGCGCGGCGCTGCTCGAGATCGTGCGCGAGCACACCCACACCTGCTACCAGGGCGACCGCACGCAGCGCCACGACTGGGGTTACGGTTGCGGCACCTGCCCGGCCTGCGAGCTGCGCGCGCGCGGCCACGCCGAGTTCCTGTCCACCGGCGCCTAGGCGCTCGCGTTGACGGGGAACCACCATCGCCTCCGAGGACCATCGCCGTGCCCGCCTTCAAGACCCCGTATCCGTCGCCGCGGTCGTTGCCGCTGCTGTGGCTGCCGCTGCTGCCCTGCTGTGCCCTGCTCGCGGCGCCCGCCGCGCAGGCCGAACCGGCGCCGCGCAGCGTGCCGCTGGAGCGCGCGCTGATCGAGAAGATCCGCATCGAGGGCCGCGTGCGCGCCTGGGAGCTGGACAAGATCTGCATCGACGGCCAGGCCTACCTCGTGATCGCCGGGCCGGGCGGGCAGGGCGCGCCGACCAGCATCGCGGCGGCGTTCAAGGACGGCAAGCCCGAGTCATGTCAGCTCAAGCCCGCCGCCTCCTGAGCGCCCTGGGGCTGGCCGGCGCCTGCCTCGCCGGCGTGCCGGCGCGCGCGCTTGCGGCCGACGAGACGCCGCCGTTCTTCCGCCATGCCTCGTCCTGCGTCGCCGTGCTCAAGCGCGACGCGCTCGCGCTCGCGCCGCGCGCCGCGGCGCCCGATGCCGAGGCGCGCGCGCGCATGGTCACGCTGACCGAATGGGGCTTCGCCTTCATCGGCGCGGCCTACGAGCAGGGCCTGCGCAACCCGCGCGCCGACGAACTGCTCGACGAGGCCGAACAGGCGCAGGCGACGCAGGGGGCCGACGCGCTGCGCCGGCTCTCGGCCTCCTGCCAGGTCGAGGGCGCGCGGC
>JAGWVB010000415.1 GCA_018971105.1 Burkholderiales bacterium
TGCCGGCATCGGCGCCGATCCCGCCCGCGCGCAGCGCCGCGCCCGGTGCCACCGGCCTCGAAGACGACGCCGAGATGCGCGACATCTTCATCGAGGAGGCGCACGAGGTCATCGCCAATGCGCGCGCCGCGCTTGCGCAACTGGCCGATGCGCCCGACAACGTGGCCGAGCTGACGACGGTGCGGCGCGCCTTCCACACCCTCAAGGGCAGCTCGCGCATGGTCGGGCTGAAGGACTACGGCGACGCCGGCTGGGCCTGCGAGCAGGTCTACAACGCGCGCCTGGCGAGCGCGCCGCGCATGGACGGCGCGCTGCGCGGCTTCACGACCCAGGCGCTGGACTACCTCGCCGACTGGACCGACGCCATCGGCGCCGGCACGCCGCGCGGCCACGAGTCCGCGGTCATCGCGTGCGCCGCCGAGGCGCTGCGCCAGGACGGCCAGGCGCTGCCGATCGCGCTGCCGGCGGCTGCCGCCGGCGTCGCCGGCATCGCCGCGGTCGCGGCCGGGCTGGTGCAGGAGCCGACGCGGGCGGTCGAGCCCGATGCGATCCCTGACGCCGCGCATGACGCCGCGCCCGCGGCCGGCGCCGCCTTCGATGCGGTGCCTGCGCAGGTACCGGTGCACGAACCCGGGGCTTCCGCCCACGGGCTGCTGGATGCGGGCGCGCTCGAAGCCGCCATGCCGGCCGACGCGGACCTCGCGGGCCTGACCTTCGACCTCGACGACGACGATGCGTCGGCGGCGCTTGCGGCGCCCGCATCGACCCTGGCCGAGCGCGTGCACGATCTGCCGGCCGCCGCCGACCTCGATCTGGACTGGCCGCCGGTCGCTGCCGGGCCGGTTGCCGAGTCCGCCGTTCCGGCCGCGGCTGCGGCGACGGGTGCGGCGGCCGATGCGGCGGCTGCCGACGCGGGGCTGGATTTCGAGTTCGATCTCGGCGCGCCCGAGCCCGAGCCCGAGCCCGAGCCCGAGCCCGAGCCCGAGCCCGAGGTGCCGGCCGTGCCGGCGCATCTGCCCGAGGCCGAGGCGGTCGAACTCGATTTCGAGGATTTCGACCGCATGCTCGCGGCCGAGCCGCCGTCGCCGCCGTCGCCGCCGGTCGAGCCGGCCGCTGAACCGATGTTCGAGTGGTTGCACGACGCGCCGCTGGAGCCTCCGCATGAGCCGACGCAGGCGGCGCAGGAGCCGGCGCAGGCACGGTCGCAGCAAGCGCCGCAGGGGCTCGCGCAGGAGCCGATCCCAGGATGGGGGCCGGAGCGGGCGCCGGAGGCGATCCTGGAGCCCACCGCGCCGCCGGCGGCCGATCCTGGCCACGAGCCCGGCGCTGCGTCGACCGACGGGCCGGCCGATGCGTCGAGCCCCGAGCCGGTGCCCCAGTCGCTCCGCGATGCGGCACAGGAACCGGCACACGAACCGACGCACGAACCGGCGCACGAACCGGCGCACGAACCGGCATACGAACCGGTGCAGGATTTCGTCGACCTCGCCGACGCGCCGGCACCGGTCGACGCCCCTGCAGCGCCGGCGCCGACGCAGGAGGCGGAGTTCGCCGCCATGGCCGCCGCCGCCGCCGCGCCGCCTGCCGCCGCGCCGCATGCGCCGCCGACGCTGCACCTGGTGCCGCCGACCGCGGCGCCGGCGATCGAGCCCGCGCTCGACGACGACGAGCCGGTGAAGGTGATCGGCCCGCTGCGCATCGGCATCCCGCTGTTCAACATCTTCCTCAACGAGGCCGACGAGCTGTCGCGCCGGCTCGCGACCGAGCTCGCCGAATGGGGCCTCGAGCACGAGCGCCACGCGGTGCCCGAATCCAGCGTCGCGCTGGCGCATTCGCTCGCCGGCAGTTCGGCCACGGTGGGCTACGCCGAGCTCTCGGCGCTGGCGCGCGCGCTCGAACATGCGCTGATGCGCTCGCGCGACCAGGGGCCGGGCAGCGCCGGCGACGCGCGGCTCTACGCCGACAGCGCGGAGGAGATCCGGCGCCTGCTGCACCAGTTCGCCGCCGGTTTCCTGCACCCGGTGCCGCCGGGGCTGATCGAGCGCCTGGCCGCGTCGCCCGAGCCGGCGCCGTCGGTGCATGCGTCGGATGCCGAGGCGCTCGATGCGGTCGACGAGATCGACGCCGAGCTGTTCCCGATCTTCGAGGAGGAGGCCGACGAGCTGCTGCCGCAGCTGCAGGCGCGGCTGCGCGCCTGGCACGACGAACCCGCCGCCATCGACGGCGCCACCGCCTGCATGCGCACGCTGCACACGCTCAAGGGCGGGGCGCGGCTGGCCGGCGCGATGCAGCTGGGTGAACTGGCGCACCGGCTCGAGACCGCGATCGAATCGCTGGTCGCCCAGGGGCCCGTGCAGGCGCCTGAGATCGAGCCGCTGCTGTCGCGTGCCGACGCGATGAGCGCGCTCTTCGAGCGCCTGCGCAGGCATCCCGCACCCGTAACGGCCGCCGCGGCGTCCGCCGGCGCGGCGGCCGCGGTCGGCGCCGCGGCCGCGAGGCCGCCG
>JAGWVB010000124.1 GCA_018971105.1 Burkholderiales bacterium
CTGCTGCTGCGCGGCCTGCGCGCGGCCGCGCGCCGACCTACGGGCTGATACGGACGGCTCGCGCGCGCGCGCGAGCCCACAAACGGGCGGCCCATCGTTCACGCAGGAGCCGCGCCTTGTCAGCCACCGTCATCCAAGCCGGCAAGCGCTGGTCCTGGCTGCCCGAACCCGGGAGCTGGAAATACCACGCGCTGCTGATCGGGCTCGGCGCCTTCGTGCTCGGACCGCTGGGCGGCGTGACGGCGTCGTACATGAACTTCTCGATCGGGTTCTTCGTCGGCGGCCAGGTGCTGGCGGGCATCCTCGGGTCGACCGTGACCTACGGCTACGGCGCCGAGGGCAAGCATGGCGCCAACTACATGCAGACGGCCGCCGCCTCGGTCGCCGGGCTGAGCGGCATGGGCGTGCTGATCCAGGCCATGGTCTGGATGGGGCTGCCGCAGCCGCCGACCTGGGAGTTGGTGCTGTACATGCTGTGCATCGGCATGTTCGGTGCCGGGGTCGGGATGCTGTACACGCCCATCCTCGTCGACCGCATGCAGCTGACCTACCCCTCGGGGCTGGCGGTGGCCAACATCCTGCGCGCGCTCACCGATCCGGCGCTGCTGCGGCGCTCGGTGGGCCGGCTCGGCACCGGCGCCCTCGCCGGCATCGCCGGCGGCATCGGCGCGGCCAAGATCGCGGCGCTGGGTGCGATCGACCTCTCGACCTCGACCTTCGGCGCCGGCATGGTGGTGGGCGCGCGCATCGGCATCCCGGCCATCGTCGGCGGCCTGCTCGGCGTCGCGCTGACACCGTATTTCGTCTCCATCGGCTGGCTCCAGCCCGGCGATCCGTTCCGCAAGATCATGTTCCTCATCGCCCTGGGCACCATCATGGGCGCGGCGGCCGTTGATCTGGCGCAGATCTTCTGGCAGGCGCTGCACCGCGTGCGCGCCGGTGCCGCTGCACCGGCGCCGGCACAGGCCGAATGGCAGCGCACGAACACGCGCCGGCTCGTGCTGTGGGTGCTGTGCTGGGGCGCGGGCATCGTCGCCACCGGGCATGCGGTGCTGGGCGCGCCGATCGGCTTCCTCGTCTTCGCCATCGCCCTCGTGTTCCTGTTCGCGGTCGTCAACGGCATCTCGGTCGGCATCAGCGATTCGAACCCGATCTCCTCGGCCTTCGTCGTCAGCGTCGTGCTGATGGCCGTGCTCGGCCTCAAGGACCCGGCCGTCGGCCTCATGGCCGGCGCCGTGCTGCTGGTCTCGACGACGGTGGCCTGCGACATGCAGCAGGACCGCTCGACCGGCTGGCGCCTGGGCACGAACCGCGTGCTGCAGTTCCGCTACCAGGCGCTGGGCATCCTGATGGGCGCCATCCTCTCGGTCGTGTTCGCGCGCCTGTTCATGGCCGCCTACCCGGTGCTGCTGCTCGACCAGACGGTGATGAAGGCGGGCCAGCAGCCGGCGCAATGGAGCGCGGCGATGACCTACAAGATCGTCGGCGTGCTGCGCAGCCTCACCGACGACAAGCCCTACCAGCGCACGGCGATCTGGGTCGGCGTGGCGATCGGTTTCGCGATCGAGCTGCTGCGCAAGCTCATCCACCGCAGCCCCGCCTACCGGCGCTATGTCGAGGGCGGCAAGGTCGGCTACGGCGTCGGCTTCCTGCTCGACGCGGTGATCCTGCCCTCGCCCTATGCGCTGTCGTTCGGCGGCTTCGTCAACCTCAACACGGCGCTGTGGTTCGGCGGCGGGGGCATCGTCTCGAGCCTGATCAACAGCCTGCCCAGGCCGGCGCCGAAGCCGGGCGAGGCGGCGCTGCCCGAGGACATGAACAGCACCTCGCTCATCGGCGGCGGCCTCATCGCCGGCGATGCGCTGGCGGCGCTGGGGCTGGGCATCGCCGGGCTGCTGACGACGCTCTCGGGCCACTGATCGCGGCCGCCGCCGCGGCGCCGGCCTTCGACCCGAACGCGCCGCCGCCCCCCGCTGCCGGCTAGACGACGATGAGCGTGACGTCGATATTGCCGCGCGTCGCGTTCGAATAGGGGCAGACCTCGTGCGCGGCGGCGACCAGCGCCTGCGCCGCGGCCCGGTCCATGCCGGGCACCGAGATCGCCATCGCCACGGCGATGCCGAAGGCTCCGGGCTTGCCCGTCATCGGGCCGATCGAGACATCGGCGGTGATCGAGACCTCGGCCGGGAGGGCGATCTTCTGGCGCCCGGCGACGGCCTTCATCGCGCCGATGAAGCAGGCCGAATAGCCGCAGGCGAAGAGCTGCTCGGGGTTGGTGCCGGCGCCGCCGTCGCCGCCCAGTTGCTTGGGCGTGGACAGCGTCGCCTTCAGGCGCCCGTCGTCGGTGGCCGAGGTGCCGGTGCGGCCTCCGGTCGATGTCGCGTGGGCGGTGTAGACGGCTTGCTCGATGGCCATGGGCGCTCCTTGCTTATCCGGCGGTGGTGATGGCTTCGATCTCCGACTGCAGCTCGAGCCAGCGTTCCTCCAGCATAGCGATTTCGGCCGCGATGTGGTTCAGGCGCCTGCCGGTCTCGGCGATCTCGGCCGGCGGGCGCTTGCCGCGCGCGAGCTGTTCCTCGAGCTCGGTCTTCTCGTCCGCCAGCTTGTGCAGCCGGGCGTCGATCTGCTGCACCTCCTGGCGCATCGGACGCGTGCGGTTGGCGACCTGCGAGCGCGCCGCTGCGGCGTTCTTGCGGTCGTCGCGCGGCGCGGCGGTGCGCGGTTTTGCATCGGCCTTGGGGCCGCGCTCGGGTGCGGCTTCGGGCGCCTGCGCCACCGCGGCACGCGGCACCGGCGGCGCCGGCTGACCCTTGGCCGCCGCGCGCGATACCTCGAGCAGCCAGCGCTGGTAGTCGTCGAGGTCGCCGTCGAAGGGCTGGACGCTGCCGCCGGCGACGAGCCAGAACTCGTCGCAGGTCTCGCGCAGCAGCGCGCGGTCGTGGCTGACCAGCATGACGGTGCCCTCGAACTCGTTGAGGGCGATCGACAGCGCCTCGCGCGTCGTCAGGTCGAGGTGGTTCGTGGGCTCGTCCATCAGCAGCAGGTTGGGGCGCTGCCAGACGAGCATCGCCAGCACGAGGCGCGCCTTCTCGCCGCCCGACAGCGACCCGACCGGCTGCTGCACCATCTCGCCGGTGAAGCGGAAGCTGCCGAGGAAGTCGCGCAGCTCCTGTTCGCGCGCCGCGGGGCCGATGTCGCGCGCCAGCCGCACCATGTGCATCAGCGGGCCGTCGTCGAGCGAGAGCACGTCGACCTCCTGCTGCGCGAAATAGCCGATCACGAGTCCCTTGCCCTCGGTCATGCGGCCGGACAGCGGCGCCAGCGCATGGGCGATGGTCTTGACCAGCGTCGACTTGCCCTGGCCGTTGGCGCCGAGCACGCCGATGCGCTGGCCGGCGAGCACGCTGCGGCTGAAGTCGCGGACGATGGGCTTGTCACCGTAGCCGCAGGTGAGGGCGTCGAAGCTGAGCATCGGATTCGGCAGGCTCAGCGGCTCGCGGAACTCGAAATCGAAATCGCTGGAGGTCAGCACCGGCGCGAGTTTTTCCATCCGCGCCAGCGCCTTGACGCGGCTCTGCGCCTGCTTGGCCTTGCTCGCCTTGGCCTTGAAGCGGTCGATGAACTTCTGCAGATGCGCGATGCGGTCCTGCTGCTTCGAGAAAGCCGCCGCGGCCAGCGACAGCCGCTCGGCGCGCATCTCCTCGAAGGCGCTGTAGTTGCCGCCGTAGCGGGTCAGCGTGCGCTCGTCGAGGTGCACCGTGACGCGCGTGATCGCATCGAGGAACTCGCGGTCGTGGCTGATGACGATCATCAGGCCGTCGAAGCGCTTGAGCCAGGCCTCGAGCCAGACGAGCGCGTCGAGGTCGAGGTGGTTGGTCGGCTCGTCGAGCAGCAGCAGCTCGGCCGGGCACATCAGCGCCCGCGCCAGCTGCAGCCGCATGCGCCAGCCGCCCGAGAAGCTGTTCACCGGCGCGTCGAGCTGCTCGTTCTTGAAGCCCAGACCGAGCAGCAGCGCCTGGGCGCGGGCGCGCGCATCGAAGGCGCCCGCCTCGTCGAGCTGCAGATGCGCCTCGGCCATCGCATGGCCGTCGCCGCTGGCCTCGGCCGCGGCCAGCGCCGCCTGCGCCGCCTGCAGCGGCCGGTCGCCCTGGAGCACGAACTCGGTCGCGCCGTCCTCGGTCTCGGGCATGTCCTGGGCGACCTCGCCGACGCGCCAGCGCGGCGGGATCTCGACATCGCCGGCGTCGGCATGCAGCCGGTTCGTCAGCAGCGCGAACAGGCTCGACTTGCCGGCGCCGTTGCGGCCGATGAGGCCGACCTTCTCGCCCGGCTGCAGGGTCACGCCGGCCTCCTGCAGCACGACCTTGGTGCCGCGGCGCAGCGTGATGTTGCGGATGGTGATCATGAAAAGGCTTCGGCCTGCAAAAGGAGGACCTGGTCGTCGCCGGCGCTCGTCGGCAGCCAGATCGGATCGAGTTCGGGGAAGGCGGCTTCGAAATGGTCACGCTCGTGGCCGATCTCGAGCACGAGGATGCCGTCGACGTTCAGGTGCGCCGGCGTCTGCCGGATCAGCTCGCGTATGAAGTCCATGCCGTCGCTGCCGCCGGCGCGGTTGCCGTCGAGCGCCAGCGCCGGTTCGGCCCGGTATTCGGGCGGCAGCCGGTGCATCGAGGCGCGGTTCACGTAGGGCGGATTGCAGAGGATGAGGTCGTAGCGGCCGGGTGCCGCGGCCCAGCCGTCGCCCTGGGCCAGCGTGATGCGTTGCTGCAAGCCATGGCGATCGACGTTGCGGCGCGCCACCGCGAGCGCCTCGGCGGCGAGGTCGGTGGCCCGCACCTGCACCTCGGGCCAGGCGAGCGCGGCCAGCACCGCCAGGCTGCCGTTGCCGGTGCACAGGTCGAGCACCTGCCGCGTCTGCGCCGACAGCCAGGCGTCGAGCGTGCCGTCGGCCAGCGGCTCGGCGATGAGCGAGCGCGGCACGATGACGCGCTCGTCGACGTGGAACGGCACGCCCTGCAGCCAGGCCTCGCCGGTGAGGTAGGCCGCGGGGCGGCGGGTGGCGATGCGCTCGGCGATCAGCGCCTCGACCGCGGCGACCTGCGCCGGCGCGATGTCATCGCCCGCATGGGCGTCCAGCGCATCCAGCCCCAGGCCGAGCTTCCACAGCACGAGCCAGGCCGCTTCGTCGTACGCGTTGGTCGTGCCGTGGCCGTAGGCGAGTCCCGCGGCCTCGAGCCGCTCGGCCATGCGATCGACGAGGGCGATCAACGTCGTCGCGGCCGCCGCGGTCATCGGGGGATGTTCCAGGGCGGCGGCGGCGAGGTGCGCGAGTCCTCGGGACGCACGTCGATCGTCAGCTCGGTGAAGCTGGCGGTTTCGCTCTCCTCCTTCTTCGGCGCGATGCGCGAGAGCGGGGCCTGGTCGTTCTGCAGCCGCCACAGCAGGTTGGTCGGCGAATCGGCATGCGCCAGCCCCTCGTCGCGCGAGATCACGCCCTCGTTGATGAGGCGGGCGAGGTCGACCTCGAAGGTCTGCGATCCCTCGGCGAGCGACTTCTCGACCGCCTCCTTGACGCCCGAGAGGTCGCCCTTCTCGATCAGCTCCGAGATCAGCTTGGTGTTGAGCAGCACCTCGACGGCCGGGATGCGCGTGCCGCTGTTGGCGCGCAGCAGGCGCTGCGAGATGATCGCGCGCAGGCCGGCGGCGAGGTCGGCGAGCAGCGTCGGCCGTGCCTCGGCCGAATAGAAGGACAGGATGCGGCCGAGCGCGTGATAGCTGTTGTTGGCGTGCAGCGTCGCCAGCACGAGATGGCCCGAGAGCGCGTACGACAGCGCCGAGGTCATCGTCTCGCGGTCGCGGATCTCGCCGATCAGGATGCAGTCGGGCGCCTGGCGCAGCGCGTTGCGCAGCGCGGTCTGCAGGCTCTGCGTGTCGCGGCCGACCTCGCGCTGGTTGACGACGCTCTTCTTGTTCGTGAACAGGAACTCGATCGGGTCCTCGATCGTCAGGATATGGCCCGTCATCTGCTGGTTGCGCCATTCGAGCATGCTCGCCAGCGTCGTGCTCTTGCCGGTGCCGGTGGCGCCGACGAGCAGGATCAGCCCGCGCTTCTCGCTCACGAGCTGCGAGAGCATCGGCGGCAGGCCCAGCGAATCGAGCGACGGGATCTCGAACGGGATGCAGCGGATCACCGCGGCGATCGAGCCGCGCTGCTTGAAGGCCGAAAGCCGGAAGCTGCCGACGCGCGCGACGCTGAGGCCGACGTTGAGCTCGCCGGTGTCGTCGAGCTCCTCGAGCTGCTGCGGCGGCAGCATCTCCGCCAGCAGCGAGCGCGTCTGCTGCGCGCCCAGCACCTGGTCCGAGAGCTGCAGGATCTGGCCGTTGATCTTGATCAGGATCGGCGTGTTGGCCGACATGTAGACGTCGGAGGCGTTCTTCTCCGCCATCAGGCGCAGCACGCGTTCGAGATTGTTGGCCATCGTCGCCTCCCAGGCAGCGGATACGGTTCAGCGCCGCTTCAGGTGCGCAGCAGCTCGTTGATCGAGGTCTTGGCGCGCGTGCCGGCGTCGACCTTCTTGACGATCACCGCGCAATACAGGCTGTGCGTGCCGTCGGCCGCGGGCAGGTTGCCCGAGACGACGACGCTGCCGGCCGGGATGCGGCCGTAGCTGACGCTGCCGCTGGCGCGGTCGTAGATCTTCGTGCTCTGGCCGATGTACACGCCCATGCTGATGACCGAGTTCTCCTCGACGATGACGCCCTCGACGACCTCGCTGCGCGCGCCGATGAAGCAGTTGTCCTCGATGATGGTCGGATTGGCCTGCAGCGGCTCGAGCACGCCGCCGATGCCGACGCCGCCCGACAGGTGCACGTTCCTGCCGATCTGCGCGCAGGAGCCGACGGTGGCCCAGGTGTCGACCATCGTGCCCTCGTCGACATAGGCGCCGATGTTGACGTAGCTGGGCATCAGCACGACGTTGCGGCCGAGGTAGCTGCCGCGGCGCGCGACGGCGGGCGGCACGACGCGCACGCCGCTGGCGGCCAGCGCGGACTCGTCGAGATGGGAGAACTTCGTCGGCACCTTGTCGTAGAAGCCGAGATCGCCGGCCTTGATCGGCTTGTTGTCGCTCAGCCGGAAGCTCAGCAGCACGGCCTTCTTGACCCATTGGTTGACGACCCAGTCGCCGACGCCGCGGCGCTCGGCCACGCGCAGGCGGCCGGCGTTGAGTTCGGCGATCACCTGCTCGACGGCCTCGCGCACCTGCGGCGCGTTGATGGCCGAGATCTCGGCGCGGCCCTCCCAGGCGAGGTCGATGGTCGCTTGCAGTGGATGGCTCATGGCTGGCGTGATTCCTGGTAGGTGACGATGCGGCGGGCGGCTTCGATGCATTCGGCCAAGGGCGCGACGAGCGCCATGCGGATGCGTCCCGATCCCGGGTTGGGCGGCTGGTGGCCGGGGACTGCGCGGGCGAGCAGGCTGCCCGGCAGGACCGCGACATTGTATTGAGCGAGCAGGCCGCGCGACCAGGCGATCTCGTCGCCCCCGGGCACGCCGGCCCAGAGGTAGAACGAGGCGTCGGGCAGCGCGACGTCGAGCACCGGCTCGAGCAGCGGCATCACTTGCGCGAACTTGGCGCGGTACTGCTCGCGGTTGGCGACGACATGGGCCTCGTCGTTCCAGGCCGCGAGGCTGGCGCGCTGCACCATGCCGCCCATCGCGCCGCCATGGTAGGTGCGGTAGAGCAGGAACGCGCGGATGACGTCCGCGTCGCCGGCGACGAAGCCCGAGCGCAGGCCCGGGACGTTGCTGCGCTTGGACAGGCTGGTCAGCGCGATGAGGCGGCGGAAATCGCCGCGGCCCAGGCGCCGCGCGGCCTCGAGCGAGCCCAGCGGCGGCGCGTCGCGGAAATAGATCTCCGAGTAGCACTCGTCGCTGGCGATGACGAAGCCGTGGCGGTCGCTGAGCTCGAACAGCGTCTGCCATTCGGCCAGCGGCATCACCGCGCCGGTCGGGTTGCCGGGCGAGCAGACGTAGAGCAGTTGCGTGCGCGCCCAGGTCGCGGCGTCGACGGCGGACCAGTCGGCGGCGAAATTGCGCGCCGGGTCGCTCGGCACGTATACGGTCTGCGCGCCGGCGAGCAGCGCCGCGCCTTCGTAGATCTGATAGAAGGGATTCGGGCAGACGACGGTGGCACCCGCACGCGTCGGATCGATCACGGTCTGGGCGAGCGCGAACAGCGCCTCGCGCGAGCCGTTCACCGGCAGCACCTGGGTCTGCGCGTCGAGCGTGGCGCCGTAGCGGCGTTGCACCCAGCCGCAGAAAGCCTGGCGCAAGGCCGGATCGCCGATGGTCGCCGGATACGACGACAGCGCGGGCAGCGCCTGCATCAGCGCGTCCTCGATCAGCTTCGGTGTCGCGTGGCGCGGCTCGCCGATGCCCAGGCTGATCGGCTTCAGGGCGGGATTCGGAACGATGTCCTTCGTCAGTTCGCGCCAGCGCTCGAACGGGTAGGGGTGCAGCTTCTGCAGCAGGGGGTTCATGCCCGGGATTATCCGGGAGCGATGCGCAGGCACCTGCGGGCTACAGGCGCCCGACGCAGCCCGGAGCGCCGCAGCGGCAGGCGAGCCGGCCCTCGTGATGGGTCTCCCCGTAGTTGACGACGATCTCCTCGTGCGGCGCGATGTCGCGCAGCGCGTAGAACTCGACCCGTCCCTGGCGTATGCACAGGCGCGCGTTCGCTAGGCAGCTGTGGTTCGTGTAGCGCATCGGGTCGGCGCTGCGGCTGAAGTCGATCGCGCGGCGCGCCGAGAGCTCGACGATCATGATGCGTTCGGTGCGCGTGGCGCGGATGCGCGCCTCGGCGACGCTGATGCTCTCGCCGCGGATCTCGCCGATCTTGCGCCGCGCCGGGATCGCCTCGGCGGCGAAGGCGCCCTGGCCGTCGATGGCGCTCGGGCGCACGTCGACGGCAAATTTCTGGTACGCCGGACGCTCCGGGGCCCGCGGCGCGGGCGACGCGGCTGGGGTTTCGAGCGCGCGCAAGCGGACCATCAGGGGGTCACGTCTCCAGGCCGTCAAGCCGAAGGCAGCTCGACCTTGGGCTGCGGCTTCCAGCCCTTCTGGCGATGCTCGACCGTCACATGGGTGCCGATGCCGCCGCGCACGAACCAGTCGGCGCGGATCGCGAGAAAGCGCGGCGCGATCGCGGCGACGATGTCGTCGGCGATGGTGTTGGTCACCTTCTCGTGGAAAGCGCCCTCGTTGCGGAAGCTCCAGAAGTACATCTTCAGGCTCTTCAGTTCGACGCAGCGGCGGTCGGGCACGATCTCGATCTCGAA
Source organism: Burkholderiales bacterium (assembly GCA_018971105.1). Taxonomy (GTDB): domain Bacteria; phylum Pseudomonadota; class Gammaproteobacteria; order Burkholderiales; family Burkholderiaceae_C; genus Rubrivivax. The sequence continues at coordinate 9,340 of JAGWVB010000124.1, forward strand.
ATGCGCGAAATCGGGCTGGCCGGTGAGCGGGCACAGGCAGGTGAATTCGGGCACGTCGAAGCGGATCACGTAATCGCGCTCGGGAGCCGGGTTCGGAAACACCTGCAGGTCCTTGCTCGGCGCCGAGGGCGGCACGGCAGGGGCGAGGCGTCGGGTGGGGGTCTTGCGGGCCATGATGGAAGGATTCCGGGAGGGCCGCGATGCTATCATCGATGCCCGCTTGCGCTCCCGTCCAGAGCGCATTTTTTCATTCAAATCAAGCACTTGCGTCAGCAATTGCACGGGCCCTCCGCCGCCGCCGATGCGCCTCACCCAGATCAAGCTCGCGGGCTTCAAGTCGTTCGCCGAACCCACCACGTTCCAGCTGCCGGGGCAGCGCGTGGGCGTGGTGGGGCCCAACGGCTGCGGCAAGAGCAACATCATGGATGCCGTGCGCTGGGTGCTGGGCGAGAGCAAGGCCAGCGAGCTGCGCGGCGAGAGCATGCAGGACGTGATCTTCAACGGATCCGGCCACCGCAAGCCCGCCAGCCGCGCCAGCGTCGAGCTCGTCTTCGACAACCAGCTCGCGCGCGCCGGCGGCCAGTGGAACCATTACGCCGAGATCGCCGTCAAGCGCGTGCTCACGCGCGACGGCAGCAGCAGCTACTTCATCAACAACCAGCCGGTGCGCCGGCGCGACGTGCAGGACGTGTTCCTCGGCACCGGTCTGGGCCCGCGCGCCTACGCCATCATCGGCCAGGGCACGATCAGCCGCATCATCGAGAGCCGCCCCGAGGAACTGCGGCTGTTCCTCGAGGAGGCCGCCGGCGTGAGCAAGTACAAGGAACGCCGGCGCGAGACCGAGAACCGGCTCAAGGACACGCGCGAGAACCTGACCCGCGTGGACGACATCCTGCGCGAGCTCAACGGCAACCTGGCCAAGCTCGAGTCGCAGGCCGAGGTCGCGAGCCAGTACCGCGCGCTGCAGGAGCAGGGCACGCTCAAGCTGCACCAGCTCTGGTTCCTCAAGCACCGCGACGCCGCGAGCGAGGAAGCGCGCGTCAAGGCCGCGCATGGCGAGGCCGTCAACGCGCTCGAGGCGCGCGCGGCCGAACTGCGCCACACCGAGGCCGAGCTCGAATCGGTGCGCCAGGCCCATTACGCCGCCAGCGACGAGCTGCATGCCAAGCAGGGCTGGCTCGGCGAGGCGGCGCTCGAGGTGAGCCGGCTCGAGGAGCGCATCCGCTATGTCGTCGAGGGCCGCGCCCGCGCCCAGCAGCGACTGGCCGAGCTGAAGTCGCAGCACGCGCAATGGGCCGAGCGGCAGGCGCAGGCGCGCGCCGAGATCGACGCGATCGGCGCCCGCATCGAGGCCGCCGACGAGGAGGCCGGCACGCTGGCCGGGCAGGCCGAGGAGCAGGCGCACGAGCTGCCGACGCTCGAGGACGCGGTGCGCGCCGCGCAATCGACGAGCAACCAGCAGCGCCACGCCGTGGCCCAGGTGCAGCAGCAGATCCAGGTGCTGGCGGCCGAGAGCCGCAGCATCGAGGAGCAGTCGCGCGCGCTGCGCACGCGGCGCGAGCGCCTGGCCGGCGAGCGCCAGGGGCTGCAGGCGCCCGACCTCGCCAGGCTCGCGGCGATCCAGGCACAGGAAGCCGCGGCCGCCGAAGCCAATGGCACCGCCGAGGCGCGGCTGCACGAGCTTTCCGAGCAGGTGCCCGAGCTCGACGAACGCCGCCGCGCGGCGCAGGCGACGGTGAACCAGGAATCGGGCCAGCTCGCCGACATCGCGGCGCGGCTCGAGGCGCTGCGCGCGCTGCAGGCCAAGGTCCAGACCGAGGGCAAGCTCAAGCCCTGGCTCGAAAAGCATGGCCTGGCCGGCCTGCAGGGCCTATGGACCCAGGTGCATATCGAGACCGGCTGGGAGACGGCGCTCGAAGCGGCGCTGCGCGAGCGGCTCAACGCGCTGGCGGTCGGCCGCCTCGACACCGTGCGCGCCTTCGCCGCCGATGCGCCGCCGACGCGGCTGGCCTTCTACGCCCTGCCGCAGGGCGCCACGGCCGGCACCCACCGCACGCTGCCGCGCCTGGCCGAGCGGCTGCGCCTGGGCGATGCCGGCCTGCAGGCCCTGCTCTCCGACTGGCTCGAGGGCGTCTACACCGCGGCCACCCTCGACGAGGCACTGGCCCAGCGCAGCCAGCTCACGCATGGCGAGGCCATCATGACGCCCGAGGGCCATGCGGTCTCGCCGCACGCGGTCGCGTTCTACGCCCCCGACACCGAACAGGCCGGCATGCTGGGGCGCGCGCAGGAGATCGAGAACCTCGACCGCCGCCAGCGCGCGCAGGCGCTGATCGTCGACGAGGCGCGCGCCGCCTCGGTGCGGCTGGAGGCCGCGTACACCGATGCCGGCCAGCGCCTGCAGACGGCGCGCCGCGAGGCGGCCGAGGCGCAGAACCGCGCGCATGGCCTGCATGTCGAGCTGCTGCGGCTGAGCCAGCAGGCCGAGGCCGCGACGACGCGGCGCGACCAGCTCGCCGAGGAGCTGGCCGAGGTCGACGCCCAGCTCGAAGCGCTCGAGGAACGCAAGGCCACCGGCGAGGCGCGCTTCGAGGAGCTCGACATCGAGCTCGCGAACACGCAGGAGCGCCATGCCGAGCTCGATGACGCGGTGATCGCCGCCGAACGCCGCCTCGCCGACGCGCGCGAGCAGCAGCGCGCGCTCGAGCGCCAGGCGCAGGAGGCGCGCTTCCAGGCGCGTGCGCTGGCGGCGCGGCGCGACGAGCTGCAGCGCAGCATCGAGACCGCGGCGGCGCAGATGGCGGCCAATGTCCAGGCGGGCGAACAGCTCGAACTCGAACTCGGCGGCTTCGACGACGTCGCCGCGCAATCGGGACTGCAGGCGGCGCTGGCGCTCAAGCTCGAACGCGAGCAGGCGCTGGGGCTGGCGCGCAGCCGCTACGACGATCTCGCCGCGCAGCTGCGGCGCTCGGAGGAACTCAAGCAGAGCCACGAACGCAGCCTCGAGCCGCTGCGCGAGCAGATCACCAAGCTGCAGCTCGAGCAGCAGGCGGCGCAGCTCGGCGGCGCGCAATACCTCGAACAGCTGGCGGCGGCCGAGGTCGACCTCGAAGCGCTCGCCCGGCGCATCGCCGACGATGGCGTCAAGCTCTGGGGCCTGCAGACCGAGATCGACCGCATCCAGCGCGAGATCGCCGCGCTCGGCGCGGTGAACCTCGCGGCGCTGGACGAACTCGCCGCGTCGCGCGAGCGCAAGACCTTCCTCGACGCCCAGAATGCCGACCTGCAGGAGGCGATGGGCACGCTCGAGGACGCGATCCAGAAGATCGACCTCGAGACGCGCGACCTGCTCGCCAGCACCTTCAACCAGGTCAACGAGCATTTCGGTCGCATGTTCCCGAGCCTGTTCGGCGGCGGCAATGCGCGCCTGGTGATGACCGGCACCGAGATCCTCGACAGCGGCGTGCAGGTGATGGCGCAGCCGCCGGGCAAGAAGAACAGCACCATCCACCTGCTCTCGGGCGGCGAGAAGGCGCTCACCGCGATCGCTCTCGTGTTCGCGATCTTCCAGCTCAATCCGGCGCCGTTCTGCCTGCTCGACGAGGTCGACGCGCCGCTGGACGACGCCAACACCGAGCGCTACCGCAAGCTCGTCACCGAGATGAGCGCGGGCACGCAGTTCCTCTTCATCAGCCACAACAAGATCGCGATGGAGATGGCGCAGCAGCTCATCGGCGTGACGATGCAGGAGCAGGGCGTCTCGCGCATCGT
>JAGWVB010000416.1 GCA_018971105.1 Burkholderiales bacterium
GGCGTCGCGCTGCGCGGCGCTGCTGCTGGCCGCGGCCTTGCTCTACGTGCCGGCCAACCTGCTGCCGGTGTCGGTGCTGGCCTCGCTGCAGGGATCCGAGAGCGACACCATCTTCGGCGGCATCGTCCTGCTCTGGCAGGGCGGCTCCTGGCCGCTGGCGCTGCTCGTCCTGGTGGCCAGCATCGTCGTGCCGATGGCCAAGCTCGTCGTCCTGAGCTACCTGCTGCTGGCGGTGCGCCTGGGCTGGCAGCGCGGGCGCACGCGGCGCGCGCGCCTGTACCGCGCGCTGGTCGCGATCGGGCGCTGGTCGATGCTCGACATCTACGTCGTCGCGCTGCTCGCGGCGCTGGTGCGCATCCCCGCGCTGGCGGCGATCACGCCGGGTCCGGGCGCGATCGCCTTCGGCGCCGTCGTCGTGCTGACGATGCTGGCCACGCATGCCTTCGACCCGCGCCTGATCTGGGACGCGCCGCGCCGGCGCTGAGCGATGGACGAGAACCCGATCGCTGCCGACGCGCCCGTGCCCGTGCCCGTGCCGGCGCCACCGCCGCCGCCACTGCCTTCGGTCCGCATCGAGCCGCGCTCGCCCTGGGCGGGCTGGCTGATCTGGCTCGTGCCGGTGATCGCCGTCGTCGTCGGGCTGTGGCTGGGCGCCAAGGCCTGGTTCGACCGCGGTCCGGTGATCACGATCAGCTTCCTCGGCGCCGAAGGTCTGGAGGCGGGCAAGACCAAGGTCCGCTACAAGGATGTCGACATCGGCACCGTGACGGCGATCCGCCTCACGCCCGACCACGCGCGGGTCGAGGTCCGGGCCGAGCTGAAGAAGTTCGCCGGCATCGACACCATGCTCGTCGCCGACAGCCGCTTCTGGATCGTGCGCCCGCAGGTCAGCGTGAGCGGCGTGAGCGGCCTGGGCACGCTGCTCTCGGGCCCCTACATCGGCCTCGACATCGGCCGCTCGCGCGTCGAGCAGCGCCGCTTCGTCGGCCTCGAGGTGCCGCCCATCGTCACCGCCGGCGTCGCCGGGCGGCGCTTCAAGCTCAAGGCTTCGACCATGGGTTCGGTCAGCATAGGCTCGCCGCTGTACTACCGCCGCGTGCCGGTGGGGCAGGTCGTCGCCGCCGACCTCGACGCCGACGGCGCCGCCGTCACCTTCACCGTCTTCGTCAACGCGCCCTACGACCGCTTCGTCAGCCAGCGCTCGCGCTTCTGGCACGCGAGCGGGGTCGATGTCTCGATCGGCGTCGACGGCGTCCACCTGCGCACGCAGTCGCTGGCCAGCATCGTCGGCGGCGGCATCGCGTTCCAGGACACGACGGTCGGCGGGCGCCCCGGCGAGACCGAGGCGGGCGCCGACACCGTCTTCACGCTCTACCCGGACCGCACGCTGGCGCTCAAGCAGCCCGACCTCGAGGGTCACGACTACCTGGCGCTGTTCGCGTCGTCGGTGCGCGGGCTGCAGGTCGGCGCGCCGGTCGAGTTCCGCGGCCTGTCGATCGGCGAGGTGACGGCGATCGACATCGAGAGCCGTCCCGACGCCGCGAACCCCGAGCCGCGCATCGCCGTGCGCATCCGCGTCTATCCGGGCCGGCTGCCGACGCTGCCCTCGACGCGCCGCACGCAGCCGCTGAGCGATCGCGAGACGCTCGACCTGATGACGGCCAAGGGCTTCCGCGCCCAGCTGCGCAACGGCAACCTGCTCACCGGCCAGCTCTATGTCGCGCTCGACTACTTCCCGCGCGCCGCGGCCGCGCGCGTCGACTGGCGGCGCGACCCGCCGCTGTTCCCGACCGTGCCCGGCAGCCTCGACAGCTTCCAGGACGCGCTTGCCGACATCACCGACAAGATCGCCAAGCTGCCGCTGGACCAGGTGGCGCAGGACGTGCACGGCACGCTGGCCGCGGCGCAGGCGGCGCTGACGCACACCGACGCGCTCGTGCTGCAGATGGGCGGCGAGCTCACGCCCGAGGCGCGCGCGACGCTGGTCGACGCGCGGCGCACGCTTGCCGGGCTCAACCGCACGCTGGACTCGGTCGACCACCTGGTGCAGCCGGGCGCGCCGCTGCCGGCGCAGGCCGGCGCCACGCTGACCGAGGTGAGCCAGGCGGCGCAGGCGCTGCGCACGCTGGCCGACTACCTCGAACGCCACCCCGAGTCGCTGCTGCGCGGCAAGCCCGAGGATCGCCGATGAAGCCCGAGCCGCAGCGCGCCACCCCCGCCACGCTCGCACTCGCGCTCGGCGCCGCCGCGCTGCTCGGCGCCTGCGCGGCGGCTCCCGTCGAGACCTTCCACACGCTGCGCCCGCCGCCTGCGGCCTGGCCGCCGGCGCCCATCGAGGTCGCGCCGGTCACGCTGCCGGCCCTCGTCGACCGGCCGCAATGGGTGCTGCGCGACGCCGGCGGCGCGGTGCGCATCCTGGAGCAGCAGCGCTGGGCGCAGCCGCTCGCGGCCGACCTCGCGCAGGCGCTGGGCGAGGACCTGGCGC
>JAGWVB010000417.1 GCA_018971105.1 Burkholderiales bacterium
CTGGCGCAGGGGGCGCGGGATCGTCGCCGCGGCCCAGCGCGCGACCTCGCGCGCGGTCCTGCGGTCGAGCGTGGCGGCGAGCTGGTCCATCACCACCGAGCCCCGGCGCACGGCGTCCTTCTCGTCGTCGCTCAGGCTCACGCGCCCGGTCGCCTCGCAGCGCTGGGTCAGCAGCACGGCCAGGTTCGAGAGCTCATCGATCTCGGCCTCGCCGATGCCGCCGAGCTGGGCCGCGCGCGACCAGGTCAGCAGCGCCGCCATCCATTCCCACAGCGCCTGGCGGTCGGCCGTGCCGCCGACGAGCGCATCGGCGAGGATGATGTGCGCCAGGCCGAGCTCGCGCAGGCAGCGGTTGCCGAGTCTTTGCGCAGGGCGTGTCTTGCTCATCGGAGGACCGGCGCGGTCGCGGCGGCGGCATCGGCGCGCGCGGGGGTGGCAGGGTCCGCCGCGGCGGGCGCGGCGGCTGACGGAGGCGGCAGCATGGCGCGACGCCAGCCCGCCGTGTTCCAGGAATCGTCCCAGTTCGACTCCATGCTCGGCACCTCGACCGGCCGCCCGTACAGATAGCCCTGGGCGTAATCGCAGCCCAGGTCCTGCAGCAGGCGGTGCGCCGCGATCGTCTCGACGCCTTCGGCGACGACCGAGAGCCCGAGCGCATGCGCCATCGCGACGATGGCCTTGCACAGCGCCAGGTCCTTGCCGCCGTTGGCGAGGTTGCGCACGAAGGTCTGGTCGATCTTGAGGTAGTTGAGTTCGAGCCGGTTCAGGTTCGACAGGCAGGAATAGCCGGTGCCGAAATCGTCGATGGCGATCTGGAACCCGGCCAGCCGCAGCGCGCGCAACTGGTTGGCGGTGGCGGTGCTGGGGTTGACCATCATGCTCTCGGTGATCTCGATCACGGTGTTCGCCGCGTCGCCGCCGCGGCGCGAGAGGTCGGCTATCCAGTCCGTGGCGAAGGTGCCGCTGTCGAGCAGTTGCAGCGGCGACATGTTGATGCTGACCTGGAAATCGTCGCCGAAGCGGCCGCGCCAGCGCTTGATCTGCTCGGTGGCGGTCTCGAACACCCAGTTGCCGATGCCGCCGATGAGCCCGGCCTCCTCGGCCAGCGGGATGAACTGCACCGGGCCGACGATGCCGTATTCCGGATGGCGCCAGCGCAGCAGCGCCTCGCATTTGCGCACCACGGCGCTGCGCAGGTCGACGATGGGCTGGTAGACCAGGAACAGCTGCCCCAGCTCGACCGCGCGCCGCAGGTCGGTCGTCAGCGTCAGGCGCCGCCGCGCCACCTCGGCCATGCTCGAGGTGACCGGCCGGATGCCGTTGCCGCCGGCGCGCTTGACCTCGTTCATCGCCATCTCGGCCAGGCGGATCAGCTCGTCGGCGCCGGTGCCGTCGTCGGGATAGGTCGCGACGCCGATGCTGCAGGAGACGAACACGTCCTCGGCCTCGACCTTGAACGGCTCGGCCAGGGCCTCGACGATGCGGCGGCCGACGGCCTCGATCTCCCCGGCCGCGCCGGGCGGCGTCAGCGCGACGCCGAACTCGTCGCCGCCGACGCGCGCCGCGCTGTCGCCCGGGCGCAGCACCTGGCGGATCCGCGCCGCGGCGGCGGCGATCAGCTGGTCGCCGCGGCCGCGGCCGAGCGCGCCGTTGATCTGCTTGAAGCGGTCGAGATCGACATGCATCACGGCCAGGCGCTGGCCCGCCGCGCCGGCCCGCTCGAGGCCGGCCTCGAGCGTGGCGATGAAATGGCGGCGCTTGGGCAGCCCGGTCAGCGTGTCGAAGTTGTCCTGCATCCAGATCGCGCGCTGGACGCGGTAGCGCTCGGTGATGTCGCGCACGATCTTCGACACGCCGACCGGCCGGCCCTGCGCGTCGAGGATGGGCGAGGCCGTGATCGAGACATGGACGAGGCGCCCGGACTTGCAGCGTCGCAGGGTCTCGAAGTTGCCGACGCGCTCGCCGCGGCCGATGCGTTGCAGCAGGGCCTGCTCCTCGTCGGGCTTGTCGTCGGGCAGCAGGCGGTCGACCGATTGCCCGAGCATCTCGTCCTCGCCGTAGCCGAACAGGCGCGCGGCGGCGGGGTTCCAGCTCAGCACGGCGCCGTCCAGGCGCTGGCTGATGATGGGGTCGCTCGACGATTCGACGATGGCGGCGCAATGGCGCTCGTAGGTCCGGGCCTGCACCGGCCCGGTCGGCTGCGGCGACGCCGCGGCCTGCGGTCGCTGCGCCGCGGCGCCTGGGGTGGATACAGCGGGTCTGGCGGGTCGCATCGACACGGGGCAGGAATGGGGATGGAGGTCGCGCCTGGCGCGCAGCGGAATCGGATCCGAGACTCTTCTCGGCTGACCAGGGATATCGGCAGCCCGGCGCGGAATTCCTGGCTCCCGCCCGGCCTTGTGGGGCGCGCGGCGGCGCCGGGCGTGCATCCGTCACGAATCGCGCAGCGCGCGGCGGCGGCCGGGGCGCCGGCGGCG
>JAGWVB010000125.1 GCA_018971105.1 Burkholderiales bacterium
TCGGCGTACAGGCGCGCGAGCAGTTCGTTGCGCTCCTGCAGGCGCTCGAAGAGCTCGCTGCGGTCGTACAGCGCCAGCGCGGCGAGCGCCAGCAGCAGGGCCGCCATCAGCGCGATGCCGGCGGCCAGCGTGACGCGGGGGCCCGGTGCCTGCATCGGCGGCTAGCGCTGCGATGCGGCCGGCGTGCGCGGGTCCATGGCCGCGCCGTCAGGCGGGGCTGACCGCGGTGACGTCGGCCAGACCCGAGAGGTCGGTGAGCCCCAGCCGCTCGCTGCCGACGCGGTCGCGCAGCGCGATCAGCTCGCCGACATGGGCGAGGTAGGTGTCGACGATGGCCGGGTCGAAGGCGCGGCCGCGCTCGGCGCGCAGCATCTCGACGGCCCGCGCGTCGCTGAACGCCGGGCGGTAGCAGCGGTCCATCGTCAGGGCGTCGAAGAAATCGGTGACGGCGACGATGCGGCCCGAGAGCGGGATCGCCGTGCCGGCGAGCCCGCCCGGGTAGCCGCGGCCGTCCCAGCGCTCGTGGTGCGCGAGCGCGACCTCGGCCGCGAGCTGGAACAGCGGGATGCGCGAGCGGCCGAGGATCTCGGCACCGATGCGCGGATGCTGGTTCATCACGGCCCGCTCCTCGGGCGTGAAGCCGCCCGGCTTCTTGAGCACCCCGTCGGGCACGCCGATCTTGCCGATGTCGTGCATGGGCGCGGCCTGGCGCAGCAGCAGCGCCTGCGCCGGGTCGCTGCCGAGCAGCTCGGCCAGGCGTCCCGCGATGTAGCCGATGCGCACGATGTGCACGCCGGTGTCGTCGTCGCGGTACTCGGCCGCGCGCGCCAGCCGCAGCAGCGCGTCGTGATGGGCGCGTGCGACCTCCTGCAGCGCGTCGTTGCGCTCGCGGTACATGCGGCCGAAATCGGCCACCATGCGTTCCATCTGCGCTCCCGCCGCGTCGGGGTAGCAGTTGCTCGCGTCGGCGCCGGGCGCCGCGAGCGTCGCGACGCTCACGGTTCGGCCTTTCCGCCCTCCACCGAGAAGCTGCCGAGCATCTCCAGGAGCTGCATCGGGCTGAAGGGTTTGACGAGATAGGCGTCGGCGCCGGCGAGCAGGCCGTCCTCGCGGTCGTTGCTGCCGCCGCGCGCCGAGAGCACGATCACCGGCACATGGCGCAGCGTCGCGTCGGCCTTGATCATGCGGCACAGGTCGAGGCCGTTGAGCGGCCCCGGCATCATCACGTCGAGCATCACCATGTCCGGGCGCAAGGCCTGCACCTGCTCCCAGCCGGCGCTGGCGTCGGGGGCCTCGTGGATCTCGCAATCCTCGAACTCGAGGGTCATGCGGATCAGGCGCCGGATGTCGGCGTGGTCTTCGACGATGAGGATTTTCTTCATACGCTGGATCGGCGAGCTGCCCCAAGCCGGGATTCTCATCGAATCGGCGCGCCGCCAGCGCCCGTCCGGGCCGCCGCCGGCCGGCGAATCGGCCGGATTCCACGACCGCGGGACCCAGCCCGACCGGCACCGGGCTCCGGCCTGCGTCCCGTCCCAGCCCGCGCGGGCGGGCTGGGAGCCGCGGGACTCAGCCGGATCCGCGCAGGGGTCCGGCCTTCGTCCCGTCCAAGCCCGCGCAGGCGGGCTTGGAGCCGCGGGACTCAGCCGGATCCGCGCAGGGCTCCGGCCTTCGTCCCGTCCAAGCCCGCGCAGGCGGGCTTGGAGCCGCGGGACTCAGTGCGGTGCGGGGACGACGGTGACGGGTGCCTTCGTCACGCGGACGCGGTTGCCGGTGATGACGACGATCACCGGGTCGCCGATCGCGAATTGCTCGTTGTCGCGCGCCTGCACGACCGCGCGCCGGTCGCCGTTGCGCAGCTGCAGCGTCAGCTCGACGCCGTCCTGATGCGTGGCGGCGCGCTCGGTGGCATTGCCGATCACGCCGCCGATGACGGCGCCGACGATGCCGCCGACGAACGAGTCGCGATAGCCGCCGACGCCCGACCCGGCGACGCTGCCGACGAAGCTGCCGGCCGCGGCGCCGATGCCCGACTGCTGGCCGTCGATGACGACCGGCCGCACGCCGATCACCGTCGCATCGAGCACGGTGGACATGCGCTGGGCGTCGTAGCTGCTGTAGACGTTGGGGTCGGCGGTCGTGCAGGCGGCGAGCCCGAGCAGGCTCGCGATGGCGATGGCGATGGCGGTGGCGGTGGCGGTGATCTTGTGCATGGCGGCTCCAGTGGCTGAGCGGGATCTGGGGGCGCCGGTGCAGCGCCGCAAGGGCATCGATCTTGAACGATCGACGACGGCTCCCCGGTGGCGCGCGCGCCGCGGTCGGTAAAGTAGTCTTGCGCGGCGTTGCCGGCCGCGCCTCAGCCGTGCAGGCGCGAACTGCGCGGCACCGAGGCGAGCAGGAAGTCCATCTGGTCGCTGACGATGCGCCGGCCGCGCAGGATCATGTCCTCGTGCAGGCTCGGCACATAGGGCAGGTAGAGCAGGGCGAGGTTCATTTCCTCGGGCAGGCGGTTGCCCTTGAAGCCGTTGCAGGTGCGACAGGCCGTAATGCAATTCATCCAGCTGTCGACCCCGCCGCGCGAGACCGGGACGATGTGCTCGCGCGTCAGTTCGTCGGCATGGAAATGACCGCCGCAATAGGCGCAGATGTTGCGGTCGCGTGCGAACAGCTTCGGGTTCGACAGCGCCGGTGCCTGGCGCCAGGCGCGGCTGGGGACGCTGCCGCGCACGGCGACGATGGGGTGCACGTCGATGCGCGACTGCAACCCGGTCGTGCGCTGGTAGCCGCCGCGCATGACATGGAAGGTCGATCCCAAGGTCCATGCGACCGCATCGCTGGCGTACAACACGGCGGCCTCGCGCGGCGAAATCCACGCCTGCGGTCGCCCGGAGATGTCGAGCTGGAGCACGTCCATCCCTCTAGCGTAAACCATTGAGCATGACGGTTGCATGGCGATGCCGCTGTCGCCTGCGTCCAACGGCTTCCCGGTTAGGCCGCGCAACCTAGAAAAAGTCGGTATCCGGGCTTCAACTCCCGCCTCGAACCCGGCAGAATAGAACGATCGTTCGATTTTCCGGGCCCGGCCTTGTCTTCGACTCCTGAATCCCTGAGCGCCGCGAGGAATCCGGCCAAATCGCTGCACAAGGGGCAGGCGACGCGCGCCGCCATCCTCGACGCCGCCGTCGGCCTGGCGTCGCACATGGGGCTCGAAGGGCTGTCGATCGGCGCCCTGGCCGAGTTGATGCAGATGAGCAAGTCGGGCGTGTTCGCCCATTTCGGCTCGCGCGAGGAGCTGCAGATCTCGGTCATCCGCGAGTACCACCGCCGCTTCGAGGACGAGGTGTTCTTCCCCGCCATCCTCGAGCCGCGCGGCCTGCCGCGGCTGCGCGCGCTGTTCGAGCGCTGGGTGCGGCGCGTCTCGGTCGAGCTCGATTCGGGCTGCATCTACATCAGCGGCGCCGTCGAATTCGACGACCGGCCCGGCCCCGTGCGCGACGCGCTGGCGGCGATGGTCCAGGCCTGGCACGCGGCGCTCGAGCGCGCCATCCGCGGCGCCATCGAGCAGGGCCATCTGCGCCCCGACGCCGACCCCGTGCAGGTGCTGTTCGAGATGCACGGCCTGATCCTCGCGCTGCACCACGACGCGCGCTTCCTGCGCATCCCCGGCGTGCTCGACCGCGCGCGCACCGGCTTCGAACGTATCGTCAGCCATTACGGCACCCCGGCGCCGCGGCCGCCGCGCCAGCGCCGCTGAAGCCCCGACCCACCGAAACACCAGGAGACCTCCGATGCCGATCTACACCCCGCCGCTGCGCGACATGCATTTCGTGCTGCACGAACTGCTGGGCGTGGCCGACGAGCTGGCGCGCCTGCCGCGCCACGCCGAAGTCGACGCCGACACCATCAACGCCGTGCTCGAGGAAGCCGGCAAGTTCGCCGCCGAGGTCGTGTTCCCGCTCAACCAGGGCGGCGACCTGCAGGGCTGCACGCTCGACGCGGCGACGCACGAGGTGCGCACGCCCGCGGGCTTCAAGTCCGCCTACGACCAGTACGTCGCCGGCGGCTGGCCGGCGCTGAGTTGCGACCCGGCCTACGGCGGCCAGGGCCTGCCGCTGGTGCTCAACCAATGCCTGTACGAGATGCTCAACTCGGCCAACCAGGCCTGGACGATGTACCCGGGACTGTCGCATGGCGCCTACGAATGCCTGAAGGCCCATGGCACGCCGGCGCAGCAGTCGACCTACCTGCCCAAGCTCGTCAGCGGTGTATGGACCGGCACGATGTGCCTGACCGAGCCGCATTGCGGCACCGACCTCGGCCTGCTGCGCAGCAAGGCGACACCGCGGGCCGACGGCAGCTACGCGATCACCGGCCAGAAGATCTTCATCAGCGCCGGCGAGCACGACATGGCGCCCAACATCGTCCACCTCGTGCTCGCGCGACTGCCCGACGCGCCGACGGGCAGCAAGGGGATCTCGCTCTTCGTCGTGCCCAAGTACCAGGTCGCCGCCGACGGCTCGCTCGGCGAGCGCAACGCCGTGACCTGCACCGCCATCGAGCACAAGATGGGCATCCACGGCAATTCGACCTGCCAGCTCAACCTCGACGGCGCCGTCGGCACCCTCGTCGGCGAGCCGAACAAGGGCCTGGCGGCGATGTTCGTGATGATGAACGCGGCGCGCCTGGGCGTCGGCAACCAGGGCCTGGGGCTGACCGAGGTCGCCTACCAGAACGCCGTCGCCTACGCCAAGGACCGCATCCAGATGCGCAGCCTGAGCGGCGCCAAGCACCCCGAGCAGCCGGCCGACACCATCATCGTCCACCCCGACGTGCGCCGCATGCTGCTGACGGCGCGCGCCTGGGCCGAGGGCGCGCGCGCGCTGGCCTGCTACACGGCGCTGCAGTTCGACAAGGAAATGGAAAGCGTCGACGAGGCCGAGCGCCGCGACTGCGCCGACCTGGTCGCGCTGCTGACGCCGGTCATCAAGGCCTTCATCACCGACAACGCCTGGCAGGCGACGTCGAACTGCCTGCAGGTCTACGGCGGCCATGGCTATGTGCGCGACAACGGCATGGAGCAGTACGTGCGCGACGCCCGCATCAACATGATCTACGAGGGCACGAACACGATCCAGAGCCTGGACCTGCTGGGCCGCAAGGTGCTGGCCGACAACGGCGCGAAGCTCAAGAAGTTCGGCCGCCAGATCGCCGCCTTCGTCGAGGAAGAGGGCACGAACGAGGCGATGCAGGAATTCATCAACCCGCTGGCCGACCTCGGCGACAAGGTCACGAAGCTGACGACCGAGCTCGGCATGAAGGCGATGGGCAATGCCGACGAGGTCGGCGCCGCGGCGGTCGACTACCTGCGCGTCGTCGGCCACCTCGTGTTCGCGTATTTCTTCGCCCGCATGGCCCAGGTCGCGCTCGCCAGGCAGGGCGGCGGCGACCCCTTCTACACTGCCAAGCTGCATACGGCGCGCTTCTACTTCGCCAAGCTGCTGCCCGAGACGGCGGCGCTGATCCGCAGCGCGCGCGCCGGCGTCGCGCCGCTGCTGGCGATGGACGAATCGATGTTCTGAACAGTCTGAACAGGAGACAGCGATGAAATCACTGATCGCAGCCGCTGCGCTGCTGCTCGCCGCCGGCGCCGCCTGGTGCCAGTCCACGCCCGCCGGGCTGTGGAAGACGATCGACGACGAGAGCGGCCAGGCCAAGTCCTATGTGCGCATCACCGACACCGCCGGCGTCTACGGCGGGCGCATCGACAAGCTGCTCGACCCCGCCAAGCAGGACGCCGTGTGTGACAAGTGCAGCGATGCGCGCAAGGGCCAGAAGGTGCTCGGCATGACGATCATCGAAGGCGTGAAGAAGAACCCCGACGAGCCCTATTACGACGGCGGCACCATCCTCGACCCGAACAACGGCAAGACCTACCGGGTCCGGCTGACCCCCAAGGACGGCGGCAAGACGCTCGAGGTGCGCGGCTTCATCGGACCGTTCTATCGCAACCAGACCTGGCAACGGGTCGAATGAGCCCCACAGGAGTTCCCATGAGTCGATTTCAAGTGCGCAAGGTCGCCGTCCTCGGCGCCGGCGTGATGGGGGCGCAGATCGCCGCCCATCTGGTCAACGTCAAGGTGCCCGTCGTGCTGTTCGACCTCGCGGCCAAGGACGGGCCGAAGAACGGCATCGTCGCCAGGGCCGTCGAGGGGCTGAAGAAGCTCAAGCCGGCGCCGCTGGGCGTGCCCGAGGACGCGGCGCTGATCCGCCAGGCGAATTACGACGACGACCTCGCGCTGCTGGCCGAATGCGACCTCGTCATCGAGGCCATCGCCGAGCGCATGGACTGGAAGCTCGACCTCTACCGCAAGATCGCGCCGGCGCTGTCTCCCAGCGCGATCGTCGCCAGCAACACCTCGGGTCTGTCGATCACCAAGCTCAGCGAGGTGCTGCCCGCGAGCATCAAGCCGCGCTTCTGTGGCATCCATTTCTTCAACCCGCCGCGCTACATGGCGCTGGTCGAGCTGATCAACACGCCGACGACCGATGCCGGCGTGCTCGACCAGCTCGAGGCCTTCGTCACCACCTCGCTGGGCAAGGGCATCGTGCGCGCGCACGACACGCCGAACTTCGTCGCCAACCGCGTCGGCGTCGCCGGCATGCTGGCGACGATCAAGGAAGCCGAAACCTTTGGCTTGAGCTACGACGTCGTCGACGACCTGACGGGCAAGAAGTTCGGCCGCGCCAGCAGCGGCACCTTCCGCACCGCCGATGTCGTCGGCCTCGACACGATGGCGCATGTCATCAAGACGCTGCAGGACAACCTCGCCGACGATCCCTTCCATCCCAGCTACGCGACGCCGCCGGTGCTGGCCAAGCTGATCGAGCAGGGCGCGCTGGGCCAGAAGAGCGGCGCCGGCTACTACAAGCGGGTCGGCAAGGACATCCTGCGCCTGGACCCGGCCAAGGGCGATTACGTCGCCGCCGGCGCCAAGGCCGACCCCATCGTCGACCGCATCCTCAAGAAGCCGGCCGCCGAGCGCCTGAAGCTGCTGCGCGAGAGCACGAACCCGCAGGCGCAGTTCCTGTGGGCGATCCTGCGCGACGGTTTCCATTACGTCGCCGTGCACCTGAAGGATGTCGCCGATTGCGCGCGCGACATCGATTTCGCGATGCGCTGGGGCTTCGGCATGAAGCAGGGTCCGTTCGAGCTCTGGCAGGAAGCCGGCTGGCAGCAGGTCGCGCAATGGGTCAAGGAGGACATCGAAGCCGGCAAGGCGCTCGCCAAGGCACCGCTGCCCGACTGGGTCTTCGACGGCCGCAGCGGCGTCCACACGCCCGAGGGCTCGTGGAGCGCGTCGCGCAAGACCTATGTGCCGCGCAACGCGCTGCCGGTGTACCAGCGCCAGTATTTCCCGGAGACCGTGCTCGGCGCCGGCGCCGTCGAGCCGCTGCAGAGCGGCACCGAGGTCTACCGCAACGACGACATCCGCGTCTGGGCGCTCGACGCCGACGTGCTCGTCGCCAGCATCACCTGCAAGCTGCACCTGATCAGCCCGGCGGTCACCGAAGGCCTGCTGAAGGCCGTCGAGATCGCCGAGCAGTCGTACCAGGGCCTCGTGATCTGGTCGCCCGACGATGTGTTCTCGGCCGGCGCCAACCTCGAGGCGCTGATGCCGGTGTTCATGCAAAAGGGCAGCAAGGGCATCGCGCCGATCGAGCAGGAACTGCAGCAGGCGATGCTGCGCATCCGCTACGCCCAGGTGCCCGTCGTCGCGGCGATGCGCGGCCTGGCACTCGGCGGCGGCTGCGAGATCGCCGTGCATTGCGCGCGCCGCGTCGCCGCGATGGAGACCTATGTCGGCCTCGTCGAGGTCGGCGTCGGGCTGATTCCCGGCGGCGGCGGCCTGACCTACGTCGCGCGCCGCGCCGCCGAGATGGCCGGCGCGGTGCCGGTCGCGAACTGGGCGACCGCCGACATCCTGAAGTTCCTCGCCGAGGGCTACACGAACGCGGCGATGGCCAAGGTCGGCACGAGTGCGCTCGAATCGCGCAAGTTCGGCTACCTGCTGCCCACGGACATCGTGGTGCCGAACAAGGATGAACTGCTGTACGTCGCTGCGACGCAGGTGCGCGCGCTCGCCGACAGCGGCTACCGGCCGCCGGTGAAATCGCTGTTCCCGGTCGCCGGGCGCAGCGCCATCGCGACGCTGAAGAGCACGCTGGCGAACATGCGCGACGGCGGCTTCATCAGCGCGCATGACTTCCACCTCGGCACACTGATCGCCGAAGTCGTCTGCGGCGGCGATGTCGATGCCGGGTCGATGGTCAGCGAGGAATACCTGATGGCGATGGAACGCGAGCGCTTCTGCGCCCTGCTCGACCATCCGAAGACCCAGGAACGGGTGATGGGCATGCTGCAGACCGGCAAGCCGGTGCGCAACTGAAGCGAAGGACGACGAGATCATGAGCAGCAAGCAAGTGCAGGACGCCTACATCGTCGCCGCCACGCGCACGCCGATCGGCCGCAGCGGCCGCGGCTACTTCCGCCACACGCGGCCCGACGATCTGCTGATCGCCGCCGTGCGCAGCGCGCTCGCGCAGGTGCCGACGCTGGACCCGAAGGCGATCGAGGACGCGATCATCGGCTGCAGCTTCCCCGAGGCCGAGCAGGGCATGAACATGGCGCGTGCGGCGATGGTGCTCGCCGGATTGCCGAACACGGTCGGTGGCGTGACGATCAACCGCTTCTGCGCCAGCGGCCTGACGGCGCTGCAGATGGCGGCCGACCGCATCCGCGTCGGCGAGGCCGACGTGATGATCGCCGGCGGCGCCGAGAGCATGAGCCTGGTGCCGATGGGCGGCAACAAGCCGAGCTTCAACCCCGAGGTCTTCGCCCGCGACGAGAACGTCGGCATCGCCTACGGCATGGGGCTGACGGCCGAGAAGGTCGCCGCGCAGTGGAAGGTCAGCCGCGAGGCGCAGGACGCCTTCGCGCTGCAGTCGCACCAGCGCGCGCTCGCGGCGATCGCCGCCGGCGCCTTCACGGGCGAGATGACGCCGGTGCAAGTCGTCGACCGCAGCCCCGACCTGGCCGGCGGCGGCGTCCACATCAAGGCGCGCACCGTCGCCATCGACGAGGGCCCGCGCGCCGACACGACACTCGAGGCGCTGGGCAAGCTCAAGCCGGTGTTCGCCGCCAAGGGCAGCGTCACGGCCGGCAACAGCAGCCAGACGAGCGACGGCGCCGGTGCGCTGATCCTCGCCAGCGAGAAGGCGGTCCAGCAGTTCGGCATGAAGCCGCTGGCGCGATTCGTGAGCTTCGCCGCGCGCGGCGTGCCGCCCGAGATCATGGGCATCGGCCCGATCGAGGCGATCCCGGCGGCACTGCGCTACGCCGGCCTCTCGCAGGACGATCTCGGCTGGATCGAGCTCAACGAGGCTTTCGCCGCGCAATCGCTGGCGGTGATCAACCAGCTCGGGCTCGACCCCGCGAAGGTCAATCCGATGGGCGGCGCGATCGCGCTGGGCCACCCACTGGGCGCCACCGGCGCGATCCGCGCCGCCACCGTCGTCCATGCGCTGCACCGCCACCAGCTGAAATACGGCATGGTGACGATGTGCGTCGGCATGGGTCAGGGTGCCGCCGGCATCCTGGAACGCGTCTGAGGCCGCCGCCATGAGCATCCGCACCGGCGTGGTCGACGGTGTCGCGACGATCGAGATCGCGCGACCCGAGAAGAAGAATGCGCTCACCGTCGCGATGTACGAGGCGATGGAGCAGGCGCTGATCGCGGCGCGCGAGGACGCGGCCGTGCGCGCCGTGCTGATCGCCGGCCAGCCGGGGGTGTTCACCTCGGGCAACGACATCGAGGACTTCATGCAGCGCGCGCCCGGCCAGGGCAGCGATGCGATGGACTCGCCGGTGTTCCGCTTCATGCGCGCGCTGCTCGACTGCGACAAGCCCGTCGTCGCGGCCGTCACCGGCGCCGCGATCGGCATCGGCACGACGTTGCTGCTGCATTGCGACTTCGTCTACGTCAGCGACGAGGCGCGGCTGGCGATGCCCTTCGTCGCCCTCGGCCTCGTGCCCGAATTCGGCTCGAGCCTGCTCGTGCCGCAGTTGATGGGCGGGCGTCGCGCCGCCGAGAAGCTGCTGCTGGGCGACCCGTTCACGCCCGAACAGGCGGTGGAATGCGGCATCGCCAATGCCGTGCTGCCGGCGGGCGAGGTGCTCGCGCATGCGCGCCGCGTCGCCGAGCGCTTCAACCATCTGCCGCCGGGCGCCGTGCGCGAGGCCAAGCAGCTGCTGCGCGCGCCGCAGCAGCAGGCCTTGCGCGCGCAGATCGCCGCCGAGGGCGCGATCTTCGCGCGCCGGCTGCGCAGCCCCGAGGCGACCGAAGCGTTCCAGGCCTTCTTCCAGAAGCGCAAGCCCGACTTTTCCAAGTTCTGATGGATTCGAAGGAGATGGTGATGAGCGACCGCAGCCTGAAGGGCAAGACCCTGTTCATCACCGGCGCCAGCCGCGGCATCGGGCTGGCGATCGCCCAGCGCGCGGCCGCCGACGGTGCCAACATCGTCCTCGTCGCCAAGACCGTCGAGGCCAACCCCAAGCTGCCGGGAACGCTGGCCGAGGCGGCGGCCGCGGTCGAGGCCGCGGGCGGCCAGGCGCTCATCGCGCCGACCGACATCCGCGACGAGAATGCCGTCGCCGCGGCGGTGGCGGCGGCCGTCCAGCGCTTCGGCGGCATCGACATCCTCGTCAACAACGCCAGCGCGATCAGCTTGACGCCGACGGCGGCGACGCCGATGAAGCGTTTCGACCTGATGTTCGGCGTCAACGTGCGCGGCACCTATTGCTGCACGCAGGCCTGCCTGGCCGAGCTGATCAGGAGCGCGCAGGCCGGACGCAATCCGCATGTGCTCAACATGAGCCCGCCGCTGACCATGCGCGAGCATTGGTTCAAGAACCACGTCGCCTACACGATGGCGAAGTACGGCATGAGCGAATGCACGCTCGGCCATGCCGGCGAATTCAGGCCCTACGGCATCGGTGTGAACAGCCTGTGGCCGCGCACCGCGATCGCGACGGCGGCGATGCAGATGATTCCGGGCGTCGACTTGAAGCTGTGTCGCAAGCCCGAGATCCTGGCCGACGCGGCCTGGTTCATCCTGACCAGCGACGCGCGCACCACGACCGGGCAATTCTTAATCGACGACGAACTGCTCGCCAGCCATGGCGTGAGCGATTTCGACCGTTATGCGGTGACGCCGGGGAATCGGGATTTCGTGCCGGACTTCTTCGTCGACTGAAGGCGACAGCGACCGATACCTAGGCTATCGTCTGGGTCTTGCCTCCTGGGGGTCGGCCCGATGAAGCCCAACCTGTTCGACTACGACGCCCCCGACCGCGCCCCGGGCGGCGGCGACGTCATCCTGCGCGGCCTGAGCGCCGCCGAATGGGAGGCCTTCGTCGCCTTCGCCGAGCCGCTGCGCTACCCCGCCGGCGCGGCCATCCTGCGCGCCGGCGAGGGCGGGCGCGCGATCTACATCGTCAAGTCCGGCCATGTGCGCGGCGCGCTGGCGCAGGGCGGCGCGGCGACGGCCGAACTCGGTCCCGGAGCGGTGTTCGGCGAGGTCGCGTTCTTCGACGGTGCGCCGCGCTCGGCCTCGCTGTGGGCGGTCGACGCGGTCGAACTGCTGGTGCTGCCGATGAGCGCCTTCGACAAGCTCGCGGCCTGGCACCCGCGCGTGGCGCGCGAACTGCTGCTCGACCTCGGTCGCGTGCTCGCGACGCGCCTGCGGCGCGCCGAGGCGCGCGCCTGATGGCTGCCGTCCTGCCCGCCCGTCCACCCGGCCTGCTCGACAACTACACCCAGCGTCCGCGCCTCGTCCCGACGGCGGTCTGGACGTTGCTGCGGCTGGCGGTGCTGGCGCTGACGCTGTTCGAGTGCGGCTTGCTGGTGGTGCGGCCGCGGCTCGGGCTGGCGCTGTTCTGGACCGTCGCCGTGCCGCTGCTGCCGGGAATCTTCGCCGTCGCGCCGGGGGTGTGGCGCCAGGTCTGCCCGATGGCCTACATGAACCAGCTGCCGCGCCTGCTCGGCCGCGGCGCGACGCGCACGCTGCCGCCGGCGCTGCGCTACTGGTCGTACCTGATCGGCGTCGCGCTGCTCGTCGTCTTCGTGGCGCTGCGCCAGTCGCTGTTCAACCGCGACGGCATGGCCACCGGTGCGCTGTGCGTCGCGAGCCTCGTGCTGGCGCTGGCCGGCGGGCTGCTGTTCAAGGGCCGCAGCGGCTGGTGCGGCACCTTCTGTCCGCTCGCGCCGGTGCAGCGCGCGCATGGCCAGGCGCCCTGGTTCGTGGTGCGCAACGGCTATTGCGCGACCTGCGTCGGCTGCCAGAAGAACTGCTACGACTTCAACCCCCGCGCCGCCGTCTTCGGCGACCTCGACGACGCCGATCCGCGCCATGCGGCGCAGCGGCGCCTGTTCATGGCGATGCTGCCCGGGCTGATCGCGGGCTACTACCTGACGCCGGCGCCGCCCGGCGGCGGCGCGGCCCTCGGCGCCTACGCGCTCGCGCTCGCCGCCTGCATGGCCGTCAGCGGCGGCATCTATCTCGCCGCGACGGCGCTTCTCAAGGCCTCGGCCTACCGCGTCGTCTCGCTCTTCACGGCCGCGGCGCTGCTGCTGTACTACGTCTGGTCGGGGCCGGTGCTGATGCGCGGGCTGCCGGCGCTGGCGGGCCTGCTGCCGGCGCCCTGGCTCGTGCTCGCGTCGCGCTTCATCGGCGTGCCCATCGTCGTCGGCGTCTGGCGCGCCTCGCTCGCCGGCGAGCGCGCCTACCGCGCACTGAGCCTGGACGGCGGCGGCGTGCGCATCGACGCCAGCCGGCTGCGTCCGGCCGCGGCGCCCGCGCCCGAGGCGGCCGGCGCCGCCGCTGCCGCGCCGGCCGCGCTGCCGATCCAGATCGTCGAGCGGCGCTCGGGCAAATGTTTCGCCGCCAGCGCCGAGCAGACCCTGCTCGAAGCGCTGG
>JAGWVB010000126.1 GCA_018971105.1 Burkholderiales bacterium
CGCTGCGCCGCCGCGGGCCGCTCGGCGCCGTGCTGCGCGCGCGCATCGCCGCCGGCCTGGGCGTCGCCGAGACCGACCTGCTGCACGACCAATGGGTCGACAACGGCCCCGGCTGGTGCGCCGTGATGCTGCGCGATGCGGCCCAGGTGCTGGCGGTGGTGCCCGACCGGGAGCGGCTCGCGGACCTCAAGCTCGGCCTCGTCGGCGCCCAGGCGCCGGGACAGGAGACGCGCTTCGAGGTGCGCGCCTTCGTGCCCTTGCTCGGCGTCGCCGAGGACCCGGTCACCGGCAGCCTCAACGCCGGGCTGGCGCAATGGCTGATCGGCGCCGGCCTCGCGCCGCCGCGCTATGTCGCCGCGCAGGGCGCGGCGCTGGGGCGCGCCGGGCGCGTCCATGTCGAGCAGGACGGCGCCGAGATCTGGATCGGCGGCGATGTCGCCGAGTGCATCCGCGGCGAGGTCGAGATCGGCTGACCTCGGCCGCCGCCGCCCGGCGGCCTACTCGAGGCAGACGATCTTGTGCCGCAGCGCCGTCATCACGGCCGCGGTGCGGTTCTCGACATGCAGCTTCGAGAGGATGTTGGTGACGTGGAACTTGACCGTCGGCATCGCGATCGACAGGCGCGACGAGATCTCCTGGTTCGGCAGGCCGCGCGCCATCAGCGAGAGCAGGCTGCGCTCGCGCTCGGTGAGGTCGGCGCCGATCGGCGCCTGGGCGTGGCGCGTCGACAGCATCGCGGTGACCTCGGGCGAGAGCACGCGCCGCCCGGCATGGGCCGTGTGGATCACCGTCACCATCTCCTGCTTCGAGGCCGACTTGAGCACGAAGCCGGCGGCGCCGGCGGCCATCGCGCGGCGCACGTCGGCGGCGTCGCAGCTGCCGGCGAGGATGACGAAGCGCGCCAGCGGCAGGCGCGGGCGCAGCCGTTCGATCACCGAGACGCCGTCGCTGCCGGGCATGATGAGGTCGACGAGCACGACATCGGGCTGCGCGGCCAGCACCGCGGCGACGACATCGTCGCCGTCGCCGGCCTCGCCGGCCCAGTTGAAATGCTGCTCGCCGGCCACCAGGGCCTGGATGCCGCGGCGGAACATCGGGTGGTGGTCGACGACGAAGACTCGAATCGGGTTCATGGCATCCTCAGTGGGGTTCGGTTCGGGGTCGCGGCTCAATGGCCCAGGGGGGGTGCCGGGGCCCATTGCAGCAGCCCCAACATCAGGCAGGCCTGGAGATAGGCCCGAAGTTCGGTCGTGCCCACGCGTGCGCTGCGGCGCAGCTGCGAGGGCGTGAGCTCCCGTTCGGCGAGGCGGTGCGCCATCTCCAGGTGCAGCGGCTGGCGCGTGTAGCGTTCGGGGCCGGCGCCGGGCGCGCTGCGCAGCGGCCGGTGCCACCAGTCCTCGGGCTGGTCGCGCAGCGGCAGCGCGGCGCAGGCCAGGCCCAGCTTCCACAGCGCCTGGTCGAGCGTGCGCACGACCGCCTTGGCGCCGGGGCGCGCGCCGGGAGCGGCCTGCGGCAGCTCGCGTTCGAGCACCAGGTACTGCAGCGCCAGCGGGTCGATCAGCGCCTGGCCGCGGGCGAAATCGAAATACAGGTTCGCGCCCGGCTGGTAGCTGGCCTCGAGCGCGGGCAGCGACGCATCGGCGCGCCCGCGCAGCACCGCCTCGACGAGCGCGCGCTGGCCGGCCCCGACCTCGTCGCGGGCCTCGGCGTCGAGGTGCGAATCGAAGGCCGAATCGAAGGCCGGCTCGCCGCGGCCGGATGTGGTGCGCGGCATCGGCAGCAAGGCCTCGAACTGGGCGATGAACTGGCGCCGCGCCGCCGGTGCCGCGCCCGCGCCCGGGTCGGCGAGCCGGATCACCGGACGCCCCTCGGCAAAGGCATGGATGATCTGCGGCGAGGGGCCGCCCGCCTGCGCCGCTCCGACGAGCACGATCTCGCCCGCGCGCTCGCCGAGTTCGAGCGCGACGCCGATCTCGTCCCCGGCGGCGGCCAGGAGGGCGCGCGCGGCCTCGATCTCGGTGGCCGTCAGGCCGAGGTGCTGGAAGACCACCCGCGGCCGCTCCAGCGCACCCGAACCGAGGCTGGTGCGCAGTCGATCCCAGAGGCCGGACTGGTCCAATTGCTGATATCCCGTGGTGCCTGAAAACATGCCCGTAGGCTAGGACCCGGGGGCATCGGCGACCATCCGGCGGCGGCGGATTCGGCGCCGGCCGCAGCCCTGGTTGCGGGCTCGGGGATTCCCTGAGCGGCGCGGCGCCGGCCGCGCGCCGTCAGCGCTCGGGCGCGGGGAACTCGAGCGCGAAGCGCGAGCCGCCGCCCGCGGCGGCGGTCACCGTGAGGCGGCCGCCATGCCGGTGCGCGACGCGCTGCACGAAGAGCAGGCCCAGGCCGACGCCGCGCGCGTCGCGCACCAGTGCGCCGGTGTTGCCGCCCAGCAGCTGCTCGAGCTGGGCCGCGCTGAGCCCGCGGCCATGGTCGCGCACCGTCAGGCGCCAGCCGGCGCCCGCGCTCTCGGTGCCGATCTCGACCGCCGCGCCGCGCGGGCTGTGGCGGATCGCGTTGCCGACGAGGTTGGTGACGGCGCGCAGCAGCAGCAGGCGATCGACGACGACCTCGGCCGGCCGCGGCGCGATCGCCTTGCGCAGTTCGACGCCGCCGGCCAGCGCCTGCGCGCGCAGCTCGTCGACGGCATCGTCGACGATGGCCGCCGGCGCCACCGCGCTGCGCTGCAGCGGCTGGTACTGGACATGGGCGGCGCGCACGAAGGCCTCGGACAGCGCGAGCGTGCGCGCGGCCAGCGCGCGCATCTCGCGCAGCAGATCGGCGACCGGCGTGTGCACCGCGCCCGAGAGGTTCATGTCGGCGAGCAGCACGATCGAGTTCGCGGGCGAGCGCAGGTCGTGCGAGACGAAGGCCAGCGCCTCCTCGCGTTCGCGCTCGGCTTGCTTGACGGGGGCGATGTCGACGATCGCGATCAGCACGCGGCGCTGGCCCTGGAGGTCGACGGCGGCGACGCGGATCACGTAGTCGCCGGGCTCGACCTCGCCCAGGCGCGCCTCGACGGCGATGCCGGGCTGCTCGGGGCCGAGCGCGGCGACCGCGTGCGCCCAGTCGCAGGCCGGATCGGTGGCGAATTCCGCGAGCAGGCGCAGCGTCTCGAGCCCGAGCAGCTCGTCGGCCGATGCGACCTCGAACAGCGCCGCCGCGGCCGGGTTGGCGAGCACGACGCGCATGCGCTCGTCGGCCACCAGCATCGCCGTCGGCATCGCCGCCAGCGTGTCGGCGAGGAAGCGCCGCGCCTGGCGCACGAGCAGGCCGGCGCGGTGCAGCGTCTGCAGCCGCGCGCCGATGGCGTCGCCGCCGTCGGACGCCCCCGGGCGCGCGACGAGGCGGGTTTCGAGCGGCTCGGCCGCCAGGCGCGCGATCTCGCGATCGAGCCCGGCGACGGCGCGCTCGAGCCGGCGCCAGCTCCACAGCGGGTAGGCGAGCGCGGAGGCCAGCACATAGGGCCCGGGCGCGCACCAGACGCCGGCGCGCAGCGCCAGCAGCGACGCGCCCAGCGCCAGCGGCACCGAGGCCACGGCCAGCGGCAGCGCCAGGCGCGGCCCGCCGCGGCCGAAGGCCAGGAGTTGCGCCGCCAGCAGCGCCACCGCGATCGCTGCCACCGCGGCCGGCGTCAGCGGCCGCGGTGCGTCGCCGTCGCGCAGCGTCGCCAGCGTGTTGGCCAGCACCTCGATGCCGGGCATGGCCTCGTGGCTGCCGTTGACCGGCGTCGCCAGCGTGTCGCCCAGGCCCTGCGCCGTCATGCCGATGAGGACGTAGCTGCCGGCCAGGCGCGCGGGCGCGACGCG
Organism: Burkholderiales bacterium; assembly: GCA_018971105.1. Lineage (GTDB taxonomy): Bacteria > Pseudomonadota > Gammaproteobacteria > Burkholderiales > Burkholderiaceae_C > Rubrivivax. Next base: position 3,852 of record JAGWVB010000126.1, read on the forward strand.
GCCGAGCAGCAGGTCGACATAGGAGATGCGTTCGAAGGTGCCCGGCGGCCCGAGATAGCGGATCAGGAAGCGGCCGTCGCGGCGCGCGCCGCCGCTGTGCTCGGCCGCGTCCTCGACCGCGAGCCCGGGCGCGATGGCGCCGCCGCCGAGCTGCAGCAGCGTCGCCGCGAGATGCGGATAGATCGCCTGCGGCGGACCGGCGGCGAGGAAGGCGTGGCGCAGCACGCCGTCCTCGTCGACCGGCGCCTCGGCGGTACCGAGCGAGACCGCGCCGGCCAGCGGCTTGACCGGCAGCAGCGCCGACAGCGGTGCGCCGGGCAGGCGCTGCCAGGCCACCGGCAGCACCACCGGCGCGGCGTCGCGCAGCGCGCGCGCCAGCAGCCGGTCCTGGCGCGGGTCGGGGTCGGGCTCGCTGAGCACGAGGTCGAGCGCGATCGCGCGCGGGTGCGCCTGCGCCAGCCGCTCGAGCAGCGTCGCGTGGACGGCGCGCGGCCAGGGCCAGCGCCCGATGCGCGCGATGCTGGCGTCGTCGATCGCGACGATGACGATGTCGGCCGGCGCCGGCCGCCGCCACAGCGAGAGGCCGGAGTCGTAGACGAGCCGGTCCAGGCGCCAGGTCCAGCCGCCGAAGGCGAGGGCGCCCGCGAGCAGCGCGAGCAGGGCGGCGATCGCGGTCTCGTCGCGCCAGCGGCGCAGGGCGGGCGGCCGGCGCCGGTCGGGGTTCACCGCGCCAGGTTCAGCGTCCCGTCGCCGGCGCGCACGCACTGGCCGGCGACGTCGCGCAGGCAGTTCGGGATCTCGAAGGACTGCGGCGACGTGTACGGGCCGAGATAGCCGTCGGCGTCGCGCGCGCGCAGCCGCACGTAGTAGCGGCCGGGCGGCGGCAGCGGCAGCGTCAGGCCCGGCCGGGCCAGCGTTTTCTCGACGTCGCGGTGGGCGAAACCGGGGTCGCTGGCGACCTCGAACTCGAAGGTCTGGCCCGGCAGGCCCTCCCAGCTGAAGGTGACGCCGTGCTCGCCCACCGAGGGCGCGGCGGGCGTCGCCGGCAGCGGCCGCAGGTCGAAGCTGCGGTCGACGCCCCAGGGACCCTGGTCGCCGTCGCCTCGCACGCTCGCGATGCGCCAGTGGTAGACGCCGGGCGCGAGCCCGTCGACGGCAAGCCGGGTCCCGCTGACCCGGGCGAGGTCGCGCAGCGGCCGGCCGTAGTCGGCGCCGGCGGCGATCTGCAGCCGGTAATGCGCCGCGTCGGGATTGCCGGCCCAGCCGAACTCGACCCGGCTGCCGTAGCTGACGGCGTGCGGCGCCGGCAGCGCCGGCAGCGGCGCCTCGGGGCGCGCCTTGAGCCTGAACGCGTGCTCGGCGTCGCGGCCCTCGAGGCCGTGGGCGTCGATCGCGCGCACGCGCAGCACGTAGTCGCCGTCGGGCAGGCCGGCGAAGCGCAGTTGCGGCGTCGCCGAGGTGACGTCGGCGAGCACGGTGTCGAAGCGCGCGTCGCGCGCGACCTCGCCGCGATAGGCGACCGCACCGGGTACCGGCTGCGGGCTGAAGCGCACCAGCACCTGCTGCTGCAGCGTCGGCAGGCCGGCGACGCCGGGGGCGTCGAGCAGCCGCACCGGCGGCGCGACATGGCCGCCGGCGTCGATCACGCTGCCGTAGCCGGCATGCACCGGCACCGCGGCGGCGCCCGGGCTGCCGGCCATCGCGACCGTGCCCTCGAGCACCTCGCCATGCGTCGTCGCGGCGGCGGCGACGCGGAATTCGGTGCCGCGCACGCCGAGCACGCCCTGCGGCGTGTCGATCGAGAAGCCGGGCTGGCCGGCCTGCGCCGGCGCGGCCTTGATCTCGACGCGGCCGCGGTCCAGCCGCGCGCCCGAGCGCGTCGCGCCCACATCGGGCAGGCGCAGCGACTCGCGCACCTCGAGCCGGCTGTCGGGCCGCAGGTGCAGCAGCGTGCCGTCGACGAGGCGTATCGTCGCCTGGCCGTCGGCGCCGGTGGCGACGGCGCCGCCCGCGGCCACGCCCTGGCCCGGACGCAGCGCCGCGCCGTCGGCGCCCTGCACGCTGCCGCTGACGCTGAGCACGCTGGCGCGCGCGCTGTCGCTGCGCAGCAGCCGCAGCGGGATGTGCAGCGTCGTGCCGATGCCGATGCGGTTCGGATCGCGCAGCGCATTCGCGCGCGCGACCTCGGGCCAGGACGCGGGGTCGACGAGCAGCCGCCGGCCGATGCCGATCAGCGTGTCGCCCGGCGCGACGGTGAGGTTGTAGGCTGCGGCGTCGGCGTGCGCCGCGAGCGGCCAGGCCAGCGCCAGCGCCAGTGCCAGCGAGTGCAGGCGGCCGCCGCTCATGGCGCGTCCCCGCACCAGGCCAGGGCGATCTTGATCAGCATCGCCGGCGATTCGGCGCCCAGCTTGTCCTTGAGCGCCTGCTTGTGGGTTTCGATGGTCTTCACGCTGCGGTTGAGGAGTTCGGCGATCTCGCGCGTGCTGCGGCCCTGGCCGACGAGGCGCAGGACCTCGATCTCGCGCGGCGACAGCTCGGGGCCGGCGGCGGCGGCCGGCCCGCCGGCGACGCGGCGCAGCAGCGTCGAGCGCAGGCGCGGGCTGACATGGACATCGCCGGCCAGCACCGCCGCCACGGCCGCGGCCAGGGTCTGCGCGAGTTCGGTCTTCATCACGTAGCCGTCGGCGCCGGCGCGCAGCGCGCGCTCGGCGTAGAGCTCCTCGGCCATCGAGGTCAGGACGATGATCTTCAGACCCGGGTGGTCGCGGCGGATCTGCGGCAGCGCGGTGAGGCTGAATTCGTCACCAAGACCAAGGTCCAGGATGAGGAGCCGGAACGGCGAGCGCGCGAGCAGGGCGCGCGCATCGGCGAGGGTCGCCGCCTCGTGCACCAGTGCCTGCTCGCCGAGCAGATGGCGCACGCCCAGACGCACGATGTCGTGATCGTCGACGATCAACACGTTCAGCGGCGGTCCGGGCTCGGGCATCGATATCTTCTAGTCGGGGGCCGCGCCGGGCGAGGCCGTGATCTTAGCGTTTGGGTCGCCCGGGCCGTTGACAAGGCATGCCCGGGACTGCGCGCCGACCTGCGAGAAAATCCCTGTCATGCCTGATGCCTCCACGCCCCCCGCCACCGCCGCGATCCGCGTCTGGGACCTGCCGACGCGGCTGTTCCACTGGACGCTCGCGCTCGCCGTCATCGGCGCCGTCGCCACCGCCTGGACCGGCGGCAATGCCATGGTCTGGCATCTCAGGCTCGGCTGCGGGGTGCTGGCGCTGCTGGTCTTCCGCATAGGCTGGGGGCTGTTCGGCGGGCGCTGGTCGCGCTTCGCGAGCTTCGCCTGGGGGCCGGCAGCGATCGCGCGCTACCTGCGCGGCCAGGCGCTGCCGGGCGAGCGCTTCGACATCGGCCACAACCCGCTCGGCAGCCTGTCGGTCTGGGCGCTGCTGGCGATCCTCGCGCTCCAGGTCGGCACGGGGCTGTTCGCCGACGACGAGATCGACACCGTGGGGCCGCTGAACCAGTATGTCCGGACGTCGACCGGACGTCGGCTCACCGGCTGGCACCATGGGCCGGGGCAGTGGATCGTGCTCACGCTGCTGGCGCTGCACCTGGCGGCCATCGCCTGGTACCGCTGGCGTCGCGGCACCGATCTCGTGCGGCCGATGTGGCGCGGCGACAAGGCGTTGCCGCCCGCGACGCCGGCCAGCGCCGACGGCTGGGCGATGCGGCTGCTCGCGCTGGCCTGGGCCGCGGCCTGCGCCGCGCTCGGGGTCTGGATTTACGGCCTCGGCGGCTGAAGGCCGATCGCGGGTGCCCCGGCTTGGGGCATCATCGGGCCGATGAGCAACCCCACCATCGAATTGCGCGCCGGCGAACTCCGCATGGCGCTGCGGCCCGACCTCGGCAGTGCCGTCGCCGGTCTCTGGCTGCGCGACCTGCCGGTGCTGCGCAGCACCGAGGGCGCCGAACTGGGCACGGCGCGGCTGGCGGGCTGTTACCCGCTGGCGCCCTATTCCAACCGCTTGGGCTACCGCCGGTTCCGCTGGCTCGGTCAGGACCACCAGACGGCACCGAACTTCGACGACAGCCCGCATTCGCTGCATGGCGTGGCCTGGACCCGGCCCTGGGAGACGGTGGCGACGAGCGCGTCCGAGGCCGAACTGCGCTATGTCCACCGGGCCGACGCCGACTGGCCGTTCGCCTTCGAACTGCGCCAGCGCTGCGTCCTCACCCCCGGCGCGGCCGAGTTCCATCTCGCGCTCACGAATCACGCCGACAAGCCGGCGCCGGTGGGACTGGGCTGGCATCCGTATTTCCCCAAGCGCAGCCGCAGCCGGCTGCACATCGAATCGAGCGAGCGCTGGGAGAACGACCCCAGCGGCCTGCCGACGCGGCGCGTGCCCCAGCCCGGCATCGACGGCGATGTCGCCCACCTGGCCTTCGACAACTGCTTCGAGGGCTGGCGCGGCCCGGCGCGGCTGCGCGACGAGAAGCTGTCGCTGCGCCTGAGCTCGTCGCTGCCCTACCTGGTGGTCTTCACGCCCGAGGCCCGGCCCTATTACTGCGTCGAGCCGGTCAGCCATGTCAGCAACGCGCTGCACATGTCCGACCCGGCGGCGCATGGGCTGCGCAGCGTCGCCCCCGGCGCGACCTTCGACGCCTGGATGAAGATCGAGATCGCCGAAGCATGAACGTGGAGTGGACCGCGCTGCCGGCCCCGGCGGCGCTGCTCGGCGAATCGCCGTTCTGGCATCCCGACGAGGCGGCGCTGTACTGGTGCGACATCCCGGGCCGGGCGCTGCACCGCTGGCATCCGGGGCGCGAGCGGCACGACCATTGGGACCTCGAAGCCGAACCCGGCTGCTGCGCGCCGCTGCCCGGCGGCGAGCTGCTGCTGGCGCTGCGCAACGGCATCCACCGCTTCGACCCGCGCAGCGGCCGTTGCCGGCGCGTCGTCGAGGCGCCGTACGATCCGGCGCAGGAGCGCTTCAACGACGGCAAGGCCGATCCCCAGGGCCGCCTCTGGGTCGGCACGATCTACGAGCCGCGCCAGCCGCCGCGCGCGGCGCTGTACTGCTGGCCCGGTACGGGCGCGAAGCTGCGCCGCGTCGCCGGCGACGTGACCGTCAGCAACGGCCTCGCGTTCAGCCCCGACGGCGCGACGCTCTACTGGAGCGACACCACCGCACACCGCATCTCGGCCTACGACTACGACGGCGCCGAGGGCACGCTCTCGCGCCAGCGCGTGATGGCCGAGTTCCCGCTCAAGCAGCCCGACCAGGACCTCGTGACCTACGGCGGCCGCCCCGACGGCGCCGCGGTCGATGCCGAGGGCGCCTACTGGGTCGCGATGTTCGAGGGCCAGCGCCTGCTGCGGCTGGCACCCGACGGGCGGCTGCTGCAGGCATTCCCGCTGCCGGTGCGCTGCCCGACGATGGTCTGCTTCGGCGGCGCCGACCTGCGCACGCTCTACGTGACGACCGCGCGCAACCACCGCAGCGCCGCGGAGCTGGCGGCGCAGCCGCTTGCCGGCCGCGTGCTCGCGGCACGCGTCGAGGTGGCCGGGCTGCCGGTGCATTTCGCGCGTGGCTGAGGGGATGGGCGACGCCGCGTCCGTGCGCGCCGAGCTGCTGGCGCGGCTGCGCGAGGCGGTTGAATACGATCTCGTCGTCGTCGGCGGCGGCGCCACCGGCCTGGGGGTCGCGCTCGACGCGACGGCGCGCGGCCTGCGCGTCGCGCTCGTCGAGTCCGACGATTTCGCCGCCGGCACCTCGTCGCGCGCGACCAAGCTCGTGCATGGCGGCGTGCGCTACCTGGCGCAGGGCGACATCGGCCTCGTGCGCGAGGCGCTGCACGAGCGCGCGGCGATGCTCGCCAACGCGCCCCATGTCGCGCAGCGGCTGCCGTTCGTGATGCCGGGCTATCACTGGTGGGAGCGCGGCTTCTACGGCATCGGACTCAAGGCCTACGACGCGCTCGCCGGCCGCCGCAGCCTGGGCGCCACCGAATGGCTGTCGAGCGCGCGCACGCGCGCGCTGCTGCCCGGCGCCCGCGCCCAGGGCCTGTGGGGCGGCGTGCGCTACTGGGACGCGCAGTTCGACGATGCGCGCTATGCCTTGCTGCTGGCGCGCACGGCGCGCGCGCGCGGCGCCCTGGTGCTCAACCATTGCCCGGCCGTCGACCTCGTGCGCGAGGGCGGCCGGGTGCGCGGCGTCGTCGTGCGCGACGCCGAGACCGGCGTCGCCGCGACGCTGCGCGCGCGCTGCGTCGTCAACGCCGCCGGGGTCTGGGTCGACGCCGTGCGCGCGCTCGACCGCGACCCCGAGGCGCCGGCGCGGCCGCCGCTGGTGGCGCCGAGCCAGGGCGTGCACCTCGTCGTCGACCGCAGCTTCATGCCCGGCGGCCATGCGCTGCTGATCCCGCGCACGGCCGACGGCCGCGTGCTGTTCGCCGTGCCCTGGCTCGGCAAGACCATCCTCGGCACCACGGACACGCCGCGCCACGACCTGGCGCGCGAGCCCACGCCCTATGCCGCGGAGGTCGAGTTCATCCTGGGTGAGGCCGCGCGCGTGCTGGCGCGGCCGCCGCGGCGCGAGGACGTGCGCTCGATCTGGGTCGGCCTGCGGCCGCTCGTCAAGCCGCAGGCCGACGACGGCGACGCGAACACGAAGGCGATCTCGCGCGAGCACACGGTGATCGTCGGCCGCTCGGGCCTGGTCACGGTGACGGGCGGCAAATGGACGACCTATCGCGCGATCGCCGAGGACGTGCTCGAGCACGCGATGACGCGCGGCCTGCTGCCGCGCCGCCCCGGCGGCGCCACGACGCGGCTGCCGCTGCTGGGCGCGGCGCCGGGGCGCACGCTCACCGAGGCGCCGGGCGAGCATCTGTACGGTAGCGAGGCGGCGCGCCTGCGCGAACTGCCCGGGGCCGCGAACTGGCTCTGGCGCGACCCCGAGACCGGCGCCGGCGGGCTGAGCGAGGCGATGGTGCGTTTCGCCGCGCGCGAGGAGATGGCGCGCGAGGTCGGCGACATGCTGGCGCGGCGCTCGCGCCTGCTCTTCCTCGACGCGGCGGCGGCCGGCGCGCTGGCCGACCGCGTCGCGGCCCTGCTCGCCGAGGAGACCGGGCGCGAGGTCGACCCGGCAGGCTTCAAGGCGCTCGCCCTGCAGTACCGCAGCCTGCCCTGAGCCTGGACCGAGGGAGTCCCTGCGGACTCGCGAGTGCTGGTCGAAGGACCGGACCCTCCGCGGTCCGGGCTGAGACAGGACCGAGCGAGTCCCTGCGGACTCGCGAGTGCTGGTCGAAGGACCGGACCCTCCGCGGTCCGGGCTGAGGCGACTCAGGTCTTCGGCGCGATGGCGGCCAGCGCCTGATGCACCTCGTCCGGGCTCAGGATCTCGTTGAGCAGGCGGGGCTCGGCCTGGCCCGGCGCGTACAGCGCATAGACCGGCACGCCGCTGCGGCCCAGCCGCGTCAGCTCGGCGCTGATCGCGGCGTCGCGCCGCGTCCAGTCGGCGCGCAGCAGCAGCACGCCCCGCTTGTCGAAAGCGGCGCGCACGCCGGCGTCGGCCAGCGTCGTGCGCTTGTTGAACTGGCAGGTCACGCACCAGGCGGCGGTGAAATCGACGAAGACCGGCCGGCCTGCGGCCTGGGCCTGGGCGACGCGCGCGGCCGACCAGGGCTGCCAGGTCTGGCCCTGGATCTCGGTGGCGCCTGCCGCCACGGCCTCCTGCTTGAGCAGCGGCGCGGCCCAGAACAGCGCCGCCGCCAGCCCCGCCAGCGCGAGCGTGCCGAAGCCGCGCCGCGCCCGCGTCCCGAGTGCCGGCGCGCCCAGAGCCCAGGCCGCGAAGGCCAGCGCCAGCAGCAGCAGCAGCAGCGCCGCCGCGCCGTCGATGCCGGCCTGCTGACCGAGCACCCAGACGAGCCAGACGACGGTCGCGAACATCGGGAACGCCATCAGGTTCTTGAAGTGCTGCATCCAGATCCCCGGGCGCGGCAGCAGCGCGGCCAGGCGCGGCCAGGCGCTCGCGGCGAGATAGGGCAGCGCCATGCCGAGGCCGAGTGCGGCGAACACCGTCAGCGCCTGCGGCGCCGGCAACGTCACCGCGGCGCCCAGCGAAGCGCCCATGAACGGCGCCGTACAGGGCGACGCGACGGCCACGGCGAGCACGCCGGTGAGCAGCGAATCGGTCACCGGGTGGCGCGCTCGCGCCGCGAGCCAGGATCCCGGCAGCACCGAGCCGAGCTCGAACACCCCGGCCAGGTTCAGGCCGATGAGCGTGAACAGTGCCGCCAGCGCGGCCACGACGGCCGGCGACTGGAGCTGGAATCCCCAGCCGAGTTGCTCGCCGCCGGCGCGCAGGGCCAGCAGCAGCGCGGCGAGGGCGACGAAGGAGACGACCACGCCGCCGGTGTAGGCCAGGCCCCCGACGAGCAGCGCGCGCCGGTCCTCGGCGTGGCGCGCGAACCCCAGCACCTTGAGCGAGAGCACCGGGAAGACGCAGGGCATCAGGTTGAGGATGAGGCCGCCGAGCAGCGCATAGAACACGGCGGCAAGGGCGGAGCGCTTCACCGGCGATGACGGGGCCACTACGGAAGGCGCCGCTTCGGCCTGCGGCGGCAACATCGCAAGCCCGGCCTTGAGGCGCACCTCGTAATCCCTGCGGCTGTGGTCCGTGAAGAATACCGAGACCAACCCGCTCGCCGCCTCCGGCGGTTTCCCTTCTCCCTTGGCGATGGCAAACGTGATCCTGTCCGGCGTGATGGTCACATGTTGCTCCGCCGCGTTGGCGATGAAGCCGTCGGCGTCGGGGAAGAACAGCGCGGTTTTTACCACGTTCGGGGTGGCGTTCTTCACCGGCACCGCGAAATGTATTTCTCCGTTCACCGCCCGGTAGCCGAACACATGGGACGCGGGCGCGGGCAGACGGCTTACGAGCCCGTCCACGAGCGCGGCGTCAGGGCTCTTTTCTACCGCCTGGCCGCTGCCCGCCGGCAGCGCAAGCGACAGGTCGCCCGATTCCGGCACGCAGATGTCCTTGCAGATGAGCCAGCGCGCCTTGGCGATGAGGATGGAGGTCATGCCAGGGCGCAGGATGGGTGGCGGGGTGATGGGAACGAGGTAATAAGCGTCGCCGCTATAG
>JAGWVB010000418.1 GCA_018971105.1 Burkholderiales bacterium
TGCTGGCCGAACCGGCCGGCGGCGCCGCCCCCGCGATCGCCGAGTTCGCCGCCGTGCGCCGTCGCCTCGACGCCGCAGCGCAGGACCGTGCCGCCGCGCTGCGGGCCCTGGCCGAACGCGAGGCGACCTTCAGGTCGCTCTTCGACGGCCTGCCCGACGCGGTCGTCTACACCGACGCCGAACGCCGCGTGCGGCTCGTGAACCCGGTCTTCAGCGCCACCTTCGGGTACGACCCGGCCGAGGTCGTCGGCGCCACGACCGAGCGCCTCTACGTCGACGCCGCCGACTACGATCGCATCGGCCGCGAACATTACGGCGCCAGCGCCGGCACGGCGCCGCGCACCTACGAGCTGCGCTACCGGCGCAAGGACGGCACGCTGTTCTGGGGCGAATCGCGCGGCATGACGATCCGCGGCGCCGACGGCGCGGTGATCGGCCGGCTCGCGCTGCACCGCGACGTGAGCCAGCGCCGCCAGGACCGTGAACACCTCGCGCGCGCGCAGGCGCAGCTGCACAGCTTCATCCGCCAGGCGCCGAGCTGCATGGCGATCTTCGACACCCGCATGAACTACCTCGCGGTGAGCCAGCGCTGGGTCGCGGCCTACGGGCACGGCGCGAGCGACCTCGTCGGCCGCAACCACTACGAGCTGCTGCCCGACCAGCCCGCATCCTGGCGCGAGATCCACCGCCGCGCGCTGACCGGCGAGACGCTGACCGCCGACGCCGACCATTGGCTGCGCGACGACGGCAGCGAGGAATGGCACCGCTGGGCCGTCGTGCCCTGGACCGACGAGGCGGGCGCGATCGGCGGCATCATCGTCGCGACCGAGGACATCAGCGAGCGCATGCGCACCGAGCGCGCGCTGCGCGACGCCCATGAGCGCTTTGCCGGCGTGTTCGAGCACAGCCCGGTCGCGATCGCCATCGGAAGCGCCGCGGACGCCCGCTTCATCGAGCTCAACCCGGCCTGGGAGGCGCTGCTGGGCCACCGGCGCGACGAGGCCATCGGGCGCAGCGGCGCCGATCTCGAGATCTGGGTCGACGGGCAGGCGCGCGCCTCGATGCTCGCGGCGGTGCGCGCCGGCAGCGCGCCGGCGGCGATCGAGACCCAGTTCCGGCACCGCGACGGCCACATCGTCGACGTCGCGCATGCGGCCTGCCCGATCGAGATCGGCGGCGTCGCGCACCTGATCGCGATGGCCAGCGACATCACGCCGCGCAAGCAGGCGCAGCGCGAGCTCGCGCAGCAGCGCCAGCAGCTGGCGACGCTCGTCGAGCAGCGCACGGCCGAGCTCGAGGAGGCCTACCACTCGCTCGAGGAGAGCGCGCGCTTCAACCGCACCATCATCGACAACCTGCCGGTGCGCGTGAGCTACTGGGACGCGGGCCTGGGCCTGCGCTACGTCAACCGCACCTGGCTGGCCTGGATGGGCAAGCCGGCATGGACGCTGCTCGGCCGCGGCATGGCCGAGGTGCTCGACGCCGAGCAGCTGCGCGTCTGCGAACCCCATGCGCGCGCCGGCCTCGCGGGCGAGCACCGGACCTTCGAGTACGCGTGCCGGCGCGACGATCGGCCCTATGTGCACCAGCTCGTCGTCGTGCCCGATCGGCGCGACGACGCGGCGCCGCAGGGCATCTTCGTGATGGCCTTCGACATCAGCGCACTCAAGCAGGCCGATTCCGGGCTGCGGCGCGCCAACGCCGAACTCATCGCCGCGCGCGACCAGGCCGACGCGGCGAACCGGGCCAAGAGCGCCTTCCTGGCCAATATGAGCCACGAGATCCGCACGCCGATGAACGCCGTGATCGGCCTGACCTACCTGCTCGAGCGCGACAGCCGCGACGCGCTGCAGCGCGAACGCCTGGCCCGGATCGACGGCGCAGCCCGGCACCTGCTGCAGGTCATCAACGACATCCTCGACCTGTCCAAGATCGACGCCGGCAAGCTCACGCTCGAGGCGCTCGAATTCGAGCTCGACGCGCTGCTCGCCTCGGCCTTCGAGATGGTGGCGCAGGCCGCCGACGACCGGGGCATCGAGCTCATCGTCGATACCGGCCCGCTGCCCGCGCGCCTCGTCGGCGACCCCCAGCACCTGGCGCAGGCGCTCATCAATCTGCTCGCCAACGCGGTCAAGTTCACCGAGCACGGCTGGGTGCGGCTGCAGACCGCGCTGGTGGCCGAACGCCGCAGCGAGCGCGGCGACGAGCTGCTGCTGCGCTTCGAGGTGCGCGACACCGGCATCGGCATCCCGGCGGCGCGCCTGGGCGCGCTGTTCGAGGACTTCGAGCAGGTCGACGTCTCGACGACGCGGCGCCATGGCGGCACCGGGCTCGGGCTGGCGCTGACGCGCCGGCTCGCCGGGCTCATGGGCGGCGAGGTCGGCGTCGAAAGCGAGCCCGGCCGCGGCAGCGCGTTCTGGTTCACGGCCTGGCTGCGGCAGGCCGCGCCGGCGCCGCCC
>JAGWVB010000127.1 GCA_018971105.1 Burkholderiales bacterium
CTCAGCCGCGCCGCCAGGCGTGGAAGCGCTCGACCCAGGCCAGCAGCGCCTGCGGCGCATGGGCGCGCTTCCAGTTTCCCGCCGCGTACTTGTTGGCCTCGGCCAGCGTCGGGTAGGTGTGGATGGTGCCGAGGATCTTGTTCAGGCCGAGGCCATGCTTCATCGCCAGCACGTACTCGGCCAGCAGGTCGCCGGCATGCTCGCCCGCGATCGTCGCGCCGAGGATGCGGTCCTTGCCCGGCACCGTGAGCACCTTGACGAAGCCATGCGCCTCGCTGTCGGCGATGGCGCGGTCGAGTTCGTCCAGGCCGTAGCGCGTCACCTCGTAGGGGATGTTCTTCTCCTTCGCCTCGGTCTCGTTCAGTCCCACGCGGGCCACCTCGGGCTCGACGAAAGTGGCCCAGGGAATCACGCGGTAGTCGGCGCTGAATTTCTTGTACGGGTCGAACAGCGCGTTGACGGCGGCATACCAGGCCTGGTGCGCCGCCGTGTGCGTGAACTGGTAGGGACCGGCGACGTCGCCGGCGGCATAGATGTTCGGGTAGTTGGTCTGCAGATAGCCGTTGACCTCGATCGTGCGTCCGGTCGTGACGCCGAGTTCCTGCAGGCCGTAGCCGCTGAGGTTCGCCGTGCGGCCGACGGCCACGAGCAGGGCGTCGAACGGGATCTGCAACTCCCGCCGCTCGTCCCCGGCGGTTTCGACGACCAGCGCCTTGTCGGCGCCGACGCGCTGCACGCGCAGTGCCCGGTGGCCGGTGAGCACCGTGATGCCCTCGGCGCGGAAGCGGCCGGCGACGAGCGCCGAGACCTCGGGGTCCTCGCGCATGAGGATGCGCGGCAGCATCTCGACCTGCGTCACGCGCGAGCCCAGCCGCGCAAAGGCCTGCGTCAGTTCGCTGCCGATCGGACCGCCGCCGAGCACGACCAGGCGCTCGGGCCGCTGGCGCAATTGCCAGACGTTGTCCGAAGTGAGCAACTCGGTCGGGCCGAGTTCGGCGAGGCCGGGGATAGTCGGCACGAAGGGCCGGGCGCCGGCCGCGATGACGATGGCGCGCGTCGTGAGCGTCTCGACGCGGCCGTCATGGTGGGTGATTTCCACCGCCCAGGGCGTGACGATGCGCGCGCTGCCCTCGGCCACGTCGACGCCCAGGCCGGTGTACCGCTGCGCCGAGTCGTGCGGCTCGATGGCCTCGATGACGCGCTGCACGCGCTCCATCACCTCTCCGAAATCGAAATCGGCCTGCGCCGAGCGCATGCCGAACTCGCGCGCGCGCTGCACCTGCGAGAGGAACCTGGCCGAGCGTATCAAGGCCTTGGAGGGCACGCAGCCGGTGTTCAGGCAATCGCCGCCCAGCGCATGCTTTTCGACCAGCGTGACCTTGGCCTTGACGGCCGCGGCGATGTAGGCGGTGACCAGGCCGGCCGAACCGCCGCCGATGACGACGAGGTTGCGGTCGTAGCGGGCCGGCCTGTCGAAATTCGCGTAGACCTTGCGCGCCTGGAACAGGTCGATGGCCTTGCGGGTGATCAGGGGGAAGACGCCGAGCAGCACGAGCGAGCCCAGCAAGCCGGGCGAGACGATGCCCGACAGCGAGTCGATGCGCGCCAGCTGCGTGCCGGCGTTGACGTAGACGAGCGTGCCGGCGAGCATGCCGAGCTGGCTGACCCAGTAGAAGCGCCAGGCGCGCAGCGTCGTCAGGCCCAGCGCCAGGTTGATGACGAAGAAGGGCAGCACCGGCACCAGGCGCAGCGTGAAGAGGTAATAGCCCCCTTGCTTGGCGATGCCGGCGTTGAGCGTGGCCAGGCGATCGCCGAAGCGCGACTGGACCCAGCCGCCGAGCAGCCAGCGCGCGGCGAGAAAGGCGAGCGTGGCGCCGATCGACGACGCGAACGAGACGATGAACGTGCCCCAGCCCAGTCCGAAGATGGCGCCGGTGGCCAGCGTCATCACCGCGGCGCCCGGCAGGGACAAGGCCGTCACCGCGACATAGCCGCCGAAGAAGATCAGCCCGGCCAGCAGCGGCCGGGCCGCGCGCCAGGACTGCAGTTCCGCCTGGCTGCTCTTGATGGCCGCCAGGCTCAGGAAGCGACCGAGGTCGAGCCCGAAGAACAAGGCCAGCAATCCCCCCAGCACCACGACCACCCACCAACGCTTGTCCAGCCGCATGGCCCTCTCTCTGCCGTCGTCGAGGCGCCTGCGCCCTCGCTGCGGCATAGACGCGCCGGCGCAGCCGATCCTTACAGGCCATGGCCGGTGAACCGGGACCGGCATCGCCGACGCTGCGTCACGTTCGGCGGCCGGTTCGCGTCGAAGCCGCGTGAGACCGCCATCAAGTCGAGCCGATCGCAACCCGGGGGCCAGGCGCCTGCCGCTCGACGCCGCAGTCTTCTAAACCTACCGAACCCACCGGAGATTGACGATGCCGCTGTCCGATATGCGGGGCATCGTTGGCGCCGCTGGCCGCAGATCGATCCCGCGCCGCGGTGGCTGCACCCGTGACGGACATTCTGGCCCTGCATCACCTCCCGGCCTGCCACGGATAGCCGGCATCCGCGGTCGCCTCGAGCGCTGCCTTCACCTTCGTCTTGGCATAGTCGAAGGCGAGCGCCGCCTCGCGCTCGTCGAAGTTCGGGTCGGCCCTGTCGATGACGCGGGGCCTGGCGCCGATCTCGCCCGGTCTGCCATGGCGCGCGACAAGGCAGGTGCGCCGGCATGCAAAGCACGGCGCCACCCAGGCCAGGCCGTTGAACAGGGGTCGATAGGGCTGGAGCGCCGACTATCGGGCCAGCCAGGCGCCGCCGATGCCCGGCGCGACCGGCCCGAGCGGCCCGTGCGGCCCGACGCGGCCTGTCGGCGCGAGGCTTGCCGCCAGGCGACCGGTCAGCAGGGCGCAAATTCGGTCGGTGGGTGTCGGCATGGGTGCGCCGTGTCTCGAATGATCGAATGGGCTTAATGTTGATCCCGTACGCGTGTACGGAGTCAAGCGACGCGCATCCACCGATCGAGAACCTGACCATCGGTGCCTTTGCTCGGGCGGTGGCCGTGCATGTCGAAACGATCCGCTTCTACTGGCGCAAGGGTCTGCTGCCCGAGCCACGCAAGCCTGCCGGCGGCATACGCCGTCACGGCGCGGCGGACATGATGCGGATGCAATTCGTGAAGGCGGCCCGGCGTCTCGGATTCAGCCGCGACGAAATCGCCGAACTGCTCAGGCTGGACGACGGCACGCATTGCTGGGAGGCCTGCCGGCTTGCGCAGCGCCAGCAGCAGGACATGCGGCAGCGGCTGGCCGACCTCGGGCGCATGGAAGCCGCGCTGTCCGATTTGACGATGCCGCCGGCGCCCACGTCGGGGCTGTCCCGGCCTGGCAGCCGCCGCAAGACCGCACCGGACAGCGGCAGTTGATGGCGATACTGGAGCGCTGCATCGCCTGCCTGCCGCGCCAGACCGGGCGCGTGCTGATGATGCGCGTGGGGCCGGGATGCAGCGCAAGGGCTTGGGCCGGAAGGCCACGACATGATCGGGATGTGTCCGTGTCGACGCGTGGCCGAACTCCAGTATCGGCCACCGGACGAAACCCTCGGACGGGTCGATCGCCGGTGCCGGCACATCCATCCGTCGATGTGCGGCCGCTGCCGCCATGTCGATGGTCCGCTGGGCGCGATCCGGTCGGTACCGGCCGATCTGCACGAGGGCCGCGGCGGACCCTGACGCCGATGCGGCGCGGCCGCAATCTCCGCGCCGGGCCGGCCCGGCGGGTCGAAGCCGCAGCTCGAGTCGCGCCGCCTGGCCGGCCGCGAAGGCGGCGTCCATCGGGGCCGCTCAAGGCGGATTGCGGCAACTGCTCGGCGCTGGCACGGCGATCGCGCGTCGAAATTTGGGGCCTCGGTCCCACGGGATCGAATCCAGTCGCCCCGAGCGCAGGCATCGAAGGATCACCGTCGATCGCGCCTGCCGACGGGTCGACGAGTCGACGGGTCGGCCGTTCGGCCCGGCGCGCATGCGCGTCGCCATCGCGCCCGGGCGGCTGCCGCGTCGGGGCTCCGCTCCGTTCAGCCTGTCGGGTCCCCGCGGTCGATGATCGGGATCGGGGCGGCGCGCACGCTCACACGCCCGCGGCCGCGCCGTCGCTGCGCGGGTCGGCGGCACCTTCGATGCGGCCGTCCGCATGGCGCACCAGCGCGCCGGCATGCCCCATCGTGTCGCTGTAGGCCTGCGTCAGCAGCTCCACGTCGTGACCGGCTTCGCGCAGCCGGCGCACCAGGGCGGGGTCGAACCGGCTCTCGAGCTTCAGATTGGTGCTGGCATCGCCCCAGGTGCGCCCGAGCAGCCAGCGCGGCGCGTCGACGGCCTGCTGCAGCGGCATGCCGAAGCGCGCGTAGCGGGTGAACACCGCCGCCTGGGTCTGCGGCTGGCCCTCGCCTCCCATCGTGCCGTAGGGCATGCTGCGCCCGTCGTCGAACAGCGCCAGCGCCGGGTTGAGGGTGTGGAAGGGCTTGCGCCCCGGCTCCAGCGCGTTGAGATCGGCGGCGTCGAGCGAGAAGCTGATGCCGCGGTTCTGCCAGGTGATGCCGGTATCGCGCAGCACCACGCCGCTGCCGAACTCCCAGTAGGTGCTCTGGATGAAGCTGACCGCGCAGCCGTCGCGGTCGATCGCGCCCATCCAGATCGTGTCGCCGGGGGCCGCCGGCTGCGGCCATGGCAGCGCCCGCCCGGGGTCGATCGCCGCGGCCAGCTCGGCCAGCCTGTCGGGCTGCAGCAGGCCCTGCGGATCGAGCGGGACGCGGCCCCGGTCGGTGACCACGCGGGCGCGCACGGAGAACGCGCGCTTGGTCGCTTCGATCAGTCCGTGCAGGTGCGCGAAGCCTTCGCCTTCGCGCACGCCGAGCTGTTCGAAAATGCCGAGGATCATCAGCGACGCCAGCCCCTGGGTCGACGGCGGCAGGTTGTACAGCGTGCAGTCGGCCAGGCGCAGCCGCAGCGGCTCGACCAGCTCGGCCTGGTACCCCAGCAGGTCGGCGCGGCGCAGCGGGCTGCCGATGCGCTCGAGCTCGGCGCCGATCAGCGCGCCCAGGCTGCCGCGGTAGAAATCGTCGAGGCCGCAGCGCGCCAGGTGGGCCAGCGTGTCGGCCAGTGCGCCCTGGCGCAGGATGTCGCCGGCGCGCGGCGCCTGGCCGTCGCGCAGGAACACGTCGGCGAAACCGTGCACCGAACGCAGTTCGGCCAGCTTGGCCCTTGTCAGCTCGGCCTGGCTGTCGCTGACCACGATGCCGTGGCGGGCGTGGCCGATGGCGTCGCGCAGCAAGCGCTCCAGCGGCAGCGCCGGCGCCGATGCGCGCGCCGCGCGCTGCAATGCCAGGCGCCAGCCCGCGAGTGTGCCGGCCACGCTCAGCGCCGCCTGCGGGCCTCGGCTGGGGATGCTCGCGTGCCCGGCGTAGAACCGGCGCTCGGCCAGCGCCGCGCTCGGCCCGCTGGCGTCGATGGCCCATGGCGCCTGCCCGGGGCCGTGCACGAGCCAGAAGGCGTCGCCGCCGATCGAGTTCATCTGCGGGTAGACCACCGCGATGGTGGCCGCGGCGGCCACCATCGCCTCCACCGCGTTGCCGCCGTCGCGCAGCACGTCGCGCCCGGCCTGTGCCGCCAGGTGATGCGGCGCCACGACCATGCCGCCCAGGGCCTGGCAGGTATGTTGCATCGTAGGCCTCGAAAACGGGGTCAGGCGGCCAGCGCGCGCCGGGTCACGGCACGCTGCAGGGCCAGCGCGACCAGTACCGCGGCCAGCGGCAGCGCCGCGGCGACCCGCTCGCGCCACTGCAGCGCCGCCGCGGTCAGCACGGCGGCGGCGGCGTAGATGCCGAAGGCCAGCGCCTGCCTGCGGGCGCTGAACAACGAGCCCGGGCGGCCCCGCACGCCGACCTGCATCAGGGTCATGACGATGCTGGTCAGGGTGCTGGTGAACACCACCGTGGGCACGCCGTCGACGTTGATCTTGCGCGCCGCCACGCTTTGCAGCCCCATCGCCAGCGCCGCGCCCAGCACCGACAGCTGCAACGCCGGCGCTGCCTGGGGAAAGCCGCGCGACCACCACGCCAGCGTCAGCAGCAGCAACATGGCGGACTCCAGGCCGAGGATGTCGCGCAGCTCGTGCTGGGGGTCGTGGCGCAGCACCAGGGCGCCGGCGGCGGCGCCGGCGATGTAGCCGGCCAGCGCGAGCAGCGACAGCAGCGCCGCGAGCAGCCGGCCCTGGCCCAGCGCCATGCCCAGCAGCGCGGTGTTGCCGGTCATCGCCGAGGTGAACACATGCTGCAGCTTGAGGAAGGCGATCACGTCGGTGGCGCTGGCCGCGAAGGCCAGCAGGCCCAGCTGCAGGTCGCGGCGGTCCAGGCGCTGGGCTTGCGACATCGTCCGACCTCAGGCCGCGACCTGCGCCAGGTAGCGCGAGCGCATCCCCTTGAGCACGAACAGCGCCAGCGCCGCGGCCGCCAGGTCGAGCGCGATCATGATGCCGAACACCGGCGCCCAGGAGCCGCTGGCGTGATGGATCATCGCCGCGATCGGACCGCCCAGGATCGATCCGATGCCCTGGGCCATGTAGAGGATGCCGTAGTTGGTGGTCGCGTGGCGCGTGCCGAAGGTGTCGGTGAGCGTCGACGGGAACAGCGAGAAGATCTCACCCCAGCCGAAGAACACCACGCCGGAGAGCAGAGCGAACAGCAGCGGGTCGTTGTGCAGCGCCAGCCAGGCAGCCATCGCCAGGCCCTCCAGCCCGAAGGCCAGGGCCATCGTGTTCTCGCGTCCGATGCGGTCGGACAGCCAGCCGAAGAACGGGCGCGTGAGCCCGTTGGCGAAGCGGTCGATCGTCAGCGCCAGCGGTAGCGCCGCCATGCCCCAAACCAGGGTCGAGGCGATACCGAAGTCCTTGGCGAACGCTCCCATCTGCGAGATCACCATCAACCCCGATGTGGACATCATGGTCATCATCAGGAACATCAGCCAGAACACCGGCGTGCGCAGCATCTGCGCCGGTCCGGCGCTGGCCGAGCGTGCGCCGCGCGGCACGGCCTCCTGCGCCAGCTCGACCGGCGGGCGGCGGATGCCCTGCGCGGCGAGCAGTCCGACCGCGCCGATCAGGAAGCCGAACACCGTGACGGTGTGGGCGAACCCCGAGCTGGCCAGGCTGCTGGCGATCGGGAAAGTGGTGGCGATGGCGCCGAAGCCGTAGCCCGCGGCCACCAGCCCGACCGCGAGCCCGCGCTGGCGCGGAAACCAGCGCACCATCAGGCCCACCACACCGACGTAGATGACCCCGGTGCCGATCCCGCCCAGCACGCCGTAGCTGAGGTAGAGCTGCAGCGGGGTGCTGGCGTCGGCCGAGAGCACCCAGCTCAGGCCTGTCATCACGGCACCGGCCGACAGCAGCAGGCGCGGGCCGAAGCGATCGACCAGGTAACCCTGGAACGGCGAGAAAAAGGTCTGCAGCACGATCAGGATGGAAAACGTCACCTGCAGCGTCGCCAGGCTGCCACCCACCTGCGCGAGCAGGGGTTTGGTGAACAGCGCCCACACGTACTGCGGGCTGGAGATGGCCATCATGCAGACCACGCCGAGCGCCAGTTGCAGCCAGCGCTGCCCGACATGCAGGGCCGGTGCGTCGACACGCGCGACCGGGGAATCGATGAGAGTGGACACCGCAAGCTCCCTTTAGAACCTAGCCATGATGAGAAAGACGAAAAGCGCAAGTCAGGCCCACCGGTGACACCGCGATGAGCTGTACTCTGGTCTTGGTATTGCAAAAGCCGGGCCAGTCTGCCGGCGCGAAGCGCTGGCCTGGGGCATCGGCGCGGCAGCGAAGGGCAGGCGTCGCGCCCGGGCTCGGGGGCTGCGCGTTCGCGGTGCCGGCGCAGCCCCAGGACGGGGAGCCGCACACCACGAACGGGCATCGGGCGCGGCTCGGCGCCCGGCGGGGTTCAGACTCCCTCGACGATCACCACGGTGCGGCGCGCCGACGCCCGGCTCAGGCCGAGGAAGCGCTGGTAGGCCTCGGATGCGTAGAACCGGTGGGCCTGTCCCATGGATTCGAATCGAATCACCACCAGGCGGCCGGGGCTCCACAGGTCGGTCTCATAGGCCGGCATCGGGCCTCCGCGCACGATGTATGCACCGCCGAAACGCTTGGCCAGCGGGCGGGCCTGCGCCCTGTACTGTTCGTACAGGGCCGGGTCGGTGAGCTGGGTACCGGCGATCAGGTAGGCGGCCGTGGCGTTCTCGAGCGAGGGGTCGTTGCAGGGCGGGGCGCGCGCGTCCACGCGGCGGCCGCGGCGGCGTGCAAGTCGCGTGGCCGCAGGCACTGGCGCAAGGTCGGCTCGTCGAGCCGTCGCGGCAGCCCGCGCTCGTTGATCTCGCCGCTCAGCGAGGTCTGCCCTCGAAGGCCAGGCCTAGATCATGTGTCCGACCGCCTGTGCCTTCTGGGGTTGAAGCTGGGCATCGACGCGATCCCGAAACCGCCTCCGTCCGCCGTCGCCCGGGGCCGATGCGGACGCGACCTGATTCAGTGGGCCGTGCGCCCGCTGCAGCCCCACCACAGGAAGAACGCGCCCGCCAGGAACAGCGCCGCGATGTTGATCCAGTAGGTGATGGGACTGGCGTCCCGCTCGACGGTCGAGAAACGGCCGCGCACAGATCCGAATCGCAGGCCGTGAACCATCAGGCCCCAACAGAACGGAACCGCGAGCAGGCGGTCCAATCGCGTCGACATCGGCGCGTGATGGAAGCCCGGCCCCTCGGCGAGCGTCACCAGCATGCATACCGCAGCGTAGGCCAGCGCCAGGGCGATCCAGGGCTTGTTCGACATCGGGCGGGAAGATACCGGATGGCGGGGGGCCTGTCGAACGACGGCTGCGATCGGAGCCGCGCGACGGGCCGCGCAGGCCCGACGCGCAGCGTTGCGCGGTGCCCCGCGCCGCTCAGCCGCCGGCCTGCTCCAGCAGTTGCTGCACTTCGGCCTGCGAGCCGACGCCGTCGCCGCGATCGACGAGTTGCTCGAGCTGGTCCCGGGCCTTGCGCTTGTCGCCCGCCTGAAGATAGAGGCGGGCGAGTTCCAGGCGCAGTTCGCCGGCTCGCGGTGCCAGGTCGACCGCACGCTCCTGGCTCGCGACGGCCGCGGCGAGCTGGCCCGCCGCGGCCTGTGCGCGCGCCAGCGTGTCCAGCAGCGGCGGTATATCGGGGGCCAGCGCCACCGCGCGCTGCGCCTGGGCCAGCGCCTCGGGACTCCTGCGCCGCAGCAGCAGCATCGCCAGGTTGTTGTGCATCAGCGGCGAGGCCTCTTGCAGCGCGATCGCGCGCCGCGCATGCGCTTCGGCTGCCGCCCACCGGCCCGCGGCCTGCGCGGTCTGCTCGAGGTCGAGGATGAAGGCCAGGTCGTCGGGATGTCCTGACAGCCACTCGGTCTCGAATTGCCGGCGCTGGGACTGGTCGTCGAGTTGGCCCAGGTAGTCGTAGAGCGCGACCGCCACCGGGCTGATCGGCGACAGCGCGAGCGCCTTGCGTGCGAGGGCGACGGACTGGGTCCATTGCCCTTGCCGCGCATGCACCTCGGCCTCGAGCAGCCAGCCCAGCGCCTCGCGCGGATGCGCTCGCTGGCGTTGCACGGCGACGCGCGCGGCCGCGTCGAACTGGCCCTGGGCCAGTGCCAGACGCATGCGGACCTCGGCCACCGAGGGTGCATCGGGATCGATGCGCGCCGCCTCGTCGAGCTGACGCCGCGCACCGGGGAAGTCGCCGCGCGCCATCAGGCCCTGCACCAGGCGCAGCTGGGTCGGCAGCGACCGGGGCGCCAGTTGCGCCGCGCGCGCGTAGGCGGCCAGGGCCTGGTTCACGTCGCCCACCGCCTGCTGGGCGTCGCCGAGCGCCGACCGGAGGTCGGCATCCTGCGGCAGGGCCTGCACGGCATGCTGGGCCCGCGTCAGGACCGCCTGCGCGTCGCCGCCGGCGCGCTCGATCTGCAATGCGGCCAGCCAGGTGCGCGCGTCGTTCGGGTCCACTGCGACGGCCTTGTCGAGCCAGGACCGTCGCGCATCGGCCCGGGCCGGGTCGCGCCGGGCCAGATCGGCCAAGGCGAGCAGCGCCGTCACCTGCTTGGGATCGCGGTCGACCACCGCCCGGTAGCGCGCACGGGCGTCGTCCAGGCGCCCCTGGTCGAGGTCGAGGCGGGCCAGGCTTTCGACCGCCGGCAGATAGCTCGGCTGGAGCTCGATTGCGTGCACATAGGCCTTGCGTGCACCGGCCAGGTCCTGCTGCGACTCCAGCACGCGGCCGCGCAGGAAGGCGACGCCGGGCAAGCGCGGATGGGCCACCGCCATGCGCTCGAGCCGCTGCAGCGCCGAGCGCACGTCGTGGTGCGACATCAGCGCCGCGACGAGGGCGATCTCGGCGTCGGGGTCGTCGCTGTGGCCGGCCGCCCGCTCGAGCAGTTGCACGCCGTCCTCGTAGCGGCCCTGGTGGACGAGCGCGCGACCGCGGTCGACCTCGATCGACGGGTCGTTCGGGCGCAGTTTGGCCGCTTGCGTGAACGCGCCGTCGGCGGCCTTGAAATCGCCGCGCATCGAGTAGGCGCGGCCGGCCAGGGCCCAGGAGGCCGCGTCGGCCTGCCTGGACGCGAGCAGGGGCCCGAGCACGCTGAGCGCGCGCCCGGCCTGGCCCATTTCGAGCAGCAGGTCGGCCAGATCGCGGCGCGGGGCGACCTGATCGGGCAGCGCCGCGGTGGCTTGGGTGAGCAGGGCCTCGGCGCTGGCATAGGCGCCCAGCCGCTGCTCGGTCTGCCCGGCCAGCAGCAGGGCGTAGGGATTGGTTGCGCCGCCGCGCAGCAGGCGCTGATTGAGTTCGCGCGCCTGGGCATAGTCGCCTGCCGAGTAGGCGACTATCGCGCCCATGAACACCGTCTCGCCGCGCCCCGGCAGGTCCTTGCGCATCGCTTCGACATCGGACTGGGCGGCCCGCAGATCGTTGGTGCGCAGGTCGGTCGCGATCAAGGCCGCATGGGCCTGGGCCAGGCGCGGATCGAGTTGCACCGCGTGCGCGTAATCGGCGCGCGCAGCGGTCATCTCGCCCGGCGCCCTCGAGTCCCCGCGCAGCAACCACGCTTCGGCGGACTGAGCATGGCCCCGGACGAGTTCCTCGGCCCGGGCCGCGAAGCGGGCGCGGCCGCCGTCCGCGGCCTGCAGCCGCGCCTGGAGGATCTGCGCCGGCAGACAGGCCGGCCAGACCTCGAGTGCCGCGGCCACGCGCTGCAACGCGGCGTCATGCCGGCCCAGGCTCGACTGGGCAAGGGCGAGCTGGGTCTGCAGATCGGCCGCGGCAGCGGCCGGCTCGACCGACGCGTCACCGTAGCTGCTGACGGCGTCGCCGGCCTTGCCCTGGTTGACCAGGGCCTGCACCAGCAGCGGCAGCACGCTGCCCGCGGGCGCGCCGAGGCTCAGCGCACGCCGCAACTCGATCTCGGCGCCCGGCGCGTCGCCCTTGGCGAGCAGGGCTCGACCCAGGCTCGTACGCACCGCCGGCAGGTCGGGTTGCTGCTGCAGCAATTCCTTCAGCTCGATGATGGCCGTGGACGGATCGCCGGCATCGACATGCAGCTGCGCCGAGGCCAACACATGCGCCTCGTCGGGGGGGCCGCAAGCCGCCAGGGCCAGACAGACCAGGGCGGCGGTCAGCCGGCGCTCCCAGCCTGCGCGCTCGCGGAGCTCGGTTCCAGTTCGATTCATGGCCGGCCTCCCCGCAAACATCGCGGTCGCGGAGGGCTGCACCGAACCCGCACCGCGCCTGATGTGTGATTGCATGGTCGCCGCCTCTGGAGGTTCAAGTCAACAATTTGTCGAAAGCGCTAAACGAACCTTCGGATTTTGTCGAAAAATATTACATAGAACCCATCCGAACGCCGGTCGACTCGCTCAAGCGATTGATTCTCGGACGATTTTCCGATCTGGATCGATACTTGTATCGACAGGGCTGGGGAACGTCGTTCCGACCGAGTCAGGCAAAGGGGAGAGTTCGCATGAAAAACAGCGCACGAATGGGCTATGTGGTCGCCGCTGCGGCATGGGTGTGCGCCGGTTCGGCGCATGCAACCGACGTCTATTGCCCTGGGAACACCTACCCCCTGTTCACCACCAGTTCCTCGCCGCCGCCGCAGTCGCCGACGGCCACGCGCTACATCGATGTGAGCGGTGGCGCATTGCCGGGCTACTGCTATTTCCAGAACGGGAACATGACCTTCACCGGGGCGAAGAGCATCCTGCCGACCGTGATCGCGACCGATCCCGGCCTGCTGACTGGACTGACCCAGATCACCGAACTGACTGGCGGATCGACGGCGAGCAATGCATTCGGTGGTGTCTCGGTGAAAAGCGGTGGCATCAGCGGCGGGTACACGGTCTCGAGTTCGCTGTGGAGCAGCTACAGCACCATCCTCATCGGTTTCCACTTCGGCAGTGGCTCGGGCAATCCGGATTCGTTCCTGATGCAGCTGGCCCAGGACAACACCAGCGGGACCTGGACCTTCAACCCTGCCACGATAGCCAACGGCCTTTCGAACTTCTACCTCCTGGGCGTACCCGGCGGCGGCACGAATACCGGCGGAAGCAGCCCGGAACCGGCCTCGCTCGCGCTCGTCAGCCTCGGTCTGCTCGGCGCCGCTTACGCGCGCAAGCGCCGTCGGGTCTGAACCGGCAGCCGCGCAGCGCAAACGCCCGCTTCGGCGGGCGTTTTGCTTGGTGCGCCCGGCACGGGCGCACTCCCGCGGGTGCAAGTCCCGCCGCAAGCTGATTGACCTTGCCCCCGAAAAACGTATCCCTTGCTGAGTGGTTCAATGCAAGCAAGGAGAACGGAAATGACGAAGGCAAAGACGACATCGACGAGGGCGCGCTACACGCTCGAGTTCAAGCAGGAGGCCGTGCGGTTGGTGGCCG
>JAGWVB010000419.1 GCA_018971105.1 Burkholderiales bacterium
GCCGCGCTGCTGGCTTTCGCACGGGGCAAGGCGGGCACCGGCTGGTAGAATCGCCGGCTTTGCTTCGCGCAGGCACCTCGGCCCGCTCCGGCCGGGCCGCCCGCGCTCCACCGTCTGGATCCACGCCATGAAAATCGCCCAAGAAATCCGTGCCGGCAACGTCATCATGCAGGGCAAAGACCCGATGGTCGTGCTCAAGACCGAGTACAGCCGGGGCGGGCGCAATGCCGCCACCGTGCGGCTGAAGATGAAGAACCTGCTCAACGGCGGCGGCGCCGAGGTCGTCTTCAAGGCCGACGACAAGATGGACCAGATCGTCCTCGACAAGAAGGAATGCACCTACACCTACTTCGCCGACCCGATGTACGTGTTCATGGATTCCGAATACAACCAGTTCGAGGTCGAGGCCGAGAACATGGGCGACGCGATCAACTATCTCGAGGACAACATGGCCGTCGAGGTCGTGTTCTACGACGGCAAGGCGATCTCGGTCGAATTGCCGACCACCGTCGTGCGCGAGATCACGACCGAGCCGGCCGTCAAGGGCGATACCTCGGGCAAGGTGATGAAGCCGGCCAAGCTGGTCGGCACGGGTTTCGAGATTCCGGTTCCTTTGTTCGTCGAGAACGGGGACAAGATCGAGATCGATACGCGCACGCACGAGTATCGCAAGCGGGTCTGACACGGGCCCGAGCCTGGAATCGAGGCACCTGGGCAGGTGCCTTTTTTCTTGGCCGCGCGGTCATCGCGGCAGGCCGGGGCGGGATCCGGCCGGCACCGGACCAGCCCAAGCCGGCGCCGCAGCGAGGAGCGCGGGAGCAAGGCAGCCACACGGGGTTGCTGCATCATCCGTCATGGCCTTCGATTTCGACACCCAGGTCAACGCCCCGTTCCGGATGCAACCCGGCCTGCGCCGGATCGAGCCCGGGACGCCGCAACTCACGCCGATGCATCCGGGCAGCCGCGCCCAGCGCGAGAAACTCGCCGTGTTCTGGACCTATGCGCCCCAGGCCCTCTGCGCCACGCCCGACTTCGACGCCCGGCCCGCCCTCTCGGCCCTCTGCGCGGAAGCCGCGCAAGAGCAGCCGCAAGCCTGGACCTGGGACGGCCGCCGTGCCACGTCGCCGCAACAGGGCGTCGCCTGCGACCTCGACGGCCGCACCGAGCCGCTGGCCCGCGGCCGCTACGGCTGCGGCGACGAGCTCACCCGCTGCCTCGCCGCCTTGCCTCCCGCCTGGCGCCTGCCGGCCCTGCTGGGCCTGAGCTTCGAGGAGGATTTCGCGCTCGTCGATGCCGCCGCCGGCACCATCCCCTGGCTCGCCGTCGCGCTGCCCAGCCATTGGGCGCCCGAGCACAAGGTCGGACGCGATTTCGCCGCCATCCACGCCCCGGTGGCCGACAACCGCCTGCTCGTCGAGGCCGGCGCCGGGCTGCTGCGCCTGGTCGCCGGGGCGACGCGCTGGCAGCGCTGCGTCTGGTCGATCGCCGACGACCCGCATCTGCATGCCCATCCGGCGCGCGAGACGACGCCGCGCTGGCAGCGCACGCGCGTCGACCAGGCCTGGTTCCGCACCGAGCACCAGACCTTCATCCCGCTGCCCGCACGGCGCCAGGCCTGGTTCACGATCCAGGTCCAGGTGCGCCCGCTCGTCGAGGTCCTCGACACGCCCGCGCGCGCCGCCCGGCTGCATGCCGCGATCGCGTCGATGAGCGAGGCCGTGATCGCCTACCGCGGCCTGACCGCGGTGCGCGGCGCGCTGCTGGCATGGCTGGCGCAGCGCGCGGCGTGAGGACCGAACCGATCGAGCCCGCGGCGATCGAGTTCGACGCCGAGGGCCTGCCGCGCGCGCCGCGCTACGGCGACCTCTACCACCCGCGCATCGGCGCACTGGCCCAGGCACGCCATGTCTTCCTGCGCGGCAACGGCCTGCCCGAGCGCTGGCGCGGACGCGCCGATTTCGTCGTCTTCGAGACCGGCTTCGGGCTCGGCAACAACTTCATCGCCGCCTGGGAGGCCTGGCGCGCCGACCCCGAGCGCTGCACGCGGCTGCACTACGTGGCCATCGAACGCCATCCGCCCACGCGCGCCGACCTCGAACGCGTCCACGCCGCGTCGCCGCGGCCCGAACTCGCGCGCGCGCTGATCGCCGCCTGGCCGGCGGCGACGCCGAACCTGCACGCGATCGAATTCGACGCCGGCCGCCTGCGCCTGCTGCTGGCTTTCGGCGACATCGCGGCGCTCGCGCCCGGCCTGCGGCTGCAGGCCGACGCCTATTTCCTCGACGGTTTCGCCCCCGCGCGCAACCCGGCGATGTGGCAGCCGCGCGTGCTCGCCGCGCTCGGCCGCAAGGCCGCGCCGGGCGCCACGCTGGCGACCTGGAGCGTCGCGCGCGAGCTGCGCGACGGACTCGTCACGGCCGGCTTCGAGGTCGCGCAGGCGCCCGGCATCGGC
>JAGWVB010000128.1 GCA_018971105.1 Burkholderiales bacterium
GCAGCTCGCGCGCGCGCATGGCACGCACCTGCAGCCGCGCCGCGCCCACCGCGAGCTCGGCGCCGACGAGCGCGCGCGCCGCCGCCGCGCGTTCGCGCGGCAGCCGCAGCGTCAGCTCGGTGCGGTGCGAGAGCAGCGCGCGGCCGGGGCCGCCGTCGCTCAGGTTCAGCCGCCGCATCCCGGCGCGCGGCTCCTGCGCCAGCCAGGGCAGCCGCGCGACGACTGCGGCGGCGAGTTCGCGCCGGTGCTCGCGCGCCAGCTCGGTGCCGCCGAGGGCGTAGACGAGGTCGATCATCGCGCTGCCATCCATCGCCGCGTGCCCGCTCAGCCCTGGCGCTCGACCCAGTCGAGCATGGCCTGCGCCCAGGCGCGCGCCGTCACCGGGTCGAGGTCGAAGATCGTGTAGCGGCTGCCCTCGCGGATGCGCGTGCGCAGCAGCGGCATGCCGCCGCCGTCGAATTCGATCTGCTGCAACTCGATCTCCTGCCCGCCCAGCGGGGCGCGCATGCGGGTGAGCGGGGTCAGGCGCGTCATGGCAGTCGAGCCGCGATTGAGCGCGCCACGCGCCGCCGCTGTCCATACCCGGGCCGGGTGAGCGGTGGATACCCCATCCGGGTAGTGCCGCGCACCCAACCGGGGTGATGGCGGATGCGCCCGTCTGCGCCGACGATGCCCTCCCACGAGAACCGCCGCAACCCGACCTTGCGAACCACGGAGACAGCGATGGCCAAGAAGCCCCATGACACGCCGATGCTTGACGAGCTGGAGTCCGGACCCTGGCCCAGCTTCGTCACCGGGCTCAAGCGCCTGGCCCAGGACAAGGACTACATGGTCGACCTGATGGGCCAGCTCGAAACGTCCTACCGCACCAAGAAGGGCTACTGGAAGGGCGGCACGGTCGGCGTGTTCGGCTACGGCGGCGGCGTCATCCCGCGCTTCACCGAGCTCAAGGGCGAGGACGACAAGCCGCTCTACCCCGACGCGGCCGAGTTCCACACGCTGCGCGTGCAGCCGCCGGCCGGCATGCACTACACGACCGAGGTGCTGCGCAAGATGTGCGACATCTGGGAGCGCCACGGCTCGGGGCTGATCGCCTTCCACGGCCAGAGCGGCGACATCATGTTCCAGGGCGCGCGCAGCGACAAGGTGCAGGACGCCTTCGACGAGCTCAACGAGCTCGGCTTCGACCTCGGCGGCGCCGGCCCCGCGGTGCGCACCTCGATGAGCTGCGTCGGCGCCGCGCGCTGCGAGCAGAGCTGCTACGACGAGGCGCGCGCGCACCGCCAGGTCATCAACACCTTCCTCGACGACATCCACCGCCCGGCGCTGCCCTACAAGTTCAAGTTCAAGTTCAGCGGCTGCGCCAACGACTGCATGAACTCGATCCAGCGCAGCGACATGGCCGTCATCGGCACCTGGCGCGACAACATGCGCGCCGACGAGGCGCTGGCGCGCGCCTGGTTCGACAAGCACGGCATGAACGAGCTCGTCAACGACGTCATCACGCGCTGCCCGACGAAGACGATCCTGCTCAAGGAGATCAAGGACGTGCAGAGCGGGCCGCGCATCACCAGCGTCCCGGTGAGCGACACCCACGCGCTCGAGATCGACAACGCCAACTGCGTGCGCTGCATGCATTGCATCAACGTGATGACGGGCGCGCTCGCCCATGGCACCGACACCGGCGCGACGATCCTCATCGGCGGCAAGCGCACGCTGAAGATCGGCGATCTGATGGGCACGGTCATCGTGCCCTTCATGCCCCTCAAGACCGACGAGGACTACGAGGCCCTGGTCGAACTCGGCCAGAAGACGATCGACTTCTTCGCCGAGAACGCGCTCGAGCACGAGCGCACGGGCGAGATGATCGAGCGCATCGGCCTCGTCAACTTCCTCGAGGGCATCGGCATCGAGATCGACCCGAACATGGTCTCGACGCCGCGCACGAATCCCTATGTGCGCACCGACGGCTGGGACGACGAGGTCGCCCGCATCCAGGCCAAGAAGGCCGCGGCCTGAACCGAGGAGCGAACGAGATGGCCATGCGTCAACCGATAGAGAGCGGCGTCCCCGACAACAAGCCCTTCCTGCACCCGTCGCTGCTGAAGAACTACGGCGACTGGAAGCGCCACGACCGCCCGCGCCCGGGCGTGCTGCACCATGTCGCCAACGGCGGCGACGAGGTCTGGACCGTGCGCGCCGGCACGCAGCGCCAGATGGACGTGCACACGATACGGCGCCTGTGCGAGATCGCCGACCGCTACGCCGAAGGCCATGTGCGGTTCACGATCCGCAGCAACATCGAGTTCATCGTCAGCGACGAGGCCAAGGTGGCGCCGCTGATCGAGGCGCTGCAGCAGGCCGGGTTCCCGGTCGGCGGCACCGGCAATTCGGTCTCGATGATCGCCCACACCCAGGGCTGGCTGCACTGCGACATCCCGGGCACCGACGCCTCGGGCGCGGTGAAGGCGCTGATGGACGAGCTGCACGCCGAATTCATCCGCGAGGACATGCCCAACCGCGTCCACCTCTCGACGAGCTGCTGCGAGATCAATTGCGGCGGCCAGGCCGACATCGCGATCATCGTCCAGCACACGAAGCCGCCGAAGATCAACCACGACCTCGTCGCCAACGTCTGCGAGCGGCCGGCCGTCGTCGCGCGCTGCCCGGTGGCGGCGATCCGGCCCGCGCTCGTCAACGGCAAGCCCTCGCTCGAGGTCGACGAGAAGAAATGCATCTGCTGCGGCGCCTGCTACCCCCCCTGCCCGCCGATGCAGATCAACGACCCCGAGTACTCGAAGCTGGCGATCTGGGTCGGCGGCAAGAACTCGAATGCGCGCGGCAAGCCGACCTTCATGAAGATGGTCGCCAGCGGCCTGCCGAACAACCCGCCGCGCTGGCCCGAGGTCTCGGCCATCGTCAAGAAGATCCTCAGCACCTACAAGGAGGACGCGCGCTCGTGGGAGCGCGTCTCCGACTGGGTCGAGCGCATCGGCTGGCCGCGCTTCTTCGAGAAATGCGATCTGCCGTTCACCAAGTACCTGATCGACGACTGGCGCGGTTCGCGCGCCAACCTCAACGCGTCGACGCATATCCGGTTCTGAGATCGAGACGATGAAATTCGGTCTGCTCGTCAGCGAAGGCCCGTACACGCACCAGGCCAGCGACACGGCGTACCAGTTCGCCGCCGCCGCGATCGCCAAGGGGCACGAGATCCAGCGCGTCTTCTTCTATCACGACGGCGTCTACAACGCGACCCGGCTCACCGAGCCGCCGCAGGACGACCGCCATGTCGTCAACCGCTGGTCGGCGCTGAAGGCCGAGCATGGCGTCGACCTCGTCGTCTGCGTCGCCGCGGCGCTGCGCCGCGGCATCAAGGACGAGGTGCTGGCGCCCGGGTTCCGCATCTCGGGCCTCGGCCAGCTCGTCGACAGCGGCATCAAGGCGGATCGCTTGGTGACCTTCGGGGATTGAGATGGCGGTCAAGAAATTCATGTTCGTCAACCGCAAGGCGCCCTACGGGACGATCTATGCGCTCGAAAGCCTCGAGGTCGTGCTCATCGCCGCCACCTTCGACCAGGACGTCAGCCTCGCCTTCGTCGACGACGGCGTCTACGAACTCGTCAAGGGCCAGGACACGGCCGGCATCGGCATCAAGAACCATTCGAAGACCTATCGCGCGCTCGAGGGCTACGACGTCGAGAAGCTCTATGTCGAGGCCGAATCGATGGCCGCGCGCGGGCTCGCCGAGGACGACCTCGTCGTGCCGGTGCAGACGCTGTCCAGCGCCGAGATGGCGGCGCTGATGGCCGAGCAGGACGTCGTGCTCTCCTTCTAGGCCCCGCCATGCTGCACATCGTCAACAAATCGCACCTACAGACCGCCTCGCTGCAGAGCTGCCTGCGCCTGGCGCTGCCCGGCCAGGCCCTGCTGCTGACCGAGGACGCGGTCTACGCCGCGACCGCGGCGGCGGCGGCCGCATCGGGCATCGCCGCCGCGACGCAGCGGCTCAAGGTCTACGCGCTGCAACCCGACCTCGACGCGCGCGGCATGGGCGGCCGCCTCGCGCCCGGCGTCACGCCCGTCGATTACGCCGGCTTCGTCGACCTCGTCGCCGGGCATTCCAGCAACCAGTCCTGGCTCTGAGCGAGCCGGCAAATCAGCGAAAGAGAACCATGGCCATCGAAGTCAACGGCAACAGCTACGAAACCGACGAGGAGGGCTACCTCGTCAACCTCGCCGACTGGAACGAGGATATCGGCAAGGTCATCGCCCAGGGCGAGAACGTCGACATGACGCCCAATCATTGGGAAGTCGTCAATTTCCTGCGCGACTACTACAACGAGTACCAGATCGCCCCCGCGGTGCGCGTGCTGACGAAGGCCATCGGCAAGCAGCTCGGACCGGACAAGGGCAACAGCAAGTACCTCTACGAGCTGTTCCCCTACGGCCCGGCCAAGCAGGCCTGCAAGATCGCCGGCCTGCCCAAGCCCACCGGCTGCGTCTGAGACCCCGCCGAGGCGCTGCCATGAGCCCGCTCGCGGCCGCCTATGCGGCGCTGTTCTATGCCGCCTTCGCCTTCCTCGTCGTCGGCGTCGGGCTCAAGTTGCGCAGCTATGCCGGCACGCCGGCGCCGCTGAAGATCCCGACCACGCCGGCGCCGCTGACGCGCGGCGGCGTCGCGCTGCGCATGGCGCGCGAGGTCTGCGTTTTCGAGAGCCTGTTCAGGTCGAGCAAATGGACCTGGATCTTCGGCTGGACCTTCCACGCCGCGCTGCTGCTCGTGCTGCTGCGCCATCTGCGCTATTTCCAGCAACCGGTGTGGGCGCCCATCGTCCTCGTGCAGGCGCCCGGCGCCTACGCCGGGTTCGCGCTCGTCGCCGGACTCGCCGGGCTGTGGGCGCGGCGCTTCCTCGTCGACCGCGTGCGCTATATCTCGACACCCTCGGACCACCTGCATCTGGCGCTGCTGATGGCGATCGGGCTTTCGGGCCTGGCGATGCGCTTCGTCGCGCGCACCGATGTGCTGGCCGTCAAGGCCTACATGCTGGGGCTGATGCGTTTCGAGATCGGCCCCTTGCCGGCCGATCCGCTGCTGCTGCTGCACCTGACGCTGGTGGCGACGCTGATGTTCGTGTTCCCGATCAGCAAGCTGCTGCACGCCCCCGGGCTCTTCTTCAGCCCGACCCGCAACCAGGCCGACAACGCGCGCGAACAGCGCCACCTCGCCGGCTGGGCCGCCGCGCTGGAGCGCAAATAAGCCATGGCCACCGCCGCGTTCAAGACGCCGGAATTCAAGCCCTATCCGGTGATCCCGCTCGTCGCCGAAGGCGCGATGGCGCACAGCAAGCCCTATGTCGCCTCGACGGCGATCCAGTCCGCGCTCGGCTTCCCGGGCGAGCTCGCCGAGGGCTGGGAGGCGCGCGCGGTGGCCAAGATGGGCGAGCTGCTGGGCAAGTACCGCTCGCTGCGCGTCTACATGGACGCCTGCGTCCATTGCGGCGCCTGCTCCGACAAATGCCATTACTTCCTCGGCACAGGCGACCCGCGCAACATGCCGGTCGCGCGCCAGGACCTGATGCGTGCCGTCTACCGGCGCCACTTCACGTTCGCCGGGCGCCATTTCCCCAAGCTCGTCGGCGCCGTCGACATGAGCCGGGAAGTGCTGGACCAGTGGTGGAGCTATTACAACCAATGCTCGGAATGCCGGCGCTGCTCGGTGTTCTGCCCCTACGGCATCGACACGGCCGAGATCACGATGGCCGCGCGCGAGATCATGGACAGCGTCGGCCTGGGGCAGAAATACGCCAACGAGATCATCGGCAAGGTGCACCGGATCGGCAACAACCTCGGCATCCCCGGGCCGGCGCTCGAGGACACGCTGCTCGGCCTCGAGGAGGACACGCTCGAGGAGACCGGCGTGGCGGTGAAGTTCCCGCTCGACGTCGAGGGCGCCGAGGTGCTGCTCGTCACGCCCTCGGCCGATTTCTTCAGCGAGCCCCATGTCGAGAGCCTGATCGGCTACGCCAAGGTCTTCCACGCCGCCGGCATCTCCTGGACGCTGAGCTCGAAGGCCAGCGAGGCAGCGAATTTCGGCCTCTTCATCGGCAATTACGAGCAGATGCGCAAGCTCTCGCTGCGCGTCAAGGAGGCGGCGCAGGCGCTGGGCGTGCGGCGCATCGTGCTCGGCGAATGCGGCCATGCCTGGCGCGTCGCCTACAGCTACTGGAACACGCTCATCGGCCCCTTCGACTGGCTCGACCCGCGCTACCCGGTGCCGCAGCACATCTGCGAATTCACGCATGACCTGATCACCCGCGGCGCGCTGCGCTTCGACAAGGAACGCAACGACGGCCGCATCGTCACCTTCCACGACTCCTGCAACGTCGCGCGCGGCTCGCGCATGGGCGACCGGCCCGGCGGCCAGTTCAGCATCCCGCGCGACATCGTCAAGGCCGTCGTCAACCACTACCACGAGATGGCGCCCGGCACGACCGAGGAGGCCACGTTCTGCTGCGGCGGCGGCGGCGGCCTGCTCACCGACGACCTGCTCGAACTGCGCGTCAAGGGCGCGCTGCCGCGCATGGAGGCGCTCAAGCAGGTGGTCGACCAGCATGGCGTGAATTTCATGGCGACGATCTGCGCCATCTGCAAGGCGCAATTCACGAAGGTGCTGCCGTATTACGGCTTCGACATGAGCCTGGTCGGCGGCGTGCACCAGCTCGTGAGCAAGGCGATCCGGCTCGGCGAACCGACATAACAAAGGAGACGGACCATGGCCCATATCGTCATCATGGGAGCAGGACTCGGCGGCATGCCGGCGGCCTACGAGATGCGCGCCGCGCTGGCGAAGGAGCACCGGATCACCGTGGTCAGCGCGCTCGGCTACTTCCAGTTCGTGCCCTCGAACCCCTGGGTCGCGGTGGGCTGGCGCAAGCGCGAGGAGGTGGTGCTCGAGATCGCGCCGCTGCTGGGGCGCAAGGGCATCGACTTCATCGCCCAGGCGGTGACGCGCATCGACGCCGATGCCAGGCGCCTCGTGCTCGCCGATGAGCGCACGGTGGACTACGACTACCTCGTCATCACGACCGGGCCCAAGCTCAGCTTCGACGAGGTGCCGGGCGCCGGGCCGGTCGCCGGCCACACGCATTCGGTCTGCTCGATCGACCATGCCGAGCGCTTCTGGGCCGATTACGAGAAGTTCCTCGAGGCGCCGGGGCCGGTGGTGATCGGCGCGATGCCGATGGCAAGCTGCTTCGGCCCGGCCTACGAATTCGCCTTCATCCTCGATGCCGACCTGCGCAAGCGCAAGCTGCGCAACAAGGTGCCGATGACCTACGTGACGAGCGAGCCCTATATCGGCCACCTCGGCCTGGGCGGCGTCGGCGACAGCAAGTCGATGCTCGAATCGGAGTTCCGCGGCCACGACATCAAGTGGATCACGAATGCCAAGACGACCAAGGTCGAGCCCGGCAAGATGTTCGTGACCCAGCTCGACGACCATGGTGCGGTCTACAAGGAGCACGAGATCCCCTTCAAGCTGGCGATGATGCTGCCGGCGTTCAAGGGCGTCGACGCGGTCGCCGCGGTGCCCAATCTGTGCAACCCGCGCGGCTTCGTGCTGATCGACGAATTCCAGCGCAGCAAGGCCTACAAGAGCATCTATTCGGCCGGCGTCTGCGTCGCCATCCCGCCCGTCGAGGTCACCCCCGTGCCCACCGGCGCGCCCAAGACCGGCTACATGATCGAGACCATGGTCTCGGCCATCGCCCACAACATCGCCGACGAGCTCGCCGGTCGCGAGGCGAGCGCGAAGGCGACCTGGAACGCGATCTGCCTGGCCGACATGGGCGACACCGGCGCCGCCTTCGTCGCGCTGCCGCAGATCCCGCCGCGCAACGTGAACTGGTTCAAGAAGGGCAAATGGGTGCACCTGGCCAAGATCGCGTTCGAGAAGTACTTCATGCGCAAGATGCGCAGCGGCAATACCGAGCCGATCTACGAGAAATACGTGCTCAAGGCCCTGGGCATCGTCCGCCTCGCGAACAAGTGAAACCGGAGTCCGCCATGTCGCAAGCACCCGACGCCCCGCTGACCTTCCGCCGCTACCGCGATGGCGACGACGCGCCGCCGCGCTGGCAGGAGGCGATCTTCGACGGCGACCACAGCCACAAATGCCCCACCTATATCCAGAGCACGCCGCCCTGCCAGGGTTCGTGCCCCTCGGGCGAGGACATCCGCGGCTACCTCAACATCGTGCGCGGCGTCGAGAAGCCGCCGGCCGGCATGGCCTGGCAGGAATACGCCTGGCGCCGGCTCACCGAGGCCAATCCGCTGCCGTCCGTGATGGGCCGCGTCTGCCCCGCGCCCTGCGAATCGGGCTGCAACCGCAACCAGGTCGAGGATTTCGTCGGCATCAATTCGGTCGAGCATTTCCTCGGCGAATGGGCCATCGCGCATGACCTGAAATTCCCGCGCCCCGAGACGCCAAGCGGGAAGAAGGTCGCCGTCATCGGCGGCGGCCCGGCCGGGCTCTCGGCCGCCTACCAGCTCGCGCGCCAGGGCCACGCGGTGACGATCTTCGACGAGCGCGCCGAGCTCGGCGGCATGATGCGCTACGGCATCCCGGGCTTCCGCACGCCGCGCGCCGTGCTCGATGCCGAGATCGGCCGCATCCTCGACCTCGGCGTGACGGCGCGCATGAACTGCCGCATCGGCCGCGACATCACGCTGGCGCAGATCGAGGCCGATTTCGACGCCGTCTTCCTCGGCCTCGGCGCGCAGAGCGGGCGCGCGCTGCCGGTCGAGGGCGCCGAGGCGCCGAACTGCGTCACCGCCACCGCCTTCCTCAAGGCCTTCAACGACGGCCGCATGCTGCAGGTCGGGCGCCGCGTCGTCGTCGTCGGCGGCGGCGACACCTCGATCGACGTCGCCACCGTCGCGCGCCGCCTCGGCCACATCGACCAGATCCACGAATCGGACCGACCCGAGAACGCGATCGCCGGCGGCAGCGGCTACGCCGCGCACGACGCGGCGCTGCTGTCGCGGCGCCAGGGCGCGCAGGTGACGCTGACCTCGATCTTCGCCATCGACAAGATGCAGGCCAGCAAGCACGAGGTCGAGCACGCGATCGGCGAAGGCATCGCGATCCGCGGCGGCCTGGCGCCGGTGGCGGTGATCCGCGACGCCACCGGCCGCGCGACGGCGCTGCGCGTCGCGCGCTGCGAGGCGAAGATCGTCGGCGGAAAGCTCGACGTCAAGGTCATCGCCGGCACCGAGGAGGACATCGAGGCCGACCTCGTCGTCTCGGCGATCGGCCAGGCGGTCGACCTCTCGGGGCTGGAGACGCTGGACAACGGCAAGGGCGGCATCGCGGCCGACAAGAACTACCAGGTCGCCGGGCGGCCGGGGATGTTCGTCGGCGGCGACGTCGTGCGTCCGCACCTGCTGACGACGGCGATCGGCCATGGCGCCATCGCCGCCGACGGCATCGCGCGCCACCTGCGCGGCGAGGCGCCCGACAAGCGGCCCAAGATCGACGTCCATGCCTTCGACCTGCAGCGCAAGATGCTCGAGAAGGGGCTGAAGATCGCGCCCATCCACGAGCCGCTGCGCGGCACCGACGCGAGCCCGGGCGCGGTGCACAACTTCGACAACCGCTCCGACCGCTATGTGATCCCGCACCAGGAGCTGTTCCTCGGGCACTTCAATTACACGCCGCGCCTGCGGCGCCAGGTGATCTCGCTCGACGCCGACCAGGCGCTGAACAATTTCGAGGAACGGCTGGTGCCGCTGCTCGAGGCCCAGGCCCAGGCCGAGGCGAAGCGCTGCATGAGCTGCGGCCTGTGCTTCGAATGCGACAACTGCGTCGTCTACTGCCCGCAGACCGCCGTCTTCAAGGTCCCCAAGGGCAAGGCGACGACCGGGCGCTATGTCGACACCGACTACGCGAAATGCGTCGGCTGCCACATCTGCAAGGATGTCTGCCCCACCGGCTACATCCAGATGGGGCTGGGGGAATAGCGATGCGGCTGGCGGCGCGCGCCGTACGGTGCTGGTGGCCTGCGCTGCTGCTCGCCGGCGCCGCGGCGCAGGCCGGCACGACGGCGCTGCGCGTCGAGCCGGCGCGCGCCGGCACGCATTGCGTCGCCGATCCCGATTACATGCGCCTGCACCACATGGACCTGCTGCGGCACCAGCGCGACCTCACCGTGCACCAGGGCCCGCGCGGCCGCTACAGCCTCGAGGCCTGCGTCGATTGCCACGCCGGCGCGACGACGCACAGCGTGGCCCAGGCGCCGACCGATTTCTGCGTCGCCTGCCATCGCTACGCGGCGGTGCGCATCGACTGCTTCGAATGCCACGCCAGCCGGCCGGCGAGCGTGAGCGCAAAGGAGCCCTCGTGAGCGATCCCTCCCGGCGCGGATTCCTCGGCGTCGCGGCGGCAGCGCTGGGCGGCGTGCTGATCGCGCCCGGCGTGCGGCTGATCGAGGTCGCGCAGGCGTCGACGCCCGCCGCCGCGGGCGGCGCGAAGCCGGCCGTGCGCTGGGGCCTGCTGATCGACACCACACTGTGCGTGAGCGGCTGCAGCGATTGCGTCACGGCCTGCAACACCGAGAACGGACTCGCCGACGGCGAGGGCGACGCAACGCGCCCGCAGTGGATACGCAAGGTCGAGATCAAGGAGATCCGCAGCGGCCGCAGCGCCTCGCTGCCGGTGATGTGCCAGCATTGCGCCGAGCCGCCCTGCGTCGACGTCTGTCCCACCGGCGCCTCGTTCAAGCGCGCCGACGGCATCGTCCTCGTCGACCGCCATGCCTGCATCGGCTGCCGCTACTGCCTCATGGCCTGCCCCTACAAGGCGCGCTCGTTCGTGCACCAGCCGCTGACCGACCAGCGCCCCGACGTGCCGCGCGGCCAGGGCTGCGCCGAGGGCTGCACGCTGTGCGTGCACCGCATCGACCGGGGCCAGAAGAACACCGCCTGCGCCGAGGCCTGCACGCGCGGCGCGATCCTCTTCGGCGACCTCAACGACCCGGCGAGCGAGATCGCGCGCCGCGTGCAGACGCTGCGCACGACGGCCCTGCGCGCCGACCTGGCGCTGGACCCCGGCGTGCGCTACCAGGGCATCTGACCATGCGCTCCGCCCGGGACACCCGCCGCTACTGGAGCCTGCTCGCCGGCGGCGGCCTCGTGACCGCCATCGGCCTGGCCGCCGCGCGCTACATGGAAGCGCATGGCCACATCGTCACCGGCATGTCGAACCAGGTCGTCTGGGGGCTGCCGCATGTGTTCGCGATCTTCATGATCGTCGCCGCCTCGGGCGTGCTCAACGTGGCGTCGATCGGCTCGGTGTTCGGCCAGCCGGTGTACAAGCGGCGCGCGCCGCTGTCGGGCCTGCTGTGCCTGGCGCTGCTCGCCGGCGGGCTGTTCGTGCTCATGCTCGACCTCGGGCGGCCCGACCGCATCCTCGTCGCGGCGACGCATTACAACTTCAAGTCGGTGTTCGCCTGGAACGTGTTCCTGTATTCGGGCATGAGCGCCATCGTCTGCCTCTACCTGTGGACGATGTTCGAGCGCCGCTACAACGCCTGGTCCAAGCCCGCCGGCATCGCGGCGCTGCTGTGGCGCTTCGTGCTGACGACCGGCACCGGCTCGATCTTCGGCTTCCTCGCCGCGCGCCAGGCCTACCAGAGCGCGCTGCTGGCGCCGCTGTTCATCGTGCTCTCGTTCGGCTGGGGGCTGGCGCTGTTCCTCATCGTCCAGGCCTCGATGTACGCCTGGAACGACCGCCGCCTCGCGGGCGAGATCCTGCGCCGGCTTGCGCGGCTGCTCGGCCTGTTCGTCGGCGCCGCGCTCTACCTCGTCGCCGTCTACCACATGACGAACCTGTACTGGGCGCGCCAGGCGGGGTTCGAGGCCTTCATCCTGCGCGACGGCGGCATCTACCCGCGGCTGTTCTGGATCGGCTATGTCGCGCTCGGCGCCGTGCTGCCGCTGCTGCTGCTGCTGCACCCGCGCGGCGGCGGCGCGCGCGCGACGCTGGCGGCCTCGCTGCTGGTCGTGCTCGGCGCCGGGGCCTGGCTCTACGTCTTCATCATCGGCGGCCAGGCCTACCCGCTCGACATCTTCCCCGGCTGGCAGGCGGCGAGCAGCTTCGGCGACGGCGTCATCGCGAGCTACACGCCGTCGCTGCCCGAATGGCTGCTCGGCATCGGCGGCGCCGGGGCGGCCTTCCTGCTCACGACCATCGGCGTGCGGCTGTTCGACTTCATGCCGCAGGACGACCTGGCGGCGCCTTGAGATGAACCGACTCCTGATCTCCGCCGCGCACAAGTCCTCGGGCAAGACGACGCTCGCGGTCGGCATCGCGGCCGCGCTGGCCGCGCGCGGCGAGGTCGTGCAGACCTACAAGAAGGGCCCCGACTACATCGACCCGATGTGGCTCGCGCGTGCCAGCGGCCGGCCCTGCCTCAACCTCGACGCGCACCTGACGGCCGCGGCCGAGCTGCAAAGCGGCTTCGAGCGCGCGGCGCGCGGCGCGACGCTGGCGCTGGTCGAGGGCAACAAGGGCCTGCACGACGGCCTGGCGCTCGACGGCGGCGACAGCAACGCCGCGCTGGCGCGCCGGCTCGGGCTGCCGGTGCTGCTCGTGATCGACACGCGCGGCATCACGCGCGGCATCGCGCCGCTGCTGCTCGGCTACCAGGCCTTCGACCGCGGCGTGCGCATCGGCGGCGTGGTCCTGAACCGCGTCGGCGGCCCGCGCCACGAGGCCAAGCTGCGCGCCGCGGTCGGGCATTACACCGACATCCCGGTGCTCGGCGCGGTGCCCGAGGACGCGGCGCTCGCCGTCGCCGAGCGCCACCTCGGGCTCACGCCCTGCTGCGAGCT
>JAGWVB010000420.1 GCA_018971105.1 Burkholderiales bacterium
GCCCTTGAGGTCCTGCAGCTCGCGGTGCACCTCGCGCATGAACTCGTGGAAATGCAGCCGCGTCTTGCGCGTCAGCGGCACGGCGCGGAAGAAGCAATCCATCAGGAAGCTCTTGCCGCGGCCGACGCCGCCGTGCATGTAGACGCCGCGCGGGATCGGCGGCCGCACGACGAGTTTCGTCAGCGCATTGCCGCGCCGCGCCTTGTAGTCGGCCCACTCGCGCTCGCAGCGCTCGAGCGCGGCGACGGCGCGCAGCTGCGCGGCGTCGCTGTGATAGCCGCGCTCGGCGAGCGTGGCCTCGTAGAGGTCGCGGACCGCCAAGGCGTCAGAAGTTCAAGGTGCGCTTGTCGACCGCGAGCGCGGCCTCCTTGGTCGCCTCGGACAGCGACGGATGGGCATGGCAGATGCGCGCGATGTCCTCGGCGCTGGCCTTGAACTCCATCGCCACCACCGCCTCGCTGATCAGCTCGCTGGCCATCGGGCCGACGATGTGCACGCCCAGGATCTCGTCGCTGGCGGCGTCGGCGAGGAACTTGACCATCCCCGTCGTGTCGCCGAGCGCACGCGCGCGACCGTTGGCCATGAACGGGAATACGCCCGCCTTGTAGGCGCGGCCGGCAGCCTTCAACTGCTGTTCGGTCTGGCCGACCCAGGCGATCTCCGGACTGGTGTAGATGACCCAGGGGATGGTGTCGAAGTTGACGTGGCCATGCTGGCCGGCGATGCGCTCGGCCACCGCGACGCCTTCCTCCTCGGCCTTGTGCGCGAGCATCGGCCCGCGCACGACGTCGCCGACGGCCCAGACGCCGGGCAGGTTGGTGCGGCATTCGGCATCGACGACGACGGCACCGCGCTCGTCGAGCGCGAGCCCTACGGCCTGCGCGTTCAGCCCCTGCGTGTTCGGCACGCGGCCGATCGAGACGATGAGCTTGTCGACCGCGAGCTGGTGCGCGGCGCCCTGGGCATCGGTGTATTCGACCTCGACGCCCGCCTTGCCGCTCTTGATCGTGCCGACCTTGACGCCGAGCTCGATCTTCAGGCCCTGCTTCGTGAACGCCTTGTGGGCTTCCTTGGCGATCTGCTCGTCGACGGCGCCGAGGAAGGTCGGCAGCGCCTCGAGCACGGTCACTTCGGCGCCGAGCCGGCGCCAGACCGAACCCATCTCGAGCCCGATCACGCCCGAGCCGATCAGGCCCAGCTTCTTGGGTACGGCGCCGATGCGCAGCGCGCCGTCGTTGCTGAGCACGCGCTCCTCGTCGAACGGCGTGCCCGGCAGCGCCCGCGCGACCGAACCGGTGGCGACGACGACCTGCCTGGCCGTCAACTTCTCGTCACCGACGGCGACCTCGAAGCCGCCTCCGGCCGCCGCGCCGGCAAAGCTGCCGCGGCCGTGGAAGAACGTGACCTTGTTCTTCTTGAACAGGTAGAGGATGCCGTCGTTGTTCTGTTTGACGATCTGGTTCTTGCGCGCCAGCATCTTCGCGACGTCGATGCTCAGGTCCTTCAAGCCGATGCCATGGTCGGCGAAGGCATGGCCGGCATGCTCGTAATGCTCGCTCGACTGCAGCAGCGCCTTGCTGGGGATGCAGCCGACGTTGGTGCAGGTGCCGCCCGGCGCCGGGCCGCCCTGGTGGTTCTTCCAGTCGTCGATGCAGGCGACGTTGAAGCCGAGCTGGGCCGCGCGAATCGCCGCGATATAGCCGCCGGGGCCGGCGCCGATGACGATGACGTCGAATGATTTGCTCATCGCCGCGGCCTCAGATGTCGAACAGCAGCCGCGAAGGATCTTCCAGCGCTTCCTTCATCGCCACCAGCGCGAGCACGGCCTCGCGGCCGTCGATGATGCGGTGGTCGTAGGACATCGCGAGATAGTTCATCGGCCGCACGACGACCTGCCCGTTCTCGACCACGGCGCGGTCCTTGGTCGCGTGGACGCCCAGGATGGCCGATTGCGGCGGGTTGATGATGGGCGTCGAGAGCATCGAGCCGAAGGTGCCGCCGTTGCTGATGCTGAAGGTGCCGCCCGTGAGCTCGTCGATGCCGAGCTTGCCGTCGCGGGCCTTGGCGCCGAATTCGGCGATCTTCTTCTCGATGTCGGCGAAGCTCATCTGGTCGGCATTGCGGATCACCGGCACGACGAGGCCGCGCGGCGAGCCGACGGCGATGCCGATGTCGAAATAGCCGTGATAGACGATGTCGTTGCCGTCGACGCTGGCGTTGACGATCGGGTACTTCTTGAGCGCCGCCACCGCCGCCTTGACGAAGAAGCTCATGAAGCCGAGCTTGACACCATGTTCCTTCTCGAAGCGCTCCTGGAAGCGCTTGCGCATCTCCATCACCGGCGCCATGTTGACCTCGTTGAAGGTCGTCAGGATCGCGTTCGTGGCCTGCGACTGCAGCAGCCGCTCGGCGATGCGCGCGCGCAGGCGGCTCATCGGCACGCGCT
>JAGWVB010000421.1 GCA_018971105.1 Burkholderiales bacterium
GCGGCCGCTCGAGGCGGCGCACGACGCCGGTTGGAACGACATCCGCGCCCTGCGCGCGGCGACGCGATGATCCCGCTGCGCATCAAGACGGTGTTCGGCATCGCGCTGATCGAGCTGGTCGTGCTCTCGATCCTGCTCTGGCGCGTCGTCGGCTACATGGAGAGCGGGACCGAGCATGAATTCCACCAGCTCGTCGACGCGACCACGCGCGCCTATGCCGCGGCGGCCCGCGACCCGCTCGTCGCGAGCGACCTCGCCGTGCTGCGCGCGCTCACGCGCCGCATGCTCGACTACCCGGACGTGACCTACGCACGCGTGCGCGACGCCCAGGGCCGCACGCTGGCGCAGGCGGGCGATGCGGCGATGCTCGCGCGCCGGCCCGACCCCGCGCCGGCCGGCCTCGAGCACCTGGCCCAGGGCGTCTACGACGCGAGCGCGCCGATCGCCGTCGCCGGCCAGCCCTTCGGCCGCATCGAGCTCGGGCTCTCGGCCGCCGAGACGGTGCGCCGCATCGCCGGCGTGCGCCGCTTCGGCATCGCGCTGGCGGGGCTGGAGATGCTGCTGGTGGCGGGGTTCTCCTGGCTCCTGGGCAGCTACCTGACGCGCCAGCTCGAGGACCTGATCGAGGGCACGCGGCGGCTCGCGGCGGGCGAGCTGGGCACCGAGATCGCGATCCGCGGCGGCGACGAACTGGCGCAGACCGCGGCCGCGTTCAACCGCATGTCGCGCAGCCTCGCGGCCAGCCACGCCGACCTCGCCGCGCAGCAGCAGCAGCTGCTGCTGCAGGCGCGCGTGATCGAGACCATGGCGCTGGGCACGGTGCTCGTCGACGCGACGCTGCCCGGCGGCCCGATCATCGACGTCAACCCGGCCTTCGAGCGCATCACCGGCTACAGCCGGGCCGAGGTGCTGGGCCGCAACTGCCGCATCCTGCAGGGGCCCGGCACCGACGCCGCGGCCATCGAGCGCATCCGCCAGGGCCTCGCCGTGCACGCCAACGTGCGCGAACTGCTGCTCAATTACCGCCAGGACGGCCGGCCGTTCTGGAACCAGCTCAGCATCTCGGCCATCCTCGACCGCGACGGCCGCGCGACCCATTACGTCGGCCTGATCGCCGATGTCAGCGAAAGCGCGCTCGAGCACCAGGCGCTCGAGGAGCGCGAGGCGCTGCTGGCCCGGATCACCGAGACGACGCACGACGGCATCGTCATCATCGACGAGCAGGGCACGATCGAGCATTTCAATCCCGGTGCGCAGGCGATGTTCGGCTTCGACCGCAGCGAGGTCCTGGGCGCCAACATCACGGTCATCATGCCCGAGCATTACCGGCAGGCGCATCGCGACGGGCTGGCGCGGCACGTCGCCGGCGGCGCCTCCGGGATCATGGGGCGCGAACTCGAATTCGAGGCCGCGCGCCGCAACGGCGACGCGATCTGGATCGCGCTGCGCATCGCCGAGCTCGGCGGCTCGCAGCCGCGCCGCTTCATCGGCGTGTTCCACGACGTGACGGTGCGCAAGCTGATGGAGCGCGCCCAGCTGCGGCTGAACCGCTCGCTGCGCGTGCTCAGCAGCGGCAACCTGGCGCTGGCGCGCGCGACCTCGGAGGCCGAGCTGGTGCAGCAGGTCTGCGATGCGGTGGTCGAGGCGGGCGCCTTCCCGCTGGCCTGGATCGGCTACGCCGAGGACGATGCCGAGAAGTCGATCCGCCCGGTGGCGCGCGCCGGCGCCGAGGCGGGCTATCTCGACGAGCTGCGCGTCTCCTG
The DNA here is from genome assembly GCA_018971105.1 of Burkholderiales bacterium. GTDB lineage: Bacteria > Pseudomonadota > Gammaproteobacteria > Burkholderiales > Burkholderiaceae_C > Rubrivivax. The sequence continues at coordinate 1,764 of JAGWVB010000421.1, forward strand.
GGACGCCGCGCGTGCCAACGGGCGCGGCGCCGCCGGCACGGCGATCCGCAGCGGCCGCACCCAGATCAACCGCGTCGGCCTGCCGTCGTCGCTCGAGACGCCGTGGCCGGCGGCGGCGCAGCGCCACGGCTTCCAGGCCGGGCTGGCGCTGCCGCTGAGCGGGCGCCAGCGCACGATCGGCGCGCTGATGTGCTATGCCGCCGACGCCGGCACCTTCGACGAGCGCGAGACGGCCGTGCTCGAGGAGCTGGCGCGCAACGTCTCGCTCGCCATCGACGTGCTGCGCTCGCGCGCCCAGCGCGACGCCGCCGACGACGCCAACCGCGCCAAGAGCGCCTTCCTGGCGAACATGAGCCACGAGATCCGCACGCCGATGAACGGCGTCATCGGCATGATCGACGTGCTGCTGCAATCGGGGCTGGACCCGCAGCGCCAGCGCATGGCCCAGGTCGTGCGCGACTCGGCCTATGCGCAGCTGGCGATCCTCAACGACATCCTCGACTTCTCGAAGATCGAGGCCGGCAAGCTCGACCTCACGCCCGAGCCGTTCCTGATCGAGGACGTCGTCGAGGGCGTGTGCACGCTGCTCGACCAGGTCGCGCTCGAGCGCCAGGTCGACCTCAAGCTCTTCGTCGACCCGGCGCTGCCGCGCCTGATGCGCGGCGACGCGCTGCG
>JAGWVB010000422.1 GCA_018971105.1 Burkholderiales bacterium
CTCGAGGTCGTCGTAGTCGCGCAGCGCCTGCGGCGCCTTCAGCTCGTCGAGCCAGCGCGCGAGCCGCGCCGGCGCCTGCGCGGGGTCGGTCGCCGGCAGGCCGTAGCCCTCGAGGTTGACGAGCCGGCGCACGCGCTGCGGCCGCACGCCGGCGTAGCTCATCGCGACGTTGCCGCCCATGCTGTGGCCGAGGAGGTCGACGGCGGCGCCCGGGGCCGCCTCGTCGAGCAAGGCGTCGAGCAGCGCGTCGAGGTCGCCCAGGTAGTCCGGGAACCAGTAGCTGTCGGTCGCCGGTCCGGCGCTGAGGCCGAAGCCGCGCCAGTCCGGCGCGACGATCGCGCGCTCGACGCCCTCGGCCTGCGCGAGCGCGTCGACCATGAACTGGAACGAGGCGCCGACGTCCATCCAGCCATGCAGCAGCACGAGCAGCGGCCGCCCGGGCCGCGCCGCGGCGGGGTCGCCCCAGACATGCAGGTGGTAGCCGATGCCGCGCAGCGGCAGGAAGCGCGGCCGGGCGGCGCGCCGGGGTTCGTAGGGGGTCGTCATGGCACCACTGTAGGGCAGGGGACCGAGAATCGCGTCCATGACACCCGCTTCCATCCGCCCCGCCACGCCCGACGACGTCGAGGCCATCGTCGCGCTGATCCGCGAACTCGCCGCGTTCGAGCAGCTCGCCCATCTCGTCGTCGTCACGCCGCAGAGCCTGGCGCCGCAGCTGTTCGGCCCGCGGCCGGCGGCCGAGGCCATCGTGGCCGAGGCCGATGGCGCCGTCGTCGGCTTCGCGCTCTTTTTCCCGAACTTCTCGACCTTCCTCGGCCGGCCCGGGCTCTACCTCGAGGACCTCTACGTGCGGCCGGCGCATCGCGGCGGCGGCATCGGGCGCGCGCTGCTCGAGCATCTGGGCGCGCTCGCGGTCGAGCGCGGCTGCGGCCGCTTCGAGTGGAGCGTGCTCGACTGGAACGCGAACGCGATCGGTTTCTACGAGCGCATGGGGGCGCAGCTGCTGCCCGATTGGCGCATCTGCCGCGTCGCCGGCGACGCGCTCGAGCGCTACCGCCGCTGATCCCCCGGACGCCCCCGACGGCGCGCGCTCAGGCCGTGACCAGGGCGGCGAGGCGGTCGAGCGAGAGCCGCAGGTTGACCATGCCCTCGCCGATGACGCCGGTCACGGCGTGCGGGCGCAGGCCGGTATCGACCTCCTGCGGCTGCGCCAGCGGCTGGCCCTGGTCGTCGGTGAGGCAGGCGACCTGCGGCGTCGTGATCGTTGCGCCGCGGCGCACGACGATGCCGGTGGCGCCCGAGGCCAGGCGCACGAAGCAGCCCGGCGGGTAGATGCCGAACTCCTTGACCAGCGCCGCCGTCATCGGGTGGCCGGGGTCCTGCATGAACATCTGGCGCCCGGCGAGGTCGGCCGCGATCGCGCTGCGCGCGTCGCGGGCTGAGAGTTTCGAGGTGTAGACATCGGCGCGCCGCGCCAGCGAGGCGAGTTCGCCCGGCTCGCTGATGCCGCGCGGATAGCCCTGGCCATCCTCCTGCTCGTGGTGGCAGAGCACGGCATGCAGCCACACCTCGTCGCCGATGCCGGCCTGCTCGAGCAGGCGCACGCTGCGCAGCGGGTGCGAGCGCAGTTGCTCGCGCTGGTCCGGGCTGAGCGGCTCGGCCTGGCGCGCGAGCCGGCCCTGGAGCTCGAGCATCGAGAGGTTCATCGTCAGCATGACCTTGAACGCGCGCTCGCATTGCGCGTGGTCCCAGGCCAGGCGCTGCGCCACCAGGTAGCCGGTGATCGCCGTCTGCAGCGAGCGCTGCGCGCCGTAGGCGACGTCGGCGCTGTGGCCCTGGCGCAGCACGTGGAAGATCGCGAGGTCGGGGTCGCGCTCGATCAGCGCCTGCACCGGTGCCGAGGCCTCGTCGAGCGCGGCCGCGTAGCCCTCGGACCAGGGCTCGAGCAGGGTCTGGGCGACGCGGCCGAGGCAGTCCGTCCAGAGCCGCGGCAACTCGGCGCGCGCGGCCTGGCGGATCTCGTCGCGCGGGCTGCGCAGCTCGGCCATGTCGACGAGCGCGCCGCGCTCGAACAGCGCCGTGAGCTGCTCCGTCGATTCGACCTGCTGGCCGCGCGCCAGCAGCAGCGTGCGGTCGGCGTCGCGGACGTTGAAGGGCAGCGGTGCGCCCAGGCGCACCCGGTGGCTGACGGTCGAGAGTTCGGCGTAGGGCATGGCTGGACTGCGGCGGAGCCTGTGGCGTGGGTGACGACCGGATTTCGGCCGCCCTGTCACAAACTTGAAGCCGCCAGCGTGATGCCTTGGGCCCTAGCCCGGATGTTTCATGAGTGCCGTACTGGATGAGGTCAGGGCCCGATTTTGGCGACCCGAGTGACGATTTGAAGCGGATTCCGGGCTATTGCTGCGCCGTACGTCGCTGACGGCGACCAAGAAGGCGT
>JAGWVB010000423.1 GCA_018971105.1 Burkholderiales bacterium
GGCGCCCGGCGGCCGCGGCCGGGCACCGCCGCGCATTCAGACCTGGATCAAGCCCCACTGGAGCGCGATCAGCGTGAGTTCGGACTGGTTGCCGGCGCCGAGCTTTTGCTTGACGTGATAGAGGTGCGTGCCCACCGTGCTCGGGCTGAGCTTGAGGTTGTCGGCGATCTGGCCCACGTTGCGCCCGCGCGCGAGCTGGATGAAGACCGAGAACTCGCGCTCGCTGAGCCGGTCGGCCGGGCTGCGGTCGCCCTTGACCTGGGCCATCGCGAGCGCGCGCGCGGTGGCCGCGTCGACATAGGCATCGCCGGCGGCGACCGCGCTGACGGCGGCGATCAGCGTGTCGGGCGCGCTGCGCTTGGTCAGGTAGCCGAGCGCGCCGGCACGCAGCACGCGCTGCGGATGCGCCATGTCCTCGTGCGCCGACAGCGCCAGGATGCGCACGGCCGGATCCTGCGCGACGAGCCGGCGCACGGCTTCGAGGCCGCCCATGCCGGGCATCGACAGGTCCATCACGATCACGTCGGGCCTGACGCGCGCGTACTCGGCGCAGGCTTGCTCGCCGGTGTCGAGCTCGGCCACGACCTCGACGTGCGCGTCGGCCAGCAGCATCCGGAAACCCATGCGCACGAGCGCGTGGTCGTCGACGAGCATGACGCGGATCATGGCGCGCCCTCGGCCAGCGGCACCCAGACCTCGAGCCGCGTGCCCGGCGCGCCCGCGCTGCCGGCCGGCGCGGCCGGCTCGATCCGCAGGCGCCCGCGCAGGCCCTCGACGCGCTCGGCGAGCCAGCGCAGGCCATGGTGGTCGCCGGCGCCGACACCCGCGGCCGGCAGGCCCTGGCCGTCGTCGACGAGGCACAGATGGAGTTCCCGCGCATCGGCCTCGACTTGCAGCTGCAGCGCATGCGCGCGCCCGTGGCGCAGCGCGTTCGTGATGCCCTCCTGGGCCGCGCGGTACACCGCCAGCGCCGCGTCGCCCGGCAGCGGCACGTCGCCCAGGGCCAGGCGCAGCTCGACGGCGATGTCGGGGCGGCTGCGCCGCGTGCGCTCGACGAGGTCCTCGAGCGCGCCGGCGAGCCCGAGGTTGTCGAGCACGAGCGGCGTCAGGCGCGGGATGATGCCGTGCATCGCGTCGTACAGGCGCGACGATTCGCTCGCGATCAGGCGCGCCGCCTCGCCGGCCTGCGCGTCCACCGCCTCGGTGCGCTGGGCGATCGACAGCGCCATGCTGCGGATGGCCGTCACCGACTGGCCGAACTCGTCGTGCAGCTCGCGCGCGATCATGCGCCGCTCCTGCTCGATGTGGCGGTCGACCCAGCGCGCGAGCTCGCGGCTGTCGGTGAGTTCGCGCTCGGCGCGGATGGCCCGGCGCTCGGTCTCGATATGCGCCTCCAATTGACCGACCATGCGGTTGAACGCGGCCCCGATCGACCCCGCCTCGGGGCCCGGCAGCGGCGGCAGCCGCACGTCGAAGCGGCCGGCCTGGATCTCGTCCAGCGCCGCCGTGATGCGACCGAAGGGGCGCGAGGCGCGGCCGACGAGCCAGAACACGAGGCCGTTGACGGCCAGCAGCAGCGCGCCGGCGACGCCGACCAGGCGTATCGCCGTGTCCCAGGCATCGAGCACGGCGCGCGAGGCGTTCGCCCGCACGACCAGCTTGCCGTCCGGGAAGTCGATCGCCATGCCCTCGGGCCGCGGCGAGATCAGGCGCGCGAACCAGACCGGCGCGTCGCGCCCCATCTTGTAGGTGGCCGGCGGCGAGACGTAGAGCGGTTGGCCGTGCCCGTCCAGCAGCGTGATGTCGTTGGAGCGCACGCGGCCGACGCCTTCGAGGAACGACAGCATGGCCGGCACGCCGGCCGAGGTGTAGAGCCAGGCCGTGCGGTTGAGCAGCTGCGCCGCGACGCGATTCGCCGCCTCGACCTCCTCGCGCACCGAATCGCGCATATTGCGCAGCTGCAGCTCGACCACGGTGGCCAGGAACAGCAGCGTGAGCGCGCCCACGATGAGGTTGATCTTCAGGCGCAGCGTCATTGCGCGAAGGCGCCGCCGGCGGCATAGTCGTCCAGCGCCGCCACCATCGCCGCGAGCATCTGCGGCTGCGTCGGGTCGTGGCCGCCGCGCTCGGTCCATTGCAGCCGCGCATGCGGCAGGCGCGCGTGCAGCGCCAGCGCGCCGGCGGCCGGGCAGACGAGGTCGTCGCGCGCATGCAGCAGCAGCGTCGGCACGCGCGGCAGCGCGGCGCAGCGCTCGAGCAGCGGCGGATGCGCGAGCCAGCAGTCGTGCACGAGGTAATGGGCCTGCACGCGCAGCCGGTCGACCTGTTGGGCCAGCGCGGCGCCCTGCGGCGGCGCGACCGCCTCGTCGCCCTGCGTCAGCGCCTGTTCCCAGCACCACCAGGCCTGGGCGGCGCGCTCGCGCGCGGCGCGGTC
>JAGWVB010000424.1 GCA_018971105.1 Burkholderiales bacterium
CCGACCTCGACGAATCGTCCTTCACCGCGTTCTAGAAAGCGACCATGGCCCCCCCTGCATCGATTCCCGCCCCGCGCCGCCTCGGCGCCATCGCCGCACTCTTCGCCCGCCTGGGCTTCGGCGCCAAGACCGCCCTCGCCTGCGCGGCGCTGCTGCTGCCGCTGCTGGGCCTGCTCGTGTGGCAGTCCTGGGCCCAGTACGGGCGCGACATGCAGCAGCAGCAGGCGGCCGTGCGCCACCAGGTCGAGTCGGCCTACCACGTCATCGACTGGGCCTACCAGATGGAGGCCACGGGCAAGCTCGATGCGGCACGCGCGCAGGCGCTGGCCAAGTCGGCCGTCGCCGGCATGCGCTACGGCGCCGACGGCAACTATTTCTGGATCAACGACATGAGCCCGGCGATGGTGATGCACCCGCTCAAGCCGGAGATGGACGGCCAGGACCTGTCGAACTACAAGGACCCGAACGGCTTCCGCCTCTTCGCCGCCATGGCCGAGGTCGCGCGCACCCGCTCGGCCGGCATGGTCGCCTACCAATGGCCCAAGCCGGGCAGCGCGAAGCCGGTCGACAAGGTCTCCTACGTGATGGCCTTCAAGCCCTGGGGCTGGGTCGTCGGCTCGGGCATCTACGTCGACAACGTCTACACCCAGGCGCGCGCGCTGTGGCTCAGGACCGCGGGCGTCGTCGCGCTCGCGCTGCTGCTCGGCCTGTACGCCTTCCGCAGCTTCTACGTCGCGATGCGCGCCGGGCTGCAGGACGCGATCGACGCCGCCGACGCCGTCGGCGCCGGGCGCCTGGACCACGCGATCCCGGCCCCGCAGGGCGCGAACGAGGAGGCGCACCTGCTCGACGCGCTGCGCACGATGCAGAAGCGCCTCGTCGAGCGCGCCGAGGAGGACCGTCAGCGCCTGGCGCAGACCGAGGCCGCGGGCCGCGCCGCGGCCGCGGTGGCGGCCGAGATCGGCGCCGCCGTCGAGGCCGCGACGCTGGGCGACTTCAGCCAGCGCATCCCGCTCGCCGGCAAGGAGACCTTCCACGCCGACCTGTGCAACAAGTTCAACCAGCTCGTCGACACCTTCAGCGGCACGATCACCGAAGTCCGCGCCGCCGCCGACCACCTCGGCCAGGCCAGCGCCCAGGTCGCGCAGACCTCGCAGAGCCTGTCGCAATCGGCCTCGCAGCAGGCGGCCGGGGTCGAGGAGACGAGCGCCTCGCTGCAGCAGATGAGCGCCTCGGTCAAGGGCAACGCCGAGAGCGCCACCGTCACCGACGGCATCGCCACCCGCGCCGCCCAGGAGGCGCAGGACGGCGGCAGCGCGGTGGGCCAGACCGTCGACGCGATGAAGTCGATCGCGACCAAGGTCAAGGTCATCGACGACATCGCCTACCAGACCAACCTGCTCGCGCTCAACGCCGCCATCGAGGCCGCGCGCGCCGGCGAGCATGGACGCGGCTTCGCCGTCGTCGCCGCCGAGGTGCGCAAGCTCGCCGAGCGCAGCCAGGTCGCGGCGCAGGAGATCGGCCAGCTCGCCGGCTCCTCGGTCGGCCTGGCCGAGCAGGCCGGATCGCTGCTGACGCAGATGGTGCCCAGCATCCGCAAGACGAGCGAGCTGGTGCAGGAGATCGCCGCCGCCAGCGGCGAGCAGAGCGACGGCGTGCAGCAGATCACCGGGGCCATGAACCACCTCGGATCGGCGACGCAGCAGACCGCCGCCGCGAGCGAGGAGCTCTCGGCCACCGCCGAGGAACTCTCGGCCCAGGCGGCACAGCTCGAGCAGCTGATCGCCGGCTTCCAGCTCGGCGCCGCCGGCTGAACGCACCGAGTACCCCGCAAGGAAGAGTCCCATGCGCAAGAACCTGCCCATCACGCAGATCGAATACATGCTCCCCGAGGGCATGACCATCGTCTCGCGGACCGACCTCAAGGGCCGCATCACCTACATGAACGCCGACTTCATCGAGGCCGCCGGCTTCGACGAGGAGGAGATGATGGGCAAGGCGCACAACATCGTGCGCCACCCCGACATGCCCGAGGAGGCCTATGCCGACCTCTGGCGCACGCTGCAGGCCGGCCGGCCCTGGACCGGGCTGGTGAAGAACCGGCGCAAGAACGGCGACCATTACTGGGTCGTCGCCAACGCCACACCGGTGCTCGAGCAGGGCGCGGTCAGCGGCTACATGTCGGTGCGCACGCTGCCCACGCGCGCGCAGGTCGCCGCGGCCGAGGCCGCCTACCGCCTCTTCGCCGAGGGCCGTGCGCAGGGCCTGGCCATCGTCGAGGGCCATGTCGTGAAGACCGGCGGCCTGGCCGCGTTCAACGCGCCCGCGCGCTGGATCGAGCAGGCGTCGCTGCGCACCAAGCTCGGCCTCGTCGCGGCGGCGCTGGCCGGCGGCAGCGCCGGCGGCGCGGCCGCGCTCGCGCTCGGCGCGC
>JAGWVB010000425.1 GCA_018971105.1 Burkholderiales bacterium
GCTGCGCGGCAGCGCGCTCGCCCCGCTGATCGATGTCATGCTGCTCGAACGCGCCGACCACAGCTGGGTCGCGCTGTTGCCGGTTGCGCCGATGGCGCCGTCGACGCAGGCCGCGCCGGCCGCGCCGGCCGCATCGACGGCGCCGGCCGCAGGCGCCGCGGGACCGGCACCGGCCGCCGATGGCGGCGTCGACCTCGGTGCCGTCGAGCGCGCGCTGCGCGGACTGCCGGGGACGCGGACGCTCGAGATCGGACCCGAACTCCGGCGGCTGTACGCGCGCTACCTCGGCCAGGCGCAGGTGCAGGCGCTGCTCGGCGCGCTCGGCGTCGTCGCGCTGATCGCGTTCGCGCTGCGCGACTGGCGCCGCGTGCTGGCCGTGTGCCAGCCGCTGCTGCTGGCCGTGCTGCTGACGATGGGCGGCCTCGCCGCCTGCGGCGTCCAGCTCGGCATCCTGCACCTCGTCGGCCTGCTGCTCGTCGTCGCCGTAGGCTCGAACTACGCGCTCTTCTTCGACCTGCTGCAGCGCCGCGCCGGCGCCGAGCCCGAACTCGACACCCTGGGTTCGCTGCTGCTGGCGAACCTGACGACGGTGGGTTCGTTCGGCCTCATCGCGATGTCGTCGATCCCGGCGCTGTCGGCGATCGGGCGCGTCGTCGCGCCGGGCGCGCTGCTGGCGCTGCTGCTCGCGGCGGCTTTCGCGCCGGCGCGCCAGGCACCCCAGGCGCCGCGCGCGCTGTGAGAAACTTTCCCCGTCCATGCCCACCGCTCCCGTCCCTGCCCCTGCACCCGCCCTGCCCCGCTGGCCCTGGCCGCCGCTGATGGTCGCCAGCGCGGCACTGCATGTCGCCGCCGCCGGCGTCGCGCTCGGCGGCTCGCCCTGGTGGGCCTTGGGCGCCGTCGCGCTCGACCACGCCGCGCTCACCGCGGCGGGCCTGTGGCCGCGCAGCGCCTGGCTGGGGCCGAACGTGACGCGGCTGCCGGCCGCCGCCGCGGCGCGCGGCGAATGCGCGCTCACGATCGACGACGGCCCCGACCCCGAGGTGACGCCGCCGCTGCTGGACCGGCTCGCCGAACTCGGCCTGCGCGCGAGCTTCTTCTGCATCGGCGCGCGCGCGCGCGCGCAGCCGACGCTGCTGCGGCGCATCGTCGCCGCCGGCCACGAGGTCCAGAACCACAGCCTGAGCCATCCGCACCATTTCTCGCTCCTGGGGCCGCGCGGCATCGAGCGCGAGGTCGGCGACGCCCAGGCGCTGCTGGCCGACCTCGCGGGCGTCGCGCCGCTGGCCTTCCGCGCCCCGGCCGGGCTGCGCAACCCGCTGCTCGACCCGGTGCTGCACCGCCACGGGCTGCACCTCGTGAGCTGGACCCGGCGCGGCTACGACACGCGCTGCGCCGACCCGGCGCGCGTCCTCGCGCGCCTGCAGCGCGATCTGGCCGGCGGCGACATCCTGCTGCTGCACGATGGCCATGCGCGGCGCGGCGCGGACGGGCGGCCGGTGCTGCTCGACGTGCTGCCGCCGCTGGCGCAGCGCTGTGCCGCGGCCGGGCTGCGCACGGCGACGCTGGCCGAAGCGCTGCCGCGGCGCGGCTGATCGGGCGCCGATGCGGCCGCTGGCGATCACCGACTACACGCTCGTGACCGCGCTCGGCGTCGGCCGCGAGGCGACGCGCGCGGCGCTGCGCGCGGGCCGCAGCGGCCTCGCGCGGCGCGGCTTCGAGACGGCGGCCATCGACACCTGGCTCGGCATCGTCGACGCCGTCGACGAGGTCCGGCTCGCGCCCGCGCTGGCGGCCTACGACTGCCGCAACAACCGGCTCGCCGAACTCGGCCTGCGCGCCGACGGCTTCGGCGACGCCGTGCGCGCCGCCGCGGCGCGCTGGGGCGCGGCGCGCGTCGGCGTCTTCATCGGCACCAGCACCTCGGGCATCCTGCAGACCGAGATCGCGTACCGCCAGCGCGACGCCGCCGGCGCGCTGCCGGCGACGCTGGACTACGGCCGCACGCACAACACCTATTCGGCGGCGCGCTACCTGCGCGAGGCGCTCGGGCTGGCCGGGCCGGCGCAGGTCGTCTCGACGGCCTGTTCGTCGAGCGCGAAGGTCTACGCGACGGCGCAGCGGATGATCGCCGCCGGCATCGTCGACGCCGCCGTCGTCGGCGGCGTCGACAGCCTGTGCATGACGACGCTGTACGGCTTTCGCGCGCTCGAACTGCTGTCCGACGAGGTCTGCCGGCCCTGGGACGCGGGGCGCCGGGGGCTCTCGCTGGGCGAGGCCGCGGGCTATGCGCTGCTCGAACGCGAGCCGCGCCGCGTCGCCGGCTGGCTGCTAGGCGCCGGCGAGAGCAGCGACGGCCACCACATGAGCAGCCCGCACCCCGAAGGCGCCGGCGCCGCGGCGGC
>JAGWVB010000426.1 GCA_018971105.1 Burkholderiales bacterium
GACACCCCGGTGGCGATGTTCTGCGGCGAGATCATCTTGCCCATCACGCCGCCCGACGAATTCGTCGCCGCCATCAGCACCGGGTTCAGGTTGAGCTGGTGCGCGGCCACGACCTGCAGGTTGCCGAACAGCGCGTTGCCCGAGGTGTCGCTGCCCGAGAGAAAGACCGCGATCCAGCCCAGGAAGGCCGAGACGAACGGGAACAGCGCGCCGGTCGAGGCCACGCCCATGCCCAGCGTGTAGCTCATGCCCGAGTAGTTCAGCAAGAAGGCCAGGCCGACGATCAGCATCACGGTGGCGATGGCGATGCGGGTCTGCATCCAGGTCTTGCGCACGCAGCCGAAGTACTCGGCGACGCCGGTGCGCGTCCACAGCGCGACGATCAGGCCGGCGAGCAGGATCGCGGTGCCGGTGCCCATGGGCTGGAAGTCCCAGATCGCGGCGTAGGGCTTCTTGTAGGCGCTGACGAAGACGGCGTTGTGCAGCCCCGGCCACAGGACCTTGACGTCGCCGACCAGGAACAGCTGCAGGTGGATCCAGGCGATCACGACCGCCGAGACCACGATCCAGGGCATCCAGCCGCCCCAGCCGGCGCGCGCCGCGCCGCGTCCGGCCGCCTGCGTGCGCACGACGGCGAAGGCCGGGTCGTGCGCCGGCTTCCAGACCTGCAGGAAGCCCACGGTGACGACCAGGGAGACGAGCGAGGACAGCACGTCGGTGAGCTGGTAGCCGATGTAGTTGGAGGTCGCGAACTGGGTCAGCGCGAAGCTGCCGCCGGAGACCAGCAGCGCGGGCCAGAGCTTGCCGATCGACTTCAGGCCGCCGTACATGCCGACGACGTAGAACGGCAGGATGAAGGCAAAGAAGGGCAGCTGGCGGCCGACCATCGCGCCCAGCGTGTCGGCCGGCATCGAGGTCACGGCGCCGAGCACCGTGATCGGCACGCCGAGCGCGCCGAAGGCCACCGGGGCGGTGTTGAAGATCAGCGTGTAGGTCAGCGCCTCGAGGGCCGGGAAGCCCAGGCCGATGAGCAGCGCGCTCGTGATCGCGATCGGCGTGCCGAAGCCCGAGATGCCCTCGAGCAGGCAGCCGAACGAGAACGCGACGACGAGCAGCACGAGGCGGCGGTCATCGGGCAGGTAGTCGAGCATCCACAGGCGGAACTGCTCGAAGCGCCCCGACTTGACGGCCAGGTTGTAGAGCAGCAGCGCCGTGAAGACGATCCACATCACGGGCGCGAGCGCGAGCGCCATGCCGGCGCCCACCGCATCGAAGGCCAGGCCGGCGGGCATGCCCCAGACGCCGATGGCGATCACGAGGCCGCTGGCGAGTCCGGCGAGCGAGGCCTGCCAGGCCGCTCGCCGCAGCACGCCGAGCATGACGAGGGCGATCACGATCGGCACGGCGGCGACCAGGAACGAAATCAGCAGCGAATGGCCGACCGGGGTGAGCGGCTGGACGAATTCGATGCCGGGCGGCAGGGCGGTCGAAGGGTTCATGGGGTCTCCGTTCTGGGATCAGGCTTGAAAACAGGCCGCGGGCGCGGCGGGCGGGACGATGCCGGGGCCGGCGGCAGCGCGTCGGGGTGCGGGGCAGGATCTCATGCGCGCGGCCCCGGCGCGGCCGCGGCTTCGCGGCTGCAGGCCTCGAGCAGGTAGGCCACCGAGCGGTAGCGCCGTCCGCTGTGGTCGCTGAGGCCGATCTCGCAGGTGCGGTTGGTCGAGACGCCATCGCTGCAGGACGCCGGCAGCGCCTCGTCCAGGCGGCGCAGGGCATGGCCGTTGAGCTCGGGGACGACGAAGCCGCGGTCGCCGGCGAAGCCGCAGCAGCCGACACCGGCCGGTTCGATGACCTGCTCGGCGCAGGCGGCGACGAGGGCGCGCAGCGCGGCGTCGGTCGCATCGCGGCGCACGCTGCAATTGACGTGCAGCGCCAGCGGCCCGGGCCGGCGCCGGATCGACAGCCGCGGCAGCAAGGAACGCAGCGCGAATTCGTGGAAGTCCAGCACCTCGAGCCGGCCCGCCAGCCGCCGGCGCATGCGCGCCGTGCACGAGCTCGCGTCCATCACCACGGGCGGGCGCTCGCCGCGCGGTCCGCGCGCGGCGTCGGCCGCCGCGAGCAGCGCCGCTTCGAGGGCGTCGGACATCGCGTCGGCCGGCCCGGCCAGGCCCCGGCTGGCCAGCATCAGCCCGCAGCACAGACGCTCGTGGCCGGCCGGCAGGCGCGGCGCGTAGCCGGCGCGCTGCAGCAGTTCGACGACGACCTCGGCGAGCTGCGGCTCGCCGCGCGCGTCGGGCCCGAAGATGCGGCCGGCGCAGGTCGGGAAATAGACCACCGGCTCGCCGCTCGCGGCGGTCGGCGTCGCGCTGCGGCCCGGCCGCGGCATCGTCGCCT
>JAGWVB010000129.1 GCA_018971105.1 Burkholderiales bacterium
CGGCGCCGGCGGGCGCCGCGCAGGACTGTCAATTCTGGCAGTCTGGCAGATCATCGGTCGACGTGGCAGGGCCGGCACGCGCGCTCGGGCCGCGCTCAGGCCCGGCCCGGTTTGCGGCGGCCGGGATTCGGCGTCGGCGCCGGCGCCGAAGCCGGCGCGAAGGCGGCGCGATCCTGGGCCATGCGCTCGAACTGGCGCGCGATGCTGCCGCAGACGAGGTCGCACAGGCCGTAGACCGAGGCATCGGCGATGCGGTAGTAGGCGTTGTTGCCGCGCGCCTCGCGCACCACGAGTCCGTGCTGGGTCAGCAGGGCGAGGTGGCGCGAGACGTTGGCCGAACTCGATCCGCACAGCAGCGCCAGCTCGCCGACGCTGCGCTCCTGCTTGCGCAGCAGGTTGAGCACCTGCAGCCGCGTCGGCTCCGACAGCGCCTGGAAGTAGGCGGCCACCTGGGCCAGGGCTTCGTTGGGCAGATTTTCCATCGAGGGAGCGAGCGGGGATGAGGTCGACGCGATCATGCCTGATGACTGCCCTTCTTGCCTGTCGTTGCGCAAAATTGTACTTGACTATTTGCGTGAGTGCGCAAATACTAGAGTCCAGTCGTGAACCACGCCGCTGCCCGCCCCGGGCGGGGGCGCTGACTTGGAAGAGCCTCCTCATGCGCCATGCCCGCCTTGCCCTGTCCATCGGCCTGCTCGCCCTGCTCGGCCTGGGCCTGCTGCCCCCCGCGGCGGCGGCCGACCTCGCCACCGTGCCCGCGCAGGGCCTGCGCGCCGCCGGCAGCGCCGGTTTCGACGGCGTCGTCGAGGCCGTGCGGCAGACCGTCGTCGCGGCGCAGGTGCCCGGGGCCGTGGTCGAGCTCGCCGTCAAGGCGGGCGACCGCGTCCGCGCCGGCCAGCTGCTGGCGCGCATCGACGCGCGCGCGGCCGACCAGGCCGTCGCCGCCAGCAACGCCCAGGTGCAGGCGGCGCGCGCCGCGCTCGAGGTCGCAAGCAAGGACTACGCGCGCCAGCAGGCGCTGTACCGGAAGAACTACATCAGCCAGGCCGCGCTCGAGCGCGCCGAGTCCGAGTTCAAGGCCAGCCGCGCCGCCGTCAACGCCCAGCTCGCACAGGCCGGGCAGGCGCGCACGCAGACCGGCTTCCACGTCGTGCGCGCGCCCTATGCCGGCATCGTCGCCGAGGTGCCGGTGACGCTGGGCGAGATGGCGCTGCCCGGACGCGCCCTCGTCACGCTCTACGACCCCGCGGCGCTGCGCGTGTCCGCGCCGATCCCGCAGGCGATGGCGGCGCAGCTGGCCGGCGGCGCGGCGCCGCGCATCGAGCTGCCCGGCCTGGCCGGCGCTGGCGCCATCGTGCCGACGCGGGTGCAGCTGCTGCCCACCGTCGATGCCGCCACGCACACGGTGACGCTGCGCGCCGACCTGCCGGCGGGTCTGGCGGGCGCCGTGCCGGGCCTGTTCGCGCGCGTCTGGCTGCCGCAGGCCGGGGGCCTGCGCGAGAGCGTCAGCGTGCCGGCCACGGCCGTCGTGCGGCGCGCCGAGATGACCGGGCTGTATGTGCTCGACGGCGCGGGCAAGCCGCAGCTGCGCCAGGTGCGGCTGGGCCGCAGCGAGGGCGCGCTGGTCGAGATCCTCGCCGGCGTCAGCGCCGGCGAGCGCGTCGTCACCGATCCCCAGGCCGCCGCCCGGGCGCACTGAGCAGGGGCCGCCATGAACCACGCCGCCACCACGCCGCCGCTGGGCATCGCCGGGCGCCTGGCCGCGCGCTTCCAGTCCGCGCACATCACGCCGCTGCTGGCGCTGCTGGCGCTGCTGCTGGGCCTGTTCGCGATCCTCGTCACGCCGCGCGAGGAGGAACCGCAGATCAACGTCACGATGGCCAATGTGCTGATCCCGTTCCCGGGCGCGGCCGTGCGCGATGTCGAGTCCATGGTCGCCGGCCCGGCCGAGCAGGTGCTCGCGCAGATCGCCGGCATCGAGCATGTGACCTCGGTGTCGCGCCCGGGGCTGGCCATCATCACGGTGCAGTTCAAGGTCGGCGTGCCGCGCACCGAGGCGCTGGTGCGGCTGTACGACACCGTGAACTCGAATGCCGACTGGCTGCCGCGCGGCCTCGGCGTGCTGGCGCCGATCATCAAGCCCAAGGGCATCGACGATGTCCCCATCGTCACGCTGACGCTGTACAGCCACGACCCGCAGACCGGCGCCTACGACCTCGAGCGCGTCGCGCACAGCATCGAGTCCGACCTCAAGCGCGTGCCCGGCACGCGCGAGGTCACGACGACCGGCGGCCCCGGGCGCGCGGTGATGGTCGAGCTCGATCCGGCGCGCATGGCCGGCGCCGGCGTGACGGTGCCGGACCTGCGCCGCGCGCTGCAGGCGGCCAATGTCGGCCTGCCCGTGGGCGACCTGGTCCGCGACAACCGCGCGCTGGCGCTCGAATCGGGCCCCTACCTGAAGCGGGCCTCGGACGCGGCCGACCTCGTCGTCGGCGTGCATGGCGGGCGCCCGGTGTTCCTGCGCGATGTCGCGACGCTGCGCGACGGGCCGATGCCGGCGCTGCGCTACGTCTGGTACGGCGCCGTCGCGCACGGCGGCCGGCCCGCCGCCGAATACCCCGCGGTGACGATCGCGGTGACGAAGAAGGCGGGCGAGAACGCGATCGACGTCGCCGATGCGGTGATGCAGCGCGTGCACCTGCTGCAAAACACCGTGATCCCGGCCGATGTCAAGGTGGCCGAGACGCGCAACTACGGCGCCACCGCCAACGACAAGGCGAAGAAGCTGATCGAGAAGCTGCTGTTCGCCACCGCCTCGGTCGTCGCGCTGGTGTTCATCGCGCTCGGCCGGCGCGAGGCCGCCATCGTCGGCAGCGCCGTCATCCTGACGCTGACGGTGACGCTGTTCGCGTCCTGGGCCTGGGGCTTCACGCTCAACCGCGTCTCGCTGTTCGCGCTCATCTTCTCGATCGGCATCCTCGTCGACGACGCCATCGTCGTGGTCGAGAACATCCACCGCCACCAGATGCACCACCCCGGGCGCCCGCTCGTGCAGCTGATCCCGGGCGCCGTCGACGAGGTCGGCGGGCCGACCATCCTGGCCACGCTGACGGTCATCGCCGCGCTGCTGCCGATGGCCTTCGTGACCGGCCTCATGGGCCCCTACATGAGCCCGATCCCAATCAACGCCAGCATGGGCATGCTGCTGTCGCTGGCGATCGCCTTCATCGTCACGCCCTGGCTCGCGCGCATCTGGATGAAGCCGCTGGCCGCGCCGTCGGCGGCGGGCGATCATGCCGCGCATGCCGGCGGCCACGGCCTGGCGGGCAAGCTCGGGCCGGTGTTCGAGCGCGTCTTCCGGCCCCTGCTCGACGACGCGCGCGGCGGCCGCAACCGCCGCCTGCTGGGCGCCGGCATCGCGCTGCTGATCGCGCTCAGCGTGGCGCTGCCGGCGGCCGGCCTCGTGGTGCTGAAGATGCTCCCCTTCGACAACAAGTCGGAGTTCCAGGTCATCGTCGACATGCCCGCGGGCACGCCGCTGGAGCGCACGGCGGCCGTGCTGCACGAGCTCGGCGCCTACCTCGCCACTGTGCCCGAGGTCATCAACTACCAGGCCTATGCCGGCACCGCGGCGCCGATCAACTTCAACGGCCTCGTGCGCCAGTACTACCTGCGCTCCGGCGGCGAGGTCGGCGACCTGCAGGTGAACCTCGTCGACAAGCACGAACGCAGCCAGCAGAGCCACGAGATCGCGATGCGCGTGCGCCCGGCGCTGCAGCAGATCGGCCGCCGCTGGGGCGCCAACGTCAAGGTCGTCGAGGTGCCGCCCGGCCCGCCGGTGCTCTCGCCCATCGTGGCCGAGATCTACGGCCCCGAGGCCGCCGGCCGGCTGCAGGTCGCGCGCGAGGTGCGCGCCGTGTTCGAGCACACGCCGGGCGTGGTCGACATCGACGACAGCAGCATCGCCGCGGCGCCGAAGACCGTACTTGTCGTCGACCGCCAGAAGGCGGCGCTGCTGGGCGTGTCGCAGCAGGAGATCGCGACCACGCTGCGCGCCGGCCTGGCCGGCGAGGGCACGACCTACCTGCACGACGCGACCAAGTACCCGGCCGCCCTGACGCTGCAGCTGCCGCCCGAGCGCCAGGGCGACCTGGCGACGCTGCTGCAGCTGGAGGTGCGCAGCGCCGGCGGGCGCCTGGTGCCGATCAGCGAACTCGTCACGGCGCGCCCGGCGCAGGTCGACCAGCCGATCTACCACAAGGACCTGCTGCCGGTGAACTTCGTCGTCGCCGACATGGCGGGCAAGGTCGACAGCCCGCTGTACGGCGTGTTCTCGATGCGCAGCGCGATCGCCAAGCTCGCCGTGCCCGGCGGCGGCCGGCTCGTCGAGACCTTCATCCACCAGCCCGCCGACCCCTACCGGGGCTACACGCTGAAGTGGGACGGCGAATCGCAGATCACCTACGAGACCTTCCGCGACATGGGCGCCGCCTATGCCGTCGGCCTGGTGCTGATCTACCTGCTCGTGGTGGCGCAGTTCGGCAGCTACCTGACGCCGCTGATCATCATGGCGCCCATCCCCCTGACCATCATCGGCGTCATGCCGGGGCATGCGCTGCTGGGGGCGCAGTACACGGCCACGAGCATGATCGGCATGATCGCGCTCGCCGGCATCATCGTGCGCAACTCGATCCTGCTCGTCGACTTCATCAACCTGCAGCTGCGCCAGGGCGTCGATTTCAAGCATGCCGTCGTCCACTCGGCGATCACGCGCGCCCAGCCCATCGTGCTGACCGGGCTGGCGGCCATGCTCGGCGCCTTCTTCATCCTCGACGACCCGATCTTCAACGGCCTGGCGATCTCGCTCATCTTCGGCATCTCGGTCTCGACGGTGCTGACGCTGGTCGTGATCCCGATGCTCTATTTCGTCGCCTACCGCAACCGTCTGGAGGTGCTCACCGGCACCGCCGACAAGCCCGCCCAGCCCACCCCGCAAGGAGACTGACATGACCACCTGGCCCACCGTGCGCGTCATCGCCGGCGCTTTCATCCTGCTCTCGCTCGCCCTCGGCGTGCCCGGCAGCCCCGTCTTCCTCAGCACCTGGTGGCTGGCGTTCACGGCCTTCGTCGGCCTGAACCTGCTGCAAAGCGGCCTCACGCGCTGGTGCCTGATGGAGACCCTGCTGCGCAAGCTCGGCCTGCGGCCGGGCGAATGAGCGCAGCGAGCCGCGACCCAACTGTAGGAGCCCTGCGCATGAACTACGTCTGTCCCGCCTGCGGCACGACCAACCGCGTGCCCGATGAACGCCTGGCCGACGGCCCGGTGTGCGGCCGCTGCGGCGCCGACCTGGCGCCCGCGGCGCCGGTCGCACTGAGCGATGCGACGCTGCCGGCCTATATCGCCGCCAGCGACGCGCCCGTGCTCGTCGACTACTGGGCCGACTGGTGCGGCCCGTGCAAGGCGATGGCGCCGCATTTCGCCAACGCCGCCGGGCAGCGCCCGGGCGTGCGCTTCGCCAAGGTCGACACCGACGCCAACCCGCGCGCCAGCGCCGCGGCGCAGATCCGCAGCATCCCCACGCTGGTGCTGTACCGCGGCGGCGTCGAGATCGCGCGCCAGTCGGGCGCGCTGGCCGCGGGCGATCTCGTGCGCTGGGTCGACGCCCGGCTCGCGGCGCGGGGTTGAGCGCGATGGAACAGCCCCACTCCCCGGCGCAGCGGCGCGCCGGCGCCATCGCCGTGGCGCTGCTGCTGCTGGCCGGCGCCGCGCCGCGGCCGGCGGCGGCCGCCGGCCTGCTGCAGGTCTGGCAGGCGGCGTCGCTCAACGATCGCGAGCTTGCGGTCGCCCATGCGGCGCAGGCCGCCGCCGCGCCGCAGCGCGAGCAGGCGGCCTCGCTGTGGCGGCCGCAGGTCGGCGTGACCGGCACGCTGGGCGTCGGCAGCAGCCGCAGCGAGGCGCGCGGGGCGCAGTTCTCGGCGCCTGGCCTCGGCACCTCGGCCGGCGTCGGCTTCGACACCTCGGTCAACAACGGCACCGCCACGCGCTGGGCGATCACGGCGTCGATGCCGCTGTACGACCCGCAGCGGCGCGCCCAGCAGGCGCAGTTGATGCTGTCGGCCGACATGGCCGATCTGGGCTGGACGCAGGCACGCCAGGACGCGATGCTGAACACGGCGCGGCGCTACTACGACCTCGCGCTGGCGGCGGAGACGCTGCGCGTGCTCGAGGGCCAGCAGGCCGCGGTCGCGCGCGCCGCGACCGAGGCCGAGGACCGCTTCAAGCTCGGCGCGGTGCCGATCACCGACAGCCAGGAGGCGCGGGCGCGGCTGGCGGCGATACGCGCCCAGGTGCTGGCGGCGCGCACCGACCTCGAGATCAAGCGCAGCGTGCTCGCCGACAGCACCGGCCTGGCGCCGGAGTCGCTCACGGCGCAGCTGCCGGCGGCCGGCGTGCCCGACGCGCCGGCGCGTTCGCTGCAGGACTGGCTGGCCGAGGCCGATGCGGCCAACGTGGGGCTGAAGATGCGGCGGCTGGCGGCGACGATCGCCGCACGCGAGGCCTCCAAGTTCAGCCTCAGCGCGTCGCCGACGGTCGAGCTGGTGGCGCAGGCCGGGCGCGACCGGCTCAGCGGCCACGGCGATTTCGGCCCCGCCGGCAACACCGCCACGAACAGCCTCATCGGCGTGCAGGTGTCGATCCCGCTCTACACCGGCGGCTACCGCGACGCGCGCCAGGAGCAGGCCCTGCGCCGCGTCGACCAGGCGCAGGACGAGATCGCGCTCGCGCGGCAGCAGGTGGCGCAGGGCGTGCGCACGGCCTGGCGCGGGCTCAGCGTCGGCGGCGAGCGCGTCGCCGCGCTGGTCGAGGGCGTGCAGGCGAGCCAGGCCCGGCGCGATGCCACCGAACTGGGCCAGCAGGTGGGTGACCGCACGACGCAGGACCTGCTCAATGCCGAGAACGACCTTGCCGCCGCGCGCTTGGCGCTGGCGCAGGCGCGCGTGGCGCTGTGGCTGGATCGGCTGCAGCTGGCCGCGCTGACGGGCACGGGCGAGGAAGCGGAGCTGCGCGCCGCCGACGCGGCGTTGACGTCCGGGTCGTGACGGCCGCGCCGCCGGCGCGCGCCGGCGGCCGGCTGGCCGATGGCTGATCGCCTAGTGTCGTGAGTTAGAAGTTCGCAGACAAAAGCGTTCGATGCTGGCGAGGATGTCATCGGCGGTCTTGGACCAGACGAACGGCTTTGGATCTTGGTTGTTGACTTTGATGTAGTGCCGAATTGCTTGCTCGAGTTGGCGCGTGGATCGGTGGGTCCCGCGACGGATGTACTTCTGGGTCAGGGTTGCGAACCATCGTTCGACCTGGTTCAACCAGGAGGCGGAGGTCGGGGTGAAGTGGACATGGAATCGGGGATGCCGGGCGAGCCAGTTCTTGATGCTCGGCGTCTTGTGGGTTCCGTAGTTGTCCATCACCAAATGAATGTCAAGCATCGCCGGCACGTTGGCTTCAATGGTGCGCAGGAACTGCAGGAACTCGCTGCTGCGGTGCCGTCTATGCAGATCACCGATGACGGTGCCAGTGGCAATGTCCAGCGCGGCGAACAGCGTGGTTGTGCCGTGGCGCTCGTAGTCATGCGTGCGCCGCTCTGGGATGCCAGGCGCAAGCGGCAGCAGCGGCTGCGTGCGGTCCAATGCCTGTATCTGGCTCTTCTCGTCCACGCAAAAGACCATGGCCATCAACGGCGGATCCAGGTACAGCCCTACGATGTCACGGACCTTCTCGACGAACAGCGGATCGCTGGAAAGCTTGAAGGTCTCCTGCCGGTGTGGCTGCAAGCCGAACGCGCGCCAGATCCGCGAGACGGCCGTCTGCGACAGGCCTGCTTCACGAGCCATCGTGCGGGTGCTCCAGTGTGTGGCGCCGTCGGGCACGCTCTCCAGCGTCTTGGCAATCACGTCGTCGACCCGTGTGTCGTCAATCGTGCGGGGCGCACCCGGCCGCGGGGCGTCGAGCAGTCCGTCAAGCCGGTGTTCGACGAACCGGGCGCGCCACTTCGAGACCGTCTGCGGCGTCACGCGCTGCCGGCTGGCGACAAACTTGTTGTCGGCACCATCGGCGCAGGCCAGAACAATACGGGCTCGCATCGCCAGGGCTTGTGCAGTCTTGCGGCGCAAGGTCATCGCCGTAAGTTGCTCGCGTTCGGCCTCGCTCAGCACCAGTTCGGTCTTCGGTCTTCCTCGCATCGCCGCCTCGTCGTGCGCACAGAGTACACGACAGATCAATGCGAGTCAGATTAGTTCAACGAACTTCTAACTCACGACACTAGCAGCCGATCAGCAGCCGATCAGCAGCCGATCAGCAGCCGATCAGCAGCCGACGAGCAGCCGGCGACGGCCCGCCTACTGTCCGGCCACGACGGGCCAGTTGTTCACCGCCTGCCAGGCCGGCTGCACCGAGGGCGGCAGCTTGTCCATGTGGCTGACGAACAGCGCCAGGGTCCAGATCTGCGTTTCGCTCAGCGTGTCCCGGAACGACGGCATGCCGGTGAGCCGGATGCCATGCCTGATCTTCCAGTACGAGACGCCGATCGGGTCGTCCTCGACGCCGTCGCTGGCGAGCTGCGGCGGCTTCTGGTACAGGCCCTTGGCGATCGGCGAGGCCGCCGCGTCGCCGCGCGCCGATCCATGGCAGACGGCGCAGTTGCGCGCATACAGCCGCACGCCTTCGAGCAGGTTGGCGTCGGTCAGCGCCACCGGTCCGTCGCCGGCCGGCGCCTCGCGCGCGAGCGTCGCATGGAGCGAGGTCTTGGCCATCCAGGTTTCGAGCGCGCCGGGCTCGGCGTCGGCATTCGCCGGGATGCGTCCGCTGTGCAGCAGCAGGTAGCCGCCCAGGCCGGCGCAGACCAGCGTGGCGGCGACGCCGGTGAAGAATCCCTTGATCATCGTTTGCCTTTCGTCGGTGCGGCGACCGACCGGGTGGGTGGAATGGGAGCGGATTCGCGGCGCCGGCGGCCACCGCCCGCCGCATCAGAACTCATATTCGATCTGCAGCCGCAAGGTGCTGCGCGGCGAGGCCCCCGTCAAGCCGTAGAGCCAGGCCGCGTTGTAGGAGATCGAGTGCCCGCGCGCGAGATTGAAGTTGCCCAGCAGGACGGGGCCGATCCGGTGCACCTGGCGCGAGGCGCCGACATGGAAATGGCCCTCGGCGCCGAGCCGGCCGAAGGCCTGGATGCCGAATTCCAGGGGCTCGCTGTAGCGATATTCGATCTGCGCCTGGTAGCGCGGCTCGAAACCCGAATACGCATGGCGCTTGTCACGGCGCAGGAACAGCAGATTGAAATTCGCCAGGTAATGACCGGATTGCATCTGGAACAGGGGTCCGAAGCGCACCGAGGTCGTGCCCGAACCCGTCACCGACCGGCTGAGGTCCAGCGCCAGGCCGACGTCGACCGGCCATTCGCCCTGGTCGGCCAGCGCGTAGACGTTCTCCCATTCGAGCTCGTCGGGCACGGTGCGGCTGGTCGAGAGCTTGTGATAGTCGAGCGCGACCTCGGTCGACCAGTGGTCGCTCACGCCCAGGCCGATGCCGACGCCGCTGTTGGTCTCGCTGTGGGTGCGCGCACCGGGCGAGCCGGTGCCGAACTGCCAGTCGAATTCGCGCTCGCCCTGGGTGACGATGGGCGAGACCAGGTATTCGCTCGAGTCGACGGCCCGGGCGCCCAGGCTGACGCCGAGCAGCGCGGCCGCGGCCAGCGCCCGCGCCGGGCAGGGCGGCGCGCGCACGGACGCGGGCGTGCGCATCATCAGCGTGCCTCGATGATGCCGAGCGCGGGCCCGCCCGGTGCATCGCTTTCCTCGCCCTGGAAGATGTAGCGACCCGGGTCCAGCGGACCGATGTAGACGATGGCCTGCGACCGGGGCGCCAGGTGCTTTTCGCGATTCAGCGCGTGGCTGTCGAATTCCTGCGCCGAATCGCTCTGGTTGTCGATCAGCAGCCGCACCTTCTGGCCGGCCGGAATGCTGATCAGGTCGGGCACGAAGCGGTGATCCTTGATCGCGATCGTGTATTCGGCATCGCTGCCGAGCGCCGGTGCCGCGGCCAGGCCTTGCAGGGCCAGCGTGCAGCAGACGCAGCGCCGCATCGTCGCGAACCATCCCGGTTTCATGCCTTGCATAGTCGAGCTGTCTTCCCGATCGGGGTCCTGAGGCGGCAGGCCTTCCTGTGGCCGCGCGCTTACTGTACTTTCGACGAGCCCCTGCGCGCCGGACATGATCGATCGGGCGCATGAATGCAGGATGAACGGCGGCTTGCCGTTAAGCTTCCGTTCATCGGCCGGCATGACGATGATGCCAGGCGGATGGCGGGCGCGGCTCCGCCTGGGGACGGGCATGCGGGTACTGCTCATCGAGGACGATCAGATGGTGGGCCGCGCGCTCGAGGCCGGGCTGGCCCAGGACGGCCATGCGGCCGACTGGGTGCGCAGCGCCGCCGCGGCCGAAGCGGCCTGGCTCGCGCCGGCGGCCGACAGCGCGCCCTACGACGCCGTCATCGTCGACCTCGGCCTGCCCGACGGCAACGGCCTCGACCTGATCCGCCGCGCCCGCGCGCGCAAGGTCAGGAGCATCGTGCTCGTCGTCACCGCGCGCGGCAGCATCGCCGAGCGCATCGCCGGCCTCAACGCCGGCGCCGACGACTACATGGTCAAGCCGATCGACCTCGACGAGCTCGAGGCGCGGCTGCGCGCGATCGACCGCCGCGAGCAGGGCCAGAGCGGCGAGGTCCGGCATTACGGCGCGCTGTCGATCGACGCGCTCGCCAAGTCGGTCACGCTGCAGGGCGCGCCGGTGGCGCTGACGGCGCAGGAATTCGCGATCCTGCTCGCGCTCTCGCGCCGCCCCGGCGCCATCGTCTCGCGCGAGCGCATCGAGCAGACGCTGTACAGCTGGAACGAGGCCAGCGACAGCAACACGATCGAGGTCCAGATCCACCGCCTGCGGCGCAAGCTCGGCGCCGCGACGATCGAGACGCACCGCGGCCAGGGCTACCGCCTCGTCGCGCCGGCGGCATGAGCGCGCCGGGCCGCTCCCAAGCGCTCATGCCGGAGCCCTTCAAGGGCGAAGGCACCCCAGTGAGCGCGCCGGGCCGCTCCCAAGCGCTCATCTGGGCCGCAGGCCGCAGGGTGCTCCGGTGAGCGATGCGGCGCCCTGGTCGCTGCGCCGGCGCCTGCTCGCGATGCTGGGCGTGGCCACGCTCGTGGCGTGGAGCGCGAGCAGCCTGTGGCTGTACCGCGCGGCCATCGTGGAGGCGGACCGGCTCTCGGACTCGGCGCTCGACAACACCGCGCATGCGGTGCTCGCGGTGGTGCGCAACGAGGCCTCCGAGCTGACCGAAAGCAAGGAGGGCGTCGGCTTCGAGCTCGCGGTGATCGGCCAGGACCGCCACAACGACATCGTCTACCAGGTGCGCGGCCCGAACGGGCTGATGGTGTTCCGCTCGCACGGCGCGCCGATCGCGCCGCTGGCCGGGCCGCACGAGCGCGGCTTCGGCTATGCCGACGTGGGCGGCGAACGCTACCGCGTGTATTCGCTCGCGATCGAACTCGATGCCGCGGTGATCCATGTCGGCGAGCGCATCTCGCGCCGCCGCGCCCTGGCCCATGCCTCGGCGCTGCGCCTGCTCGCGCCGGGCGCGGCGCTGATGCTGGCGCTGGCGCTGGCGGTGGCCTGGAGCGTGCGGCGCACGACCGAACCGGTGGTGCGCTACGCGCGCTCGCTCGACGCGCTCGCGCCCGACGCCGAGGCCGGCGTCGACGGCTCCGCGCTGCCGCTGGAGCTGCAGCCGGTGGCGCGCGCGATCGACGGCCTGCTCGAGCGCGTGCGCGATTCGCTACTGCGCGAACGCACGCTCACGGCCGATGCGGCGCACGAACTGCGCACGCCGCTGGCGGCGCTGCGCCTGCAGGCCCAGGTCGCGCGCCGCTCGCGCAGCCCGCGCGAGCTGGCCGCGGCGCTCGACGAGCTGCTCAGCGGCACCGACCGGGCGGCGCGCATGGTCGATTCGGTGCTGGCGCTGGCGCGGCTGGACGGCCGCACGGCCGCGGCGATGGCCACGCGCGAGGTCGCGCTGGGCGAGCTCGCGCGGCTCGTCGGCGCCGAGTTCCAGCCGCTGGCGCGGCAGCGCGGCATCGCGCTGACCGTGGCCGGCGCCGAGGTCCCGGTGTGCGGCGACGAGGAGGCCCTGGCGATCGCGCTGCGCAACCTGCTCGCCAACGCCCTGCGCCATGCGCGCGCGCGCATCGAGGTGCAGGTCAGCGGCGGCGACGGCACGGCGCAGCTGCTCGTGCGCGACGATGGTCCGGGCTTCAGCGCCGCCAGCGCGCGCCGCGCCTTCCACCGCTTCTACCGCGGCAACGAGGCCGACCGGCCGGCGCACGACGGCGCCGGCCTCGGGCTGGCGCTGGTGCTGCGCGTCGTGCAGCTGCATCGCGGCAGCGTCGCCATCGTCGACGGCATCGAAGGCGGCGCCGGCGTGGCGATGACGCTGCCCGGCAGCGGCGGCAGCGGCGGCATTGGCGGCGGCAATGGCGGCGGC
>JAGWVB010000427.1 GCA_018971105.1 Burkholderiales bacterium
CGGCCCCGGCTCCGGCTCCTGCGCCGGTTGCCCCGCCGGCGCCCGCACCGGCCCCGGTCGTCGCTCCGGCCCCGGTGCAGCAGAAGGTCACCTTCGCCGCCGATGCCTACTTCGACTTCAACAAGGCGAAGCTCAAGCCCGAAGGCATCGCCAAGCTGACCGACCTGGTGAACAAGTCCAAGGACATCAATCTCGAGGTCATCATCGCCGTCGGCCACACCGACGCGATCGGCAGCAATGCCTACAATCAGAAGCTGTCGATCGAGCGCGCCGAAGCGGTCAAGACCTTCCTGGTCGAAAAGGGCATCGAGAGGAACCGCGTCTACACCGAAGGCAAGGGCAAGAGCCAGCCGGTGGCTTCGAACAAGACCGCCGAAGGCCGCGCGAAGAACCGTCGCGTGGAAGTCGAAGTGGTCGGCACCCAGCCCAAGAAGTGACATCGGCGGCCCGGGCCGGTCCCGGGCGCCGATCGTGCAGAACCCCGCCCCGGCGGGGTTTTTCTTTGGTGCTGCCGGCTGCGGCGCTGCAGCCGCGGCGATCTCGCTAAGATCCCCCCATGCAAGCGAACGTCGACGCCCAGGAACTGGCCAAGTTCAGCGAACAGGCCCATCGCTGGTGGGATCCCGAAAGCGAATTCCGCCCGCTGCACCAGATCAATCCGCTGCGCCTGGACTGGATCGACGAGATCGCGAACCTGCGCGGCAAGACCGTGCTCGACATCGGTTGCGGCGGCGGCATCCTGAGCGAATCGATGGCGCGCCGTGCCGCCCAGGTCACCGGCATCGACCTCGCGACGAAGCCGCTGGGCGTCGCGCGCCTGCACGCGCTCGAGGCCGGCGTCAGCAACCTCGAATACCGCGAGATCGCGGCCGAGGCGCTCGCCGCCGAGCGACCCGCCGCCTACGACGTCGTCACCTGCATGGAAATGCTCGAGCATGTTCCCACGCCGGCGTCCATCGTCCAGGCCTGCAGCCGCCTCGTCAGGCCCGGCGGCTGGGTGTTCTTCTCGACCCTGAACCGCAATGCGAAAGCGTTCGCGCTCGCCATCGTCGGCGCCGAATACCTGCTGCGCATGCTGCCGCGCGGCACGCATGAATACGCACGCTTCATCCGGCCGAGCGAACTGGCGCGCTGGGCGCGCGATCAGGGCCTGGTCGTGCAATCGAGCCGCGGCATGGAATACAACCCGCTGGCGCAGCGCTATCGGCTGTCGAGCGACACCGGCGTCAACTACCTCGTGGCTTGCCGCAAGCCGGGGTGAGCGCGATGCGCGCCGTGCTGTTCGATCTCGACGGCACCCTGATCGACAGCGCACCCGACCTTGCCGCCGCGGCCAATGCGATGCGCGGCCGGCGCGGCTTGCCGGCGTTGCCCTATGCGCGCCTGCGGCCCCATGCCAGTTCGGGTGCGCGCGGCCTGTTGCGCGCCGCCTTCGATGCCGAGCCGGGGCAGGACCGATACGCGGCGCTGCGCGACGAATTCATCGCCGTCTATGCCGGTCTGATGCTGGAGCGCACGGCGCTTTTCCCGGGCGTCAGCGAACTGCTGCTGCGGCTCGACGCCGCCGCGCTGGCCTGGGGCATCGTCACGAACAAGGCGCTGCGGCTGGCCGAACCCCTGGCCGCGTCCCTGGGCCTGCTGGCACCGGGCCGCGTGCTCGTCGGCGGCGACAGCACGCCGCATTTCAAGCCCCATCCGGCGCCGCTGCTCGAGGCCGCGCGGCGCATGGGCTGCGATCCGGCGGGCTGCGTCTACGTCGGCGACGACCTGCGGGACATCGCGGCCGGCCGCGCCGCCGGGATGGCGGCCTTCGCGGCGTCCTGGGGCTACCTCGGTGAGGGCGCCGAGATCGGGGCCTGGGGCGCCGACGCCATCCTCGCGCGACCGATCGAACTCTTGAACTGGCTCGAACTGGCCTAAACTCCCGGACTTGGGACCGACCTGGCTTCGACGTGGGTGCGGAGTCGGCGCGGGGCATGCCGAGCACCAGTACGCTCGTAAATCCACTGGAAACAAAGTAACTGCGAACGATACTTCGTACGCCCTCGCCGCTTAAAACCGGTGAGCCTCGCAACAGTCGGCCTATGGGCTGGGTCTGAGGGGTCAAACCCGAGGACTGCGAGGTCATACACATAGGCTCGTCCCGCGGCGTGTCATTCGTCGCGGGCCTAAAACCAAATGACTCGGGGACCGGATAGCGTGCTGCTGCGCGATCCGGGCTCCTAAATTCAAATCAGACAGCTACGCATGTAGAACCGTCCGGCGATGGCTTGCGGACGGGGGTTCGATTCCCCCCGGTTCCACCATTTACGGCTCCGCAA
This sequence comes from Burkholderiales bacterium, assembly GCA_018971105.1. Classification (GTDB taxonomy): domain Bacteria; phylum Pseudomonadota; class Gammaproteobacteria; order Burkholderiales; family Burkholderiaceae_C; genus Rubrivivax. Next base: position 2,322 of record JAGWVB010000427.1, read on the forward strand.
GGGGCCACAAACGACCAAGGCGCCAAGTAAATCAACGACTTGGCGCCTTTTCGTCTGCCTTGCGCCT
>JAGWVB010000428.1 GCA_018971105.1 Burkholderiales bacterium
CCCGAGATCCCGCCCAACACCGGCAACGTGATCCGGCTCGCCGCCAATACCGGCTGCATGCTGCACCTCGTCGAACCGCTGGGCTTCACGATGGAGGACAAGCAGCTGCGCCGCGCCGGGCTCGACTACCACGAGTACGCGGCCGTGCGCCGCCATGCCTCGTGGCCGGCGCTGCTCGAGCGCGAGCGACCCGACGCGCTGCGCTGCTATGCCTTCACGACGCGCGGCGCGCGGCCGTTCACCGAGGTGCGCTGGCAGCCCGGCGACTGGCTCGTGTTCGGCAGCGAGTCCGCCGGCCTGCCGGCGGCCGTGCGCGACGGCTTCGACGCCGCGCAGCGCGTGCGCCTGCCGATGCGCGCCGGCCAGCGCAGCCTCAACCTGAGCAATGCCGTCGCGGTGGCGGTGTTCGAGGCCTGGCGCCAGAACGGCCACGCCGGCGGGGTCTGATCGATGACGGATCGGCGCCGGATCAGGGCGTCTCGGCGCGCGCGTCGCGCGCCATCAGCTGCACGACGGCCTCGGCGGGCGCGATCCGGCCCTCGAGCACCGCGACCACGGCCTCGGTGATCGGCATCTCGACGCCGAGCGAGCGCGCGCGCGCGAGCACCGTCGGCGCGCTGAGCACGCCCTCGGCGACATGGCCGAGCGCCTGCAGCACCTGCTCGAGCGTGCCGCCGGCGGCCAGCATGAGGCCGACGCGGCGGTTGCGCGAGAGGTCGCCGGTGGCGGTGAGCACGAGGTCGCCCAGCCCGGACAGGCCCATGAAGGTCTCGGCGCGCGCGCCCAGCGCGAGGCCCAGCCGCGTCATCTCGGCCAGACCGCGCGTGATCAGCGCGGCGCGCGCGTTCAGCCCCGCCTGCGGCAGGCCGTCGACGATGCCGGTGGCGATGGCCATCACGTTCTTGACCGCGCCGCCGACCTCGACCCCGGTGATGTCGCTGCTCGTGTAGACGCGCAGCGCCGGACCGTGGAAGGCCTGCACCGCGAGCGCGGCGCAGGCATCGTCCTCGCTCGCGGCGACGAGCGCCGTCGGCTGGCCGCGCGCGACCTCGAGCGCGAAGCTCGGGCCCGACAGCACGCCGCCGGGGCGGCCCGGGCGCAACGCGCGCGCGATCTCGTGGCCGAGGGCACCGCTGCCGGCCTCGAAGCCCTTGCACAGCCACAGCAGCGGCCGCGCGTCGGTGACCGCGGCGAGCTGGGTGCGCAATGCCGACATCGGCGTCGCGATCAGCGTCAGGCCGTCGCGCCCGTGGGCCAGCGCCGCGCCGTGGTCGGCGTCGACGGCCAACGCCGGCGGCAGGTCGACGCCGTCCAGATAGCGCCGGTTGCAGCGCTGCTCGCGCAGCGCGCGCGCCTGCGCGGGATCGCGCGCCCACAGCCGCGTATCGTGGCCGCCGCGCGCCGCGGCCAGCGCCAGCGCCGTGCCCCAGGCGCCGGCGCCGAGGACCGCGATCTTCATCGGCGCCGCCCGCCCCTGCGCCGGCTTCAGTTGGCGCCGGTGATGATGTGCGAGCCGCCGTTGTTCTGCGCCGCCACCTGCGCCTGCTGGGCCTCGAACATGGCCTGGAAATTGACCTCGGTGAGCAGGATGGGCGGGAAGCCGGCGCGCGTGCAGACATCGCTCACGATGGCGCGCAGGTAGGGGTAGATCATCTGCGGGCAGACGATGCTGACGATGCCCTGCATCTGCTCTTCGGGGACGTTGCGGATCTCGAAGATGCCGGCCTGCTTGGCTTCGACGAGAAACAGCACCTTGTCCTTGACCTTGGTCGTGACGGTCGCGGTGACGGTGACCTCGAACACGCCCGGATTGATGGTCTCGGCGCCCATCGCGAGGTTGATGTCGACCTGGGGCTGCGACTGTTCGAGCAGGATCTGCGGCGAGTTGGGCTGCTCGAGCGACAGATCCTTGAGGTACATGCGCTGGATCTGGAAAACGGGGGTCTCGTCGGCCATGGTGGTTCCATTGAGTCAAAGCCCCTCGCCGGATGGCGCGGGGCCGCAACCCGCAATTATGGCCGACGCGCTGCGCCGCGCCGGCACCGCGACCCCGGCGCGGCGCTGGGCGCGCAGGCTCGGCGCGCGCGCGCCGCGGCCTCAGCTCGGCTGCAGCAGCGGCATCAGCGCGCCGCGGCGGTCGAGTGCGACGAGATCGTCGCAACCCCCGACATGGGTGGCGCCGATGAAGATCTGCGGCACCGTGCGCCGGCCCGTGAGCTCGATCATGCGGTCGCGCTCGCCCGGCAGCAGGTCGATGCGGATCTCCTCGATCGCCTCCACGCCGCGCTGCTTGAGCAGCGCCTTGGCCCGCACGCAGAACGGGCAGACCTCGGTCGTGTACATCTTCACCGCGCTCATCGCGTGTTCCTCC
>JAGWVB010000130.1 GCA_018971105.1 Burkholderiales bacterium
GCGGGTTGCGCGCGATCCAGTATTCCTGGAACCAGCCGACATGGCCCAGTTCCCACAGCGGCGGGTTGAGCGCCCCATCGCGCGGGACGGCAAGGTCCGCCCGTGCGCGCTCGAGCGCGGCAAACGTCGCCAGCGTGTCGGCGCGGCTGGACGCCAGCGCCGCGGCCAGTTCGGCGCCGCGCGCCCGGCGCGCCCGCTGCGCGGCCTCGAACCAGACCGTCATTGCGTTAGCCTTGGAGCGTGCATAGCCCCGCCATTGTGATCGTCACGCCGGCCCTGGCCGATGCCAACAACGGCAATTGGCAGACCGCGCGCCGCTGGGCCCGCATGCTGTCGCACCGCTGCCGCGTGCGCCTTGCCGCGCAATGGAGCGACGGCGACGAGGACCTGATGATCGCGCTGCATGCGCGCCGCTCGGCCGGCTCGGTGGCGGCGTGGCGCGCGCGGCGGCCCGCGGCGCCGCTGGTCGTCGTGCTCACCGGCACCGACCTCTACCGCGACATCGCCGGCGACGCCGCGGCGCAGGCCTCGCTGCAGGCCGCCGACCGCCTCGTCGTGCTCAACGAGCTCGGGGCGCGGACCCTGCCCGCGCCGCTTCGGCCCCGGACCCAGGTCGTGCTGCAGTCCTGCAGCGCGCGCCAGCGCCTGGCCAAGACCGGGCGCCACCTGCGCGCGCTGATGGTCGGCCATCTGCGCGACGAGAAGTCGCCGCGGACCTATTTCGACGCCGCGCGGCGGCTGGCGCCGCGCGCCGACATCCGGCTCGACCATGTCGGCGCCGCGCTCGACCCGGCGCTGGGCGCCGAAGCGGCGGCGCTGGCCGCCGCCGACCCCCGCTACCGCTGGCTCGGCGGGCTCGCGCATGCCGCCACGCGCCGGCGCATCCAGGCCGCCCACCTGCTGGTGCACCCCAGCCGCATGGAAGGCGGCGCGCATGTCGTGATCGAGGCCGTGCGCAGCGGCACGCCGGTGCTGGCCACGCGCATCGACGGCAACCTGGGCCTGCTGGGCGAGGCCTACGACGGCTATGTCCCGGTCGGTGACGCGGCGGCGCTGGCGGCCCTGATCCAGCGCCTGCGCGACGACCCGGCTATGCTGTACCACCTGCAGCAGCAATGCGAGGCGCGTGCCGGGCTGTTCGATCCCGTGCAGGAGTCGGCCACGCTGCTGGCGCTGGTCGGCGCCGCGCTGACGCAGCATCCCCCGTCGCCAACGCAGCACCGAGATCCCCCATGAACGTTCCCCCAACCCCCGTCGAACCCCGCCTGACCTCGCTGTCCCACGGCGGCGGCTGCGGCTGCAAGATCGCGCCCGGCGTGCTGTCCCGCATCCTCGAGGGCACGTCCTCGATGCCGATACCGAAGGAGCTGCTGGTCGGCATCGAGACCTCGGACGACGCCGCGGTGTACCGGCTCAACGACGAGCAGGCGCTGATCGCGACGACCGATTTCTTCATGCCCATCGTCGACGACCCGCATGATTTCGGCCGCATCGCCGCGACCAACGCGATCAGCGACGTCTACGCGATGGGCGGGCGGCCGATCCTGGCGCTGGCGCTGGTGGCGATGCCGGTCGCCGTGCTGTCGGTGGCGACCATCGGCCGCATCCTCGAAGGCGGCGCCTCGGTCTGCCGCGCGGCCGGCATCCCGATCGCCGGCGGCCACACCATCGATTCGGTCGAGGCCATCTACGGCCTCGTCGCGCTGGGCCTGGTGCACCCGGACCGGGTCAAGCGCAACTCGGACGCCCGCCCCGGCGACCTGCTGGTGCTGGGCAAGCCGCTGGGCGTGGGCGTGATGTCGGCGGCGCTGAAGAAGGGCGAGCTCGGCGACGCCGGCTACGCGCAGATGATCGCGACCACGACCCAGCTCAACACCCCGGGCCCCGACCTGGCGGCGCTGCCCGGCGTCCATGGCCTGACCGACGTCACCGGCTTCGGCCTCGCCGGCCACGCGCTGGAGATGGCGCGCGGCGCGCGCTGCGAGGTCGCGCTCGACTGGCCGGCGGTGCCGCTGATGGCCGGCGTGCGCGAGCTGGCCGCGCAGGGTCATGTCACCGGCGCCTCGGGCCGCAACTGGGCCAGCTACGGCCGCGACGTCGCCCTGCCGGCAGGCTTCGCCGCCGCCGACCAGGCGCTGCTGTCCGACCCGCAGACCAGCGGCGGGCTGCTGGTGTCGTGCACGCCGGCGGCGCTGGACGAGGTGCTGGCGATCTTCCGCCGCCACGGCTTCGGGCAGGCCGCCGTGATCGGCCGCATCGGCGCGCCCAGCGACGCGCCCCGCCTGACGGTGGCCTGAGCGGCGCGGGCGCCGGCCGCGGCAGCGCGTCGTCGCCTCAGGCCCGGCTGATCGATGCCATGCGCTGGGCCAGCGCGAGCAGATGTCGCACCAGCTCCTGCGGCGAGCTGACCATCGGGCAATGCCCGGTCGCCATCGTCACGACCTCGAATCCGGGCAGCGCGCGCACGCGCTCGCGCATCGCGGCGATCGTCGGATAGGCCGGCGCGACGCAATCGATGAAGGCACGCGGCAGCGCGGCCCAGCGCGCGCCGTCGAAAGCCAGCGGGTCGCGGTAAGGTCCGAAGGGATGCGGCACCTGGCGCCGCAGCAGCCAGTCGCGGTCGGCGCCGGCGAGGCCGAAATCGGCCGGGTCCGGTGCCGGCAAGGCGCCGTCGTTGGCCTGCGCCGCGGCGGTGCGCGCGGCGACGATCTCGGGGCCATGCTTCTGGCCCCAGCCCTCGCCCGGCAACGGCACCATCGCGTCGACGTAGATCAGCCCTTGCACCGCGCCGGCACGGCGTTCGAGCAGGCGGTCGGCCGCCCCGGTGGCGACCATGCCGCCATAGCTGTGGCCGACGAGCAGCACGCCTTCGAGCTCCTCGGCCGCGACGAGCGCGACGACATCGGCGACATGGTCGGCGAGCCGGATCTCGCGCCGCCGCAGATGGGCGCGCTCGCCATCGCCCGTGAGCGTGACGGCGTGGACCTCGTGGCCCGCGGCGCGCAGCGGCGCGAGCACGCGGCGCCAGATCCAGGCGCCGCCCCAGGCGCCGTGGATGAGGACGATGGGCGTGAGCCTCGGGGCTTCGCCGGGCGGCTGTCGCATGAGGTCCTCCATCAGTTCGCGGGCAATGCCAGCAGCCGCATCGCATTCGACTTCAGGATCGCCGGCCGCACCTCGGGCTTGAATCCGGCCTCCTCGAATTCCTTGATCCAGCGATCCGGCGTGATGAGCGGGTAATCGCTGCCGAACAGGATCCGGTCCTTGAGCAGCGTGTTGGCGTATTGCACGAGCTGGGGCGGAAAATACTTCGGGCTCCAGCCCGAGAGGTCGATCCAGATATTCGGCTTGTGCATCGCCAGCGACAGCGCCTCGTCCTGCCAGGGCCAGCTCGGATGGGCGACGACGATCTGCATGTCGGGGAACGCGATCGCGACATCCTCGAGCAGCATCGGGTTCGAGTTCTGCAGCCGCAGTCCGCCGCCGCAGCGCATGCCCGAGCCGATGCCCGAATGCCCGCTGTGGAAGACGGCCGGCAGCTTGTGCTCGTTGATGACCTCGTAGATCGGCCAGGCCATGCGATCCTGCGGCTCGAAGCCCTGCACCGTGGGATGGAACTTGAAGCCCTTGACGCCGTATTCCTCGACCAGCTTGCGCGCCTCGCGCGCGCCCATCCTGCCCTTGTGCGGATCGATGCTGCCGAAAGCGATCATGATGTCGCTGTTGGCCAGCGCCGCCTCGGCGATCTCTTCGTTGGGGATGCGGCGCCGGCCCAGTTGCGTTTCGGCATCGACCGTGAAATTCACGAAGCCGATCTGCTTCTCCCGGTAGTAGGCGATGGTCTCGTCCATCGTCGGCCGCCGGCTCGAGCGGAAATACTTGTCGGCCGCGCGGTCGTATTCCTCGCCGTAATTGTCGAAGGGATTGCGACAGGACACCTCGAGGTGGGTGTGGGTGTCGATCGCGACCAGCTTGCTCGTGTCGATGTTCGAACTCCTGTGGATGACCGAGGCGCCATGCGCGGCGCGCCGTCCAGATGATGACGCATCGCCCTCAGGCCCGGGCCGGCAGCAGGCACAGCGGATCGGTACCGGCATAGATCGATGCGACCAGCGCGGCGCGGTGCGTCAGCACCGCGCGCTGGTTGATCGAGCCCTTGTCGGTCAGCTCGCCGGTTTCCAGCGACGGCGCCTCGTGCAGGACATGGGCGCGGGCGACGCGGTTGGCGCTGCCCGTGCCCTCGGCCCAGAGGCGGTCGACGAGGCGCTGGAAGAAGTCGCGCACGCGCGGGTGCGCCAGCACCTCGGCGGCGCCGACATCGGCCGCCAGGCCCGCGAGCTTGCGGCAATCGTCGAGTCGCGGCACGAGCAGCACGCTGATGTCGTCGTGGTTCAGGCCGGCGATCACCGCATCGGCGACCAGCGGCGCGCCGAGCATCGCGATCTTGCTGCGCAGGGCGCCGACATGGACGAAGGTGCCGGTCGAGAGCTTGAAGTCCTCGGCCAGGCGGCCGTCGAACATCAGCCCGTCGCCGGGCCGCGCGCGGTCGACGTAGCGCACGGCATCGCCGGTGCGGTAATAGCCTTCCTCGTCGAAGGCCTCGGCCGTCTGCTGCGGCGCGCGCCAGTAGCCGGGCATCACGTTGGGACCGCGAAAGCGGATCTCGGTCTTGTCGGCCAGCGGCACGAGCTTGACCTCGACTCCCGGCACCGGCAAGCCGATGCAGCCGGCCCTGACATCGCTGCCGACGGCGAAGGTGCAGCTCGGCGCCGTCTCGGTCATGCCCAGGCCGGTGATCATGCGGATGCGCTCGCCGACGGTGCGCTCGGCATGCCGGTCGAGCCGGTCCCAGACCGGCTGCGCCAGCGCGGCGCCGGCGTACATGAAGGCCTTGACGCGCCGGAACAGGCTCTCGCGCAGCGCCGCATCGTCTTCCATCGCGCCGACGATCTCCTCGAAACCCTTGGGCACGTTGAAGTAGACCGTGGGCGCGATCTCGCGCAGGTTGCGCAGCGTCTCGGCGATGCCCTCGGGCGTGGGCTTGCCGTCGTCGATGTACAGCGTGCCGCCGTTGTACAGCGCGATGCCGACATTGTGGTTGCCGCCGAAGGTGTGGTTCCAGGGCAGCCAGTCGACGAGCACCGGCGGCTCGTCGGCGAAGAAGGCGAAGACCTGGCGCAGCATCTGCTGGTTGGCGCAGAGCATGCGGTGGGTGTTGATGACGCCCTTGGGGTCCTTCGTCGACCCCGAGGTGAAGAGGAACTTGACGATCGTGTCGGGGCCCGTGGCCGCGTGGGCCGCGGCGGCCTGCGGGCCCGGCGGCGTCGCCAGCAGGGAGTCCCAGCTTGTCGTCGCGCGCCCGTCGAGCCCGCCGCGGCCGAGGACGATCTCGGCGTCGGCGCCGACGACGGTCGTCAGGGCCCGGGCGTAGGCGGGGCCGCTCGCGTAGACCATGCCCGGGGTCAGGGCCGAGAGGATGTGGCGCAGCTTGGCGAAATCGCCGGAGACGAGCGAATAGGCCGGCGAGATCGGCGCATGGGGCACGCCGACCCACATCGCCGCCATCGCCAGCGTCAGGTGTTCGAGGTCGTTCTCCGAGAGGATGACGAGCGGGCGTTCGGCCGAGAGTCCGCGCTCGACCAGGGCCTGGCCGATGCGCTGCGCGCGCTCGAGCATGGCGGCGTAGCTGATGTGCTGCCATGGCCCGTCGGCGCCGCGGCGCGCCGCAAAGCGGTGCCCGGGCGTTGCGCGCGCCCAATGCGCGAGGCGGTCGGACAGGCGCTCGGGATAAGCCTGCAGCGCCTCGGTCGAGCGCAGCACGCTGCAGCCGTCGGCGCGTTCTTCGACCGTCGCCGACAGCGCGCCGCCGAAGCGGGCGGCGCGGTAGGGGATGGTGGCGGGCGCTGGGGGCATCGTCGGTTTCCTTCGGTCATCGGGCGGATGGCTGTTGACGGGATCAGCCGGACGCAGCGCGCGACGCCGCGCCGAGATCGCTGAACTTGCGCAGCAGGCGCAGGAACTCGAGCCGCTCGGCCGGTTCGAGCCGGCCGAGCAGGTCGGACTGCAGGCTGCGCACGCCGGCGACGAGCCGGGCGAGCAGATCCTCGCCCGCCGGCGTCAGTTCGAGGCTGCGCTGGCCGCGCGCGCGCAGCTCGCGCGAGATCAGTCCCTTGGTCTCCAGGCGCGCCGCGATGTCGGCCGTCGTCGAGTTGTCGAGCAGCACCAGCTGCGCCAGCGTCACCTGGTCGATGCCGGGCCGGTCCTGCAGCATGCGCAGGATCGCGTATTGCACCGGCGTGACGTTCCTGCCCACGCGCTCATGGAACTTCGACACCGCGATCTGGTGCGCGCGCCGGATCAGGTGGCCGGGCTGGTCGTAGAGGTCGATGTGCAGGGTGTTCTTGCGGGCTGGGGACATGGTCGACGGCGATGGCGGCGCGGCCGCGGCTACAGGTCCAGCGTCAGCAGGGCCGACTTCGAGCGCGAACAGCAGGGCAGGAACTGGTCGTTCGCCGCCTGCTCCTCGGGCGTCAGATACTGGTCGCGGTGGTCGGGAACGCCGTCGAGCAGGCGCGTCAGGCAGGTGCCGCAGACGCCCTGCTCGCACGAAGTCATCACTTCGACCCCGGCCTGGCGCAGCGCCTGCACGACGCTCGTGCCGCGGGGCACGTCGACGACCCGGCCCGAGCTCGCCAGCCGCACCGCGAAGGCGCCGTCGTCGGCGGCCGTCGCAGCGGCGGCGCCGAAGCATTCGAAATGCAGCTGCGACCCGGGCCAGCCGCGCGCACGTGCCGTGCCCAGCACCGCATCCATGTAGCCCTGCGGCCCGCAGACATAGAGGTGGGTGCCAGTCTCGGGCCGCGCCAGCCGCGCCGCGATGTCGAAGCGCTGGCCGGCCGGGCCGTCGTCGAAATGCATCGCCACGCGCGCCGCATAGGGCGCGCCGGCGATGCGCTGCGCGAACGCGGTGCGCGCGCGTGCACGCGTGCAGTAATGCATCTCGAAATCGGCCCCCTGCAGCGCCAGCCGCTCGGCCATGCACAGGATGGGCGTGATGCCGATGCCGCCGGCCAGCAGCAGATGGCGCTCCGCCTCCGGGGCGAGCGCGAAATGGTTCCTCGGCGCACTGATCGCCAGCGTGTCGCCGAGGCGCACGCGGTCGTGCAGCGCCGCCGAGCCGCCGCGCGAGGCCGGGTCGCGCAGCACCGCGATCTGGTAGCGCTGGGCCTCGCGCGGGTCGTTGCACAGCGAATATTGGCGCGTCAGCCCCGCGACCTGGACATCGATATGCGAGCCGGCCGCGTAGGCCGGCAGCGCCCGGCCATCGACGGCCACGAGTTCGAAGCTGCAGATGTCCTCGGCCTCGACGGTGCGGGCGGCCACGCGCACGCGCAGCGGCTGCGCGCCGGCGCTCACGGCACGACCTTCATGGCGCCACCCGGCGCGCTCATGCCCGCCCTGCCCGTTCCCGCGCCACCAGGCGCTCCAGCACGCGGCGCGCCTGCACGCCGCCGGCATCGATGTTGAGCTTGAGCAGTTCGCGCTGCGGCCAGTCCTGCAGGTTGCGCTGCTGGCGCTCGAGGATCTCGAGGTCCTCGGCGAAGATCTTCGACTGCCCCTCGCGTATCGCCGCCGTCAGCGCCGCGTCGCCGGCCTTGAAGTTGCGCGCCATGCCCCAGAAGTACCAGATCGACTGCCCGGTCTCGGGGGTGATGAAGTCGACGACGATGCTCGAGACCTTGGACGGCGCGTCGGCGGCGTAGCCGCCGCGGCCGGCCAGCGCCACCCCGACCTCGATCAGCACCTGGCCGGGCGGCGTGAAATGGCAGACCTGCCAGCGGTCGACGCGCTGGTCGTCGGGCAGGCCGTTGCCGCGCAGCGCCATCTTCCAGAACGGCGGCGCCTCGATGCCGTCGATGAAGCGCGAGGTCGTGACCGCGTCGCCGACGGCCTGCGTCGTCGAAGGGGTCTGGTCGATCTCCTTCTGGCCGATCGAGTTCGCATGCACATAGGTCTCATGCGTAAGGTCCATCAGGTTGTCGATCATGAGCCGGTAGTCGCAGCCGACGTGGTACATGCCGCCGCCGTAGGCCCAGTCGGGCTTGCCCGTCCATGGGCAATCGGGGATCGTGGCCGGATCGGCCAGCGCCGCCTCGCCGGGCCAGACCCAGACGAAGCCATGCCGTTCGACGACCGGGAAACTGCGCACGGCCGGGAAGCCGCGCACGCGCTGGCCCGGCATCGCGATCGTCTTGCCGTCGCAGCCCATCTCCAGGCCGTGATAGCCGCAGACCAGCTTGCCCTCGACGACGCGACCCAGCGACAGCGGCGCCCCGCGATGCGGGCAGAAGTCCTCGAGCGCCGCCACCGCGCCGCCGGCGCCGCGGTAGAACACGAGTGCGAGATCACAGACCTTGCGACCCAGCGGCCGCTCGTCGATCTCGTGCGCCATGCAGGCCACGTACCAGGCATTCAGCGGGAACATCGAGGCTCGCTCCTGCGCATTGCGTATACGGAATGACGTTCAGTATACGAATCGTCGACTGGAACGGAGTCCGGGTTTACGCGGATCCGCTGGCCGGGAGCGATCCGGTCGATCCCCTGCACCGGGCGTCCGAGCAAGGTCCGGACCGCAGGGGCGGGGCGGGAATTGCCCGCGCCGGGCCCGGCAGCCGCGGCGGTATCGATCGCGAACGCGCCGTCGCTTCAGCGCTGCGAGCGCAGGCGCCGCAGGCCGGACGGATACCGGGCACGCCCTGCATCCAGCAGCCTGGATACCGCAGTGGACCCATGCGCCCGACGCTTGATTCATGGCTTGAATGTGGCGTGCGCAGTTCTCTCCTCCAACATGGGGAATTGGACAGGCGACCGTTCATTCGACCCCCCCCCAAGTTCGTCGGCAAAAAGCAGGGGCCAAATCATTGCAGGTCCCGAATGCGTTGACGCATACTTTCCACGCCACATCGCCAGCGCGGGCCTTTGCCCGTGAAGCCGGCGCCACCGCGATCAGCAGCGCGCAGCGCGCCAACGCGAGGAGATCGTCATGCCCGTTGCCGTTTCCTACCCCGGCGTCTACATCGAGGAAACGCCCAGTGGGGTGCGCACCATCACCGGCGTCGCGACCTCGATCACCGCCTTCATCGGCCGCGCCGCCAAGGGCAGCGACGAGCCGACCGTCATCAACAGCTACGGCGACTTCGAGCGCTGGTTCGGCGCGCTCGACCCCGCTTACCCGATGGGCTATGCGGTGCGCGATTTCTATGCCAACGGCGGCGCGCAGGCGGTGATCGTGCGGCTGTTCCACAAGCCGGCGGGCGACGGCGTCGTCGACACCGCGACGATCACCTGGTCGGGCCTGGCACTCGTTGCCGCGGCGCGCGGCAGCTGGGCCAACGGCCTGCGCATCCGCGTCGACGCCAACGTCTCGGCCGACATCGCCGCCGGCTTCGGACTTGCCGCTGCGGACTTGTTCAATCTGACCGTGCGCGACATGGTCAGCGGCGCGACCGAGATGTTCGTCAACCTGACGGTCAAGGAAAGCCCGCGCCGCGTCGATCGCGTGCTGGCCGCCGGCTCGCAGCTGCTGCGCGTGGCGGCGTCGATGACGCTGCCCGGCACCGCGGTGCCGGCGGCGCATGCCGCGCCGGCGGCCGGCAAGACGATCTGGACCGACGACAGCGCCTCGTCGCCGGTGGCCAGCGCGAATGCCGCCGTCGACAGCGCCGCGCTGGCGGCCACGGACTACCAGGGCAGCCAGGCCGACAAGACCGGCCTCTACGCGCTCGACAAGACCGACCGCTTCAATCTCCTGTGCATCCCGCCCGACGTGCGCGGCGCCGACACCGACAAGGCCGTCTACAGCAGCGCGCTCGACTATTGCGTCGCGCGGCGCGCCATGCTCGTCGTAGACGCCCCGGTGGCCTGGACCAGCGCCAACGCGATCACCGGCAACAACAACGCCGCGCTGACCGCGCTCGGCCTCGCGGGCCAGCGCGCGCGCAACGCGGCGCTGTTCTTCCCGCGCCTGATCGAGGCCGACCCGAAGCGCGACGGCCAGCTCGACGCCTTCGTGCCCTGCGGCGCCGTCGCCGGCCTGATGGCGCGCACCGATGCCAACCGCGGCGTCTGGAAGGCACCGGCCGGCATCGACGCGGCGCTGTCGGGCGTGCAGGGCCTGTCGGTGAGCCTGACGAACGACGAGAACGGCCAGCTCAACCCGATCGGCGTCAATTGCCTGCGCACCTTCCCGATCATCGGCAGCATCGCCTGGGGTTCGCGCACGCTGCGCGGCGCCGACCTGCTGGCCGACGAATACAAGTACGTGCCCGTGCGGCGCACGGCGCTGTACATCGAGGAAAGCCTGTTCCGCGGCCTGCAATGGGCGGTGTTCGAGCCCAACGACGAGCCGTTGTGGGCGCAGATCCGGCTCAACGTCGGCGCCTTCATGCAGAACCTGTTCCGCCAGGGCGCGTTCCAGGGCAGCTCGCCGCGCGACGCCTATTTCGTCAAATGCGACAAGGAGACGACGACGCAGAACGACATCGACCTCGGCATCGTCAACGTCGTCGTCGGCTTCGCGCCGCTGAAGCCGGCCGAGTTCGTCGTCATCCAGCTGCAGCAGATGGCCGGGCAGATCGCGGTCTGAAGGAGTGCATCGACATGGCCCAGTTCACCGTCAACGCCCAGCGCTTCGATCCGTACAAGAATTTCAAATTCCGCGTCAAATGGGACGGCAAATATGTCGCCGGCGTGAGCAAGGTCAGCGCGCTCAAGCGCACGACCGAGGTCGTCAAGCACCGCGACGGCGGCGACCCGAGTTCGAGCCGCAAATCGCCCGGGCGCACCGAATTCGAGGCCATCACGCTCGAACGCGGCGTCACGCACGACAAGGAATTCGAGCAATGGGCCAACAAGGTCTGGAATTACGGCCAGGGCCTGGGGTCCGAGAGTTCGCTCAAGGATTTCCGCAAGGACGTGATCATCGAGGTCTACAACGAGAGCGGCCAGCTCGCCCTCGCCTACCAGGTGTTTCGCGCCTGGGTCTCTGAATTCCAGGCCCTGCCCGACCTCGACGCCAACGCCAACGCGATCGCGATCCAGCACATCAAGCTCGAGAACGAGGGCTGGGTGCGCGATGTCGAGACGCCGGAGCCGGCCGAGACCTCGTACACCGATCCGGCCTGACGGCGATGACCGGCGATGGAAGCGCTGGGAGCGCAGCGGCTGCTGCAATGCTGGGACGGCGCTCGCGCTGAGCATCCGCTGCGCCGCGCGCTGGTACTGCTCGATGCGGCCTGGCCCGAGGTCGGCGCGGCGCGCTGGGGCGCGTTGCCGCTGGGCGCGCGCGACGCGCGGCTGATCGCGCTGCACGAGGCGCTGTTCGGTCCGGCGCTGGAGACGCGCGTCGACTGCCCGGCCTGCGGCGCCGAGCTCGAGACGCCGCTGTCGACGAGCGAGCTCGCGACGCCGCCGGCACCCGCCGACGACCCGCCGCCGCTCGTGGCAGACGGCATCGCCGTCGAATGGCGCCTGCCGACCAGCGACGACCTGCTGGCCGTGCTCGAGGCCGACGATGTCGCCGATGTCGCCGATGTCGCCGATGACGGTACTGCCGACGACGCCGCTGGACGCCTGCTGGCACGCTGCGTGCGCGCGGCGCGCCACGGCGATGTGCTGCTCGCGCCGCAGGAACTGCCCGAGCCGCTGATCGAGCGGCTGCAGCAGGCGATGGCCGAGCGCGACCCCGGCGCCGACCTGCGCATCGCCCTCGCCTGTCCGGCCTGCGGCCAGGCCTTCGAGCGCCGCTTCGACATCGGCAGCCATCTCTTCGGCGCGCTCGACGACTGGGCCGAGCGCCTGCTCGACGAAGTACATGCGCTGGCCAGCGCCTATGGCTGGAGCGAAGCCGAGATCCTCGCGCTGCCGGCCGCGCGCCGGCGCCATTACCTGGCGCGGATCCAGGCATGAAGCCGCAGCGCGCGCTCGAACAGGGTTTTCTGGGCCATCTTGCGCGCCGGCTCGATGTGGCCGAGCCGGTGCTGCAGCGGCGCCGGCCGTCGCGCTACGAGCCGGTGCGGCCCTGGAGCGGTGATGCGCTGGCGCCTGCGGACTCGGTGCCGGCGTTGCGCGCACCCGCGGCGTCAGCCGCGCCCACTGCGGCAGCGTGGCAGACGCACGAGCGCCACGCGCCGGTTCGGCAGGCGGCGGTGATCGATGCCGAGCCACTCGCGCCTCGAAGCGAGCCGGCGCCCCGCCGGGCCAACAGCGCCGCGCCGCGCACGGCGCAAGCGATGCCGCGCACCGGCGAGGCGCCGCTGCCACCGCCCGCCAGGCCCTCGATCGCCGACTCGATCGCCGATTCGGTGGACACACCGCGCGCACGGCCGACCCGGGCCACGGCGACGTCGATCGAAGAAGTCGCCCAGCCAGCGCCGCTTGCAAACAGGCCTGCCGCGCCACCGGTGCAGGCGACGACACCAGCCCGGCA
>JAGWVB010000131.1 GCA_018971105.1 Burkholderiales bacterium
GACGGCGCTGCGCGCGCGCCGCAGCGAGCGGCTGCGCCAGGCGCAGCAGGTGTTCGGCTTCGAGCGCATCGTGCGCGCGCCGGGCAGCCCGCTCGACGGCGTCTGCGCCGTGGCCGAGCGCATCGCGCGCCACGACCTCTCGGTGCTGCTGCTCGGCGAATCGGGCACCGGCAAGGAGCTGATGGCGCGCGCCATCCATTACGCCTCGCCGCGCGCCGGCGGCACCTTCGCGGTCGAGAACTGCGCCGCCATCCCCGACACGCTGCTCGAGAGCGAACTCTTCGGCCACAAGCGCGGCGCCTTCACCGGCGCCGTCGACGACCATGTCGGGCTGTTCCAGCGCGCCGAGGGCGGCACCGTGTTCCTCGACGAGATCGGCGAGACCTCGCCCTCGTTCCAGGTCAAGCTGCTGCGCGTGCTGCAGGAGCGCGAGCTGCGGCCGGTGGGCTCGACGCGCTCGATCCCCATCGACGTGCGCGTCATCGCCGCGACGCACCGCGACCTCGAGGACGATGTGCGCGCCGGCCGCTTCCGCGAGGACCTGTATTACCGCATCGCCGGCGTCACGCTGACGCTGCCGCCGCTGCGCGAGCGGCCGGGCGACATCGTGCCCATCGCCGAGCATGTGCTGGCCGATGTCTGCCGCGAACTCGGCCTGCCGCCGCCGGCCTTCGACGACGACACGCGCGCCCTGCTGCTGGGCTACCCCTGGCGCGGCAACATCCGCGAGCTGCGCAACGAGATCGGCCGCGCCGTCGCGCTCGGCGACGGCGGCGTCGTGCGCGCGGACGCGTTCTCGCCGCGCCTGCTGCAGGGCCGCACCGGCGAGGCGCTGGCCGGGATGTCGGCGGCGCAGGGACTGGCCGCGCTGCCGGCCAGCGGCACGCTGCAGGAGCGGCTCGACGCCGTCGAGGCCATGGTGCTGCGCGAGGTAATGCTGCGCCGGCGCTGGAACAAGACGCGCGCGGCGGCCGAGCTCGGACTCTCGCGCGTGGGCTTGCGTGCGAAATTGTTGCGCTTCGGCATCGAAGGCGGAACATGACACCCCCCCGGAGCGCCTTCGGCGCCTCCCCCCCAGGGCGGCAACGCCAGCGGCCCGGCAAAGCCGGTTCCGCGGCGTTCGCTGGACGGGACGGTCGGTGCGCTGGGGCAGGCAAGGCGGGAGTCACACGATGATGAATCTGCTGTGGCTCCAATCGGGCGGCTGCGGCGGCTGCAGCATGTCGCTGCTGTGCGCCGACACGGCCGATTTCCCGGCCCTGCTCGAGTCGGCCGGCATCCGGCTGCTCTGGCACCCGTCGCTGTCGCTGGAGTCCGATGTCGACCTCATCGCGCTGCTCGAGCGCTGCCTCGACGGCCGCGAGCGCCTCGACCTGCTGTGCGTCGAGGGCGCGCTGCTGCGCGGACCGAACGGCAGCGGCGGCTTCCATCGCCTGGCCGGCACGGGCGTGCCGATGATCGCCTGGGTGCGGCGGCTGGCCGGCGTGGCGCACCATGTCGCCGCGGTCGGCAGCTGCGCCGCCTGGGGTGGCATCAGCGCCACCGGCAGCAATCCGACCGAGGCCTGCGGCCTGCAATACGACGACGACCGCGCCGGCGGCCTGCTCGGCGCCGATTTCCGCGCCCGCGGCGGGCTGCCGGTGATCAACATCGCCGGCTGCCCGACGCATCCGGGCTGGGTCACCGACACGCTGATGGCGCTGGCCGCCGGCGCGCTGGCCGCCTCCGACCTCGACGCGCTGCAGCGCCCGCGCTCCTACGCCGACCAGCTCGTCCACCATGGCTGCACGCGCAACGAGTTCTACGAATTCAAGGCCAGCGCCGAGAAACCCTCGGACCTCGGCTGCATGATGGAACACATGGGCTGCAAGGGCACCCAGGCCCATGCCGACTGCAACACGCGGCTGTGGAACGGCGAGGGCTCGTGCACGCGCGGCGGCTACGCCTGCATCAGCTGCACCGAGCCCGGCTTCCAGGACCCCGGCCATCCGTACGACCGCACGCCCAAGCTCGCCGGCATCCCGATCGGCCTGCCGACCGACATGCCCAAGGCCTGGTTCGTCGCGCTGGCCTCGCTGTCCAAGAGCGCGACGCCGCGGCGCGTGAAGCAGAACGCGACCGCCGACCACCTCGTCGTCACGCCGGCGATCCGCCGCACAAGGCTGAAGTGAATCCCCCCCGAAGCGCCTTCGGCGCTGCCCCCAAGGGGGGCCGAGCCCCGACGAGGAACAGTCCCTGCGGACTGTTCCTCGCGAGCGAGGGCCATCGGGCATGCTTGCCCGATGGCGACGCCAGCGGCCCGGCCAGGCCGGTTCCGCGGCGTCCGCTTGATCGATCGATTCATGCGTCGCGGGTGGCCATGGCCCCCATGGAGAACTGAAATGAGCGCCGGCGAACCCACCCGCCTCATCGTCGGCCCGTTCAACCGCGTCGAGGGCGACCTCGAGGTGCGGCTGACGATCACCGCCGGCCGCGTGCAGGCGGCGCAGGTCAATGCGCCGATGTACCGCGGCTTCGAGACCCTGCTCGTCGGGCGCGAGGCGCATGACGCGCTCGTCATCGTGCCGCGCATCTGCGGCATCTGCTCGGTCTCGCAATCGGTGGCCGCGGCGCGCGCGCTCGCCGACGCCGCCGGCGTGACGCCGCCGCCCAACGGCATCCACGCCGTGAACCTGATGGCGGCCTGCGAGAACCTCGCCGACCACCTGACGCATTTCTACCTCTTCTTCATGCCCGACTTCACGCGGCCGGTCTACGCCGCGCGGCCCTGGCATGGCGAGGCGCTGCGGCGCTTCGCCGCGATGGCCGGCGTGCAGGCACGCACAGCACTCGCCGCGCGCCAGCGCTGGTTCACGCTGCTGGGCACGCTGGGCGGCAAATGGCCGCATACCGGCAGCGTCCAGCCCGGCGGCAGCGCGCGCGCGATCGATGTCTCCGAGCGCATCCGCCTGCTCGCCAAGCTGCGCGAATTCCGCGCCTTCCTCGAACAGCATCTGTACGGCGCGCCGCTCGAGGAAGTGGCCGCCATCGCCGACGCCGCCGCGCTCGACGCCTGGCATGCGCGCGACCCGCTGCGCGGCGACCTGCGCCTGTTCCTGAGCATCGCCGCCGACCTCGGCCTGCAGCACCTGGGCCCCGGCCCGGGCCGCTACCTCAGCTACGGCGCCTATGCCGACGGCCAAGGCGGCCATGCGCTGGCGCAGGGGCTGTGGGACGGTGCCGCGCTGCACTCGCTCGACACGGCGCAGATCACCGAGGACGCGACCCATGCCTGGCTCGCGTGCGGCGGCGTCGGCGGCGTTGGCCGCGATGAGGCCGCGCCGCGCCACCCCTACGACGGCCTCACGCAGCCGCAGCCCGACAAGCCCGGCGCCTACACCTGGAACAAGGCGCCGCGGCTGGCCGGCCGCGTCGTCGAGACCGGGGCGCTGGCGCGCCAGCTCGTCGCCGGCCAGCCGCTGCTGCGCGAGCTCGCGGCGCGCGACGGCGCCAGCGTGCGCCTGCGCGTGCTGGCGCGGCTGCTCGAGATCGCGCGCGTGCTGCCCTGGATGGAGCGCTGGCTCACCGACATCCGCATCGGCGAGCCTTTCCACGCCGCCGCGCCGCTGCCCGCCGAGGCCCGCGGCATGGGCCTGACCGAGGCCGCGCGCGGCGCGCTCGGCCATTGGGTGACGCTGGCGGGAGGACGCATCGCGAACTACCAGATCGTCGCGCCGACGAGCTGGAACTTCTCGCCGCGCGACGCCGGCGGCACGCCGGGCGCGCTCGAAGCGGCGCTCGAGGGCGTGGCGGTGGCCCCGGGCGAGACCTCGCCGGTCGCGGTCCAGCATATCGTGCGATCCTTCGATCCCTGCATGGTGTGCACCGTCCATTGACAGCCCGCCGATGACCGCATCGCAGCGACCGCCCTCGGCCTCCGGACTGCCGGAGGCGCCGCGCCTCGAAGGCGTCGACGAGAGCGCCTGGCTCGACGTGATCCACAAGATGGACGAGGTGTACTCGCAGCTCGTCGCCGACGAGATCGCGCTCGAGGCCAAGAACACCGAGCTCGAGCAGCAGCAGCAGTTCATCTTCAGCCTGCTCACGGCGATGAGCGACGTGCTCGTCGCCTGCAGCGAGGCCGGCGCGATCGAGGAGACGAATGCCGCGCTGTGCGAGCTCGTCGGCCGCAGCGACGCCGAGCTGCGCGGCCAGCCCGTCGCCTCGCTGATGGCCGACGACGTCGCGGTGGAGCGGCTGCGCAGCGTGATGGAGACGGTGGCGGCGCGGCGCGGCGCGACGGTCGAGGTCGACCTGCGCGACGCCCAGGGCCAGCCGGTGCCGGTCGAGTTCAACTGCACGCCGCGGCTGTCGAGCACCGGGCATCGCGTCGGCCATGTCTTCGTCGGCCGCCCGATGGGCGAGCTCAAGCGCGCCTACCACCAGCTGCGCGAGGCGCACGAGGCGCTCAAGCGCACGCAGCAGCAGCTGCTACATTCGGAGAAGCTGGCCTCGCTCGGCCGCCTCGTCGCCGGCGTCGCGCACGAGCTCAACAACCCGATCAGCTTCGTGCTCGGCAACGTCCACGCGCTGGCGCGCTACACGGGCCGGCTGCAGCAGTACGTGCAGGCGATGCACGAGGGCGCGGCGCCGGCGGCGCTGGCCGAGGCGCGCCGGCGGCTGCGCATCGACCACACGCTGGCCGACCTGCATTCGCTGATGGAGGGCACGCTCGAGGGCGCGCAGCGCACGGCCGACATCGTCGCCGGGCTCAAGCGCTTCTCGGCCATGGACCGCGAGGAGCAGGGGCCGGTCGAGATCGACGGCGTCGTCGAACGCGCCGTGCACTGGGTGCGCAAGGGCACGGCGCCGACCTTCGAGGTGCGCTACGCGCCGCAGGGCCCCTGCTGGGTGCGCGGCAGCGCGGGCCAGCTGCTGCAGGTGATGATGAACCTGGTGCAGAACGCCTACGACGCCGCCGCCGGCCACGGGGCGGCGCCGGCACTGCAGATCGAGGAGACGCTGGGCGACCAGACCGTGCGGCTGGTGTTCCGCGACAACGGGCCCGGCATCGCGAGCGAGCATCTGGGCCGCGTCTTCGACCCCTTCTTCACGACCAAGCCGGTCGGCAAGGGCACGGGGCTGGGGCTGTCGATCAGCTACGGCATCGTCGAGCGCCATGGCGGGCGCATCAGCGTCGCCAGCCCGGGCAAGGGTTCGGGCGGCGGCGCCGAGTTCACGCTCGAACTGCCGCGCTGCGCGGCGCCGGCCGCAGGCGCGGCCAAGCCTGTGGATTGATGCGATATTGCGGCTCCCGCCCGCCCAGGAGAACCGCCATGTCCACCGCAACCGTCACGCTGCAGCGCGTGCTGCGCGCCCCGCCCGAGCGCGTCTATCGCGCCTTCCTCGACGCCGACGCGCTGGCCAAATGGCTGCCGCCGCAGGGCTACACGGGCCAGGTGCATGAACTCGACGCGCGCGTCGGCGGCCGCCACCGCATGACGTTCCGCAATTTCAGCGGCCGGGGCGGCCATGATTTCGGCGGCGAGTACCTCGAACTCGTGCCGGGCAGCCTGATCCGCTACACGGACCAGTTCGACGACCCGAACCTGCCCGGCGTGATCGAGGTGAAGGTCGAATTGCAAAGCGTGATCTGCGGCACCGAGCTGCGCATCACGCAGTCGGGGTTGCCGGCGGCGATACCGCTGGCGATGTGCTACCTCGGCTGGCAGGAATCGCTGAACCAGCTTGCGCATCTGGTCGAGCCGAACATTCCCGGCTGATCCGCCCCGCTGGGCGGCGATCGCGGTCCCGGCCGCGCGCCGGCCGCCCTCGAAGGCGATGCCGCGATCGGGGTTCGAAAGGCCGGCCCCGGCCCGCGTCAACGCCGCGCGGCGTCCAGCGCCGGCACGAGCCGGTCGCGCCAGACGCGGTAGCCGGCCTCGTTCGGGTGCAGGCCGTCGACGAACAGCGCGCCCACCTGCCGGCCGCGGGCATCGACGAAGGACGGATAGAGATCGAGCCAGGTCGTGTAGGGCGCGAATTCGGGGCTGCGGGCCAGCCGCGCCAGGCGCGCGTTGACCGGTATCACGACCGCGTCGTTGCGCGCCGGCTCCGAGGTCGGCAGCAGCGATTGCAGCATCAGCCGCGCGCCGGGCTTGCGCGCGTGCAGCGCCCGCATCACCGCGACCACGCCCTCGTAGACGCTGTCGGCCACCGGCGCCTCGGGCGCATAGGAGTTGTTGATGCCGACCATCAGCACGAAGAACTCGGGCGCCAGCGCCGGGTCATCGAGTTCGCCGCGCCCGCCCTCGGACCTGGGCAGGATGCGGTACAGCAGGTGCTCGGTGCGATCGCCCGAGACGCCGATGTCCAATGCCCGGTTGCGCGGCACGGCACCGCCGAAGGACTCGTCCCAGATGCGGCGGCCGTGCACATGGCCCGGTATCCAGGGGTCGTCGCCGAGGAGCCAGAAATCGGTGATCGAGTCGCCGACGAAGACCAGCTTGACGGCGCGCATGCGCGCGGCGTCGGCGACCTGGGCCTCGATCGTGGCCTCGCGCCGCTGCCAATACTCGACGCGCCGCTCGGGCCGGGTCGAGGCGTAGCCGGTTGCACCGGCGGCGCAGGCGGCGCTGTTCGCGCCGAGCAGGAAGGCCGCGGCCAGCAGGCACGCGCGCGGGATCGGATGCATGGCGTATCTCCGGCGGGTCGCTCGGACCCAGGATGACGTCGGTGGGACGCGGGCCGGCTAGGGCCGCAACAGGAAGGTCAGCGGAATCGCCAGGCGCGCGCGCCAGTAGCTCTCGTCGTGCGCCGCGCCGGGAAACACGCGCGTCGTCCAGTCGATGCCGCGGCGGTAGCCCTTGGCCTCGAGCAGGCGGTCGACCTGCTGCTGGTACGGCCCGTACAGCGCGTCGAGGCCGCGCGTGCCATGGTCGAAATACAGGCGGTGCGTGCCCGCCGCGGGCAGGTGCACGCGCAGCCAGTCGACATAGGCCGCGGCCATGCGGTCGACGCGCGCATCGCCGCCGCCGCCGGGCGCGAACTCGTCGGCGAAGGCGCCGAAGTTGGTCGTGATGACCCAATGCGTGGACAGGCAGGCGGCGCCGCCGTAGACCTGCGGGTACGAGGCCAGCGCATAGAGCGAGATCAGCCCGCCCATGCTCGACCCCATGAGGAAGGTGTCGTCGCGGCCCGGCCGGGTGCGGTAATGGGCGTCGATGTAGGGCTTGAGCTCGGTCGCGAGGAAGCGCACATAGGCATCGGCCAGCGGAGCGGCATCGGCCGCGCCGCCGGCGGGCAGGACGAGGGCGCGCACAGCGGCGGGCAGGCTCTCGATCGCAGCCTGGGGCGCGTATTCGCGCGCCCGGTCGTCCTCGGTATTCCAGACCGCCACCACCATCGTGGGCCGCACGGCCCGGGCCCGGCGCAGCGCCAGCAGCTGCCGGTCCACCTCCCAGGCGCCCTTGGCGATCGGGCTCGGCGGATCGAAGACGTTCTGGCCATCCTGCATGTAGAGCACGGCCAGGCGTTCGCGCCCGGCATCGGGCGGCAGCCAGACGCGCACGCGGCGCGGCGCCACGAAGCGCGACGCAAAGGCCGGGTAATCGATGAAGCGGCCGCCGGCGGCCGGGGCCGCAGGCGGGCGCTGCTCGGTCGCGGCGCAGCCGGCGAGGCCGCCGGCGAGCGACATCAGCAGCGTTCTTCGGATCGGATCGGTCATCGGGACACCTGGTCTGAGCGCACGAGGCAGTGTCGCCAAACCGGGCCCCGGGTGCTGGGTCGGCCTTGATCCAGAATGGTACTTTTCATACCCAAACGGGCCGGATGCGGCGACGATGAGAGCGATCGAGGAACGCGTCACGCATGCCGACCGGGCGTTTCGCTACATCCATTTCGAGACCGACCGTTTCGGCGGCCCCTGGCATCGCCATCCGCAGCTCGAACTGACCTGGGTGCGCAGGGGCTGCGGCATGCGCTTCGTCGGCGACAGCGCGGCGCCCTTCGATGCCGGCGACATGGTGCTGCTGGGCGCGAACGTGCCGCATCTGTGGATGGGCTCGCCGGCCTCCGACGCCCGGGGCTCGTGCGCGACGGCGATCCAGTTCCCGGCCGGCCTCGTGCAGCAGGCCGGCTGGCCCGAACTGCAGGCGCTGCGCCCGCTGCTCGAGCGCGCCGGCGTCGGTCTGCGCATCACCGGCGCGTGCCGGCTGCGCATCGCGACCGAGCTCGAGGCGATGCGCACCCAATCCGGCCTGCGCCGGCTGGCGCGCCTGATCGACATCCTGGGCTGCCTGGACGAGGCGGCCGATGAGCTGATTCCGATCGGCCACGGACCCGCGCCGGGCATCGACGCCGGGCGCGGCGACGACCAGCGCATCCAGCGCCTGATCGAGCATGTGCGGCAGCACCTGCACGAACCGCTGCCGGTGCGCGTCGCGGCGGCGCTGGTGCATGTGGCGCCGGCCTCGTTCAGCCGCTTTTTCCACCTCGCCACCGGCAGGACCTACAGCGCCTACGTCAACGAGCTGCGCTGCAGCGCGGCCTGCCTGCAGCTGCGCACGACCGGACGGCCGATCGCGCGCATCGCCGAGGCCTGCGGCTTCCGGACCTTGTCGAACTTCAATCGCCGCTTTCGCTGCCACACCGGCATGACGCCCGGCGCCTATCGAAAGCGGGCCTGAGGCGCGCGCGGCGCCCCAGGCGGCGCCGGACTCAGTCGCGCTCGCCGGTGACGACGGCGACGCCGTTGATCGACGGCAGGTTGACGGTCGCCGTCGCCTTCAGCGTCAGGTTGCCGTCCTCGTCGACGCCGAAGACCGAGACATGCGAGGCCGTGCCGTTGGAGTCGATCGCCGCGAGCAGTCCGGCGCGGTAGCTGAGGTCGGTCGGCTTGCCGTTGAACGAGGCCGCGACGGCCGCGTCCTGGACGATCTGGCGGCCGTAGACGGCGTAGCGCGAGACGCTCATGCTGGGCGAATTCGCGGAGTACAGGAACGGGCCGTCGAGCGCGAGCCAGCAGGGCGCGTTCTGGGTCCCCGAACCGGTCGTCGTCAGCACCGTGTCGCCGCGCACGAGGCTGGTCTCGTTCGCATGCGCGATCGTCACGTAGGCCTCGTCGCCGCGCGTGGCCAGGCCCAGCGGCACATTGACGTTGGCGGGAATGGCGGCGACGCTCGTCGCCGGGCCGGCGACGGCGCCGCGGCCGTCGAGCGCGACGCTTTCGATCGCGTTGCTCTTCTCGGTGACGATGAGCTGGCCGCGGATCACGCCGACCTGGGCCGCCGAGCCGTCGGCATGCAGCAGCGGGGTCGAGCCGTCGGCGGTGGTGCGCACCTCGCCGCCGTCGATCGCATGCGACTCGACCTGGGTGCCGGTGAGCACGTAGAGGTGGCCGGCGCCGAAGGCGACGCTCACCGGCTGGCCCTGGGTCGGGATCACATGCTCGATCTGGAACCGGTTCGCACCCTCGGAGCGGTCGAAGACGGTCACGTTCGACGAACCGTGATTCACGACCGCGAGCCGGCCCTGCGCGTAGGCGATGCCGCCGGCATTGCCGCCGACGCCGCCCTGGCCCTGGGTGGGGATGGTGTCGAGCAGATGGCCCGCGGTGTCATAGACCAGCAGCTGGTTCGTCGCCGCGTTGCTCGCGGTCACGATCAGCGCCGGGGCGTGCTCGCCGGCCTGCGCCGCGGCGCCGGCGAACAACACGCATGCGGCCGCGATCCAGTTCAGTTTCATCGTCATCGCTCTCTCCTGGCTGTTTCTCGTACGAGGTGGGGGTGGGTTGGGGCTGCCGAACTGCGCCGGCCCCTCTGGGTCGCGCCGGCGCCGAGGTCCTTACGGCGCCGGGTACGATCGGCGCCTCGCCACGAATCCCTCCCCCATGCAGATCGTCTGTCTCGACCTCGAAGGCGTGCTGGTCCCCGAGATCTGGATCGCCTTCTCGCAACGCACCGGGATCCCCGAGTTCGCGCGCACGACGCGCGACGAACCCGACTACGACAAGCTGATGAAATACCGGCTGGCGCTGCTGCGCCAGCATGGCCTCAAGCTGGCCGACATCCAGGCCGTGATCGGCTCGATGGCGCCGCTGGAAGGCGCGCGCGAATTCCTCGACGACCTGCGCTCGCGCTACCAGGTCGTGATCCTCTCGGACACGTTCTACGAATTCGCCGACCCGCTGATGCGCCAGCTCGGCCGGCCGACGCTGTTCTGTCACCGTCTCGTCACGGATGCCGACGGCTACGTCGCCGCATACCGGCTGCGCCAGCCCGACCAGAAGCGGCATGCGGTGAACGCGTTCAAGAGCCTGAACTTCCCCGTCATCGCCGCCGGCGATTCGTACAACGACACCGGCATGCTCGGCGCCGCCGACGCGGGCTTCTTCATCCACCCGCCGGCGGGCATCGTGGCGCAGTTCCCGCAGTTCGCGGTGCATCACCACTATGCGGATCTGAAGGCGTCGATCGACGGGGCGGCGCAGCGCCTGGCGGCGTCGCGCTGAGGCCTGCGGGTCGGCGCTGGCGGTGCGCTGCAAGGCCAGCGCGTCGTTGCCGCGCGTGAGGCATCCGCGCTGCCTGGCCGGCACAGGAAGGGACCGTTCGCGAGGCGGCGCCGACGTCCCAGCGTCTCGAGCGCGTAGACAGGGCCGTGATCACGCGCCACGCCTATTCCTTCGAATAGGCCCCCATTCTCCCCGCTGCACCTCGCATCCCGAACGCCGCCAAGGCCTATCGTCCGAGCCGGCGGTGCGACCTGCCACCTCGAATCGATCGGAGACTCGTCATGAACCGACCTGGCCTGTCCGCCAGCTTGATGGCGCCCGGCGTCGCCGCCATGCGGCGCCTGGGCACCGTCGGGCGCACGCTGCTGATCGCGGCGCCTTGCCTGGCCTTGCTGGGCCTGGCGCTGGCGCGCGAATGGGCTCGCGCAGCCCCGCCCGGAGTGCTGGTGCTGTACGCCGCCTGCGGCCTCGCGCTGTCCTATCTGGCCATGGCACTCGCCTGGGAGACGAGCCAGGCCCTCAGCGGCCTCGATCATGTGGTGCGGGCGATGCTCGAAGGCGACCTGACGCGCCTGCAGCGACTGCCGGGGCGTCATGAATTCGCCGCCCTCAGCCAGGCCCTGGGCGCCGTCAACACCACGCTCTCGGCGATGGTGGCGGGGGTGCGCAGCGACGCCGTGGTCGTCGGCCAGACCGGCGCCACACTCGCGGGTGAGGCCGATGAACTGGCGCGCCGCACCGAACGCCAGGCCGAGACCTTGCAGCAGACCTCGGCCGGCGTGCGCGAACTCAGCGCCACCGTAGACCACAACGCCGAGGACGCGCGGTCGGTGGAGCACCTCGCCGCCGAAGTGCACGCGGTCGCCGAAGGCGGCGGCCGGCGCATGGTGGAAGCGGTGAGCACGGTGCGCGCGATCAAGACGAGCGCGGCGCGCATGCAGGACGTGATCGGCGTCATCGAGGGCATCGCTTTCCAGACCAACATCCTTGCGCTCAACGCGGCCGTGGAGGCGGCGCGCGCCGGCGAGAACGGTCGTGGATTCGCCGTCGTCGCATCGGAAGTGCGATCGCTCGCGCTGCGCAGCAGCGGCGCGGCGCTCGAGGTGCGCGGACTGATCGCGGCATCCAGCGCGCAGGTGGAGGCCGGCGTGACGCATATCGAAGGCGTCGGCACCATGCTCGACGACATCGTCGCGGGTGTCGGCAGCGTCGCGCAGCGCTTGAAGTCGATCAGCGGCGCGGCGACCCGCCAGAGCGTGGCGCTGACGCAGATGACGCAGGCCGTGAGCGCGCTCGATGAGATCACGCAGAGCAACTCGCGGCTCGTCGAGCGCACCGCGGACGAATCGGCGCGCCTGGGGCGGCGCGCCGAACGGCTGGCGCTATCGGTGGCCGACTTCCGCTTGCTGCAGGGCACGGCGGACGAGGCTTACGCCCTGGTGTGCAAGGCGCAGCAACGCTACGCCGCGGTCGGCCGCGCCGCGCTGGCCGAGTTCACCGACAGCGCCAACGGGTACTGCGACCGCGACATGTACGTCTTCGCCTGGGACCGCGACCTCGTCTACCGCGCCTTCGCCGGCAAGCCGGCGAACGTCGGCAAGGCGGCTGAACAGATCCTGGGCACCGACACCAGCCAGCTCAGCCGCGATGTCTGGGCCGCTGCCGCGGCCGGCAGCGGCTGGGTCGACTACGATTTCCTCAACCCCAGCACCGCACAGGTCGCGCCCAAGACCTCGTACGTGGTCGCGGTCGACGACGATCTCGTCCTGGGCTGCGGCGTCTACAAGACCGTCCAGCCCGGCTGAGCCGGCGGGGGCGAGGCGGCGGGCTACGTCCGCTACGACCGCCGGCGACGCCGACTGCGCATGCGGCGCGAGGCCGATCGGGCCTCGATCGATCTCAGCGCTTCGGCGGCCCGCCGCGTGCGGCCGCCGGTCGCGAACCGCCGGGACGTCCGCCACCGCCACCACCCGGCCGCGCCGGG
>JAGWVB010000132.1 GCA_018971105.1 Burkholderiales bacterium
CGCGGCGCGGTCGAGCTCGCGCGCGCGGTGGTCGACCTGTGCGATGCAGCGGCCCAGGCCTCGGGCGCCGCGCCCGTGGCACCGCGGCTGCTCTACGACGACGCGCTGCCGCTGTGGGACAAGCTGCGCACCGTCGCGCAGCGCATCTACGGCGCCGACGACGTCGTCGGCAGCGCCGCCGTGCGCGCCCAGGCCGAGCGGCTGCAGCGCGGCGGCCATGGCGCGCTGCCGGTGTGCATCGCCAAGACCCAGTACAGCTTCTCGACCGACGCGTCGCTGCGCGGCGCGCCCACCGGCCATGTGCTCGACGTGCGCGAATTGCGCCTGGCGGCAGGCGCCGGTTTCGTCGTCGCCATCTGCGGCGAGATGATGACGATGCCCGGACTGCCCAAGGTGCCGGCCTCGGAGCGCATGTCGGTCGATAGCCAAGGCCGTATCCAGGGCTTGTCTTGATCTGCAGACTGAAACTCTCATTCGAAAGTTCTGCAAGCGGCGCAGGATTGGAATAAAGCTTGTTCGCGACGTAATTTCAGCTATCAAGCTATTCCTTCGATTACCGAAAATCGATGCATGAGCTTGCATCGATTTCAAACTCGAACCCGACTAAGGGATTGGCGACAGTCGATAGCCGCGTTCGCGCTGGCATTGCAGGCGGCCAGCCTGTGGGCGCAGACCGGTCCGGCCGGCACCGGCGCACTGCATTTCAGCGGTTTTGGCACGGTCGGTCTGACGCACACGGCCGCGCCGCCCGCCTGGGGTTTTCTTCGCACACTAGACCAAAGATCTAATTCGGGCGGATTGCGCGGCGATACCGACAGCCGTCTCGGGCTGCAGTTGAATTACGCCCCGAACTCGGCCTTCGAGTTCGTCGGTCAGGCCCTGATCGCGAATCGAGAGCCGAGCGCGAGCGCGTCCGATGCCATCGAATGGGCCTTCGCGGCCTATCGACCGAACGGCGCGACGACCCTGCGGCTGGGTCGCCTGAATTTCGATGAATTCCTCATGTCCGACTATCGCAATGTCGGCTTCGCCTATCTGGCGGCCCGTCCTCCGGTCGAGTATTACGGTTCGATTCCATCCTCGCTCGATGGGGTCGACGCGACCCGCACCTGGGATACCGGTAGTGCCCTGTGGCGCGCCAAGGTCTTCATCGGCCGTCTCAAGGAGGCGGGCGCGGTGCTCGACCCGGGCTACGGCTTCTCGGTCACGCGCGAAGCCGACGGCCTGACGCTGCGCGCCGGCTGGGCGCGCGCCCGCTTCACCAACATCACGCCGCAGCTGCAGGCCGCGGTCGCGGCGCTCAACGAGGTCGCCGCGCTGCCGGTGCCCGGCCTCGCGGCCCAGGCGAACCAGCTCACGCACCGCCTCGACTACGAGGGCACGCGCCTGAACTACACGACCCTGGGCCTGGCCTACGAGGCCGGCGCCTGGCAGTGGAGCGCCGAGGCGACGGTGGTCTCCGAGTCGCCGCTGTTCTCGGCCCGCGCCGGCTACGCGTTGCTGGGTCGCAGCTTCGGTCCGGTGACGGTCTACGGCATCGTCAGCGGCATCGCCAGCACGCCGGCGCTGCTCGCGGCGCCGCCATGGGGGCCGGAACTGGCGCCGCTGATCGGGCCGCTGCAGGCGGCCGCGGCACAGGCGCTGGCCGACGGTGCCACCGATGCGGCGAACCGCCTGCTGCGCCAGCACACGCTGGCCGTCGGCCTGCGCTGGAACCTGCAGCCCCGGCTGGCGCTGAAGCTGCAGCTCGACGACGTGACGATCGCCGACCATGGCGGCTCGCTCTGGTCGGCCGGCAGCGCGGCGGCCGCGCATGCGCGCGTCGCCACCGTCCTGCTGGACTTCATCTTCTGAGGTCCGGCATGCGATTCATCACCCAACTCATCGCGGCCGCGCTGATGGCCTCCGGGCCGCAGCTGGCGCACGCGGATTTCTACCTCGTCGTCAGCGCCGAGAGCGCGCAGCGCAGCCTGACCCACAAGCAGGCGGTCGACCTCTACATGGGCCGCGTGCGCGCCTACCCCGACGGCGAGGCGGCGCGCGTGTTCGACCTGCAGCGCTCGCAGGCCGATCGCGAGTCGTTCTACTACGCGCTCACCGGACTGAGCCAGGCGCAGGTCAACAGCTACTGGTCGCGGCTGCAGTTCTCGGGCCGCAACCTGCCGCCCGAGCAGCTCGCCGACGAGGCGGCGATGGTGGCCGCCGTGCGTTCGAACCCGAACGCGATCGGCTGGCTGCCGCACGAGCCCACCGACCGCCGGCTGCGCACGCTGCTGGTGCTCAAGGAGCCGCATTGAGCGCAGCGCGCTGGGGCGGGCCCTCGAGCCTGCAGTTCCGGTTCGCGCTCGCCGTCGTCGCCGGCGCGCTGCTGTTCTCGGTCGCCGCGGTGCTGCTCGCGCACCGCCTGGGCCAGCAGCGCGCGCTCGAGACCGGCCGCAGCGCGCTCGGCAGCCTGGCGCATGCGGTCGAGAAGACGGTGGCCGTCGGCGCCTACGCGTCCGACCCGGTGCTGCTGCAGGAGGTCGTCGACGGCCTCACGCGCGACGAGCTCGTCGGCCGCGCGGAATTCCGGCGCACCGACGGGCGCGTGCTCGCGCAGGGCGGGCGCCGCGCGGGCGCGGCCGGCGACGGCGGTCTGGCGGTCGAGTTGCCGATCATCTCGCCCTTCGACGCCAGCGAGCGCCTGGGCCAGCTCAGCCTGCGCGCCGACGCCCGCCGCATCGCCGCCGCCGCGAGCCGCGAGACGACCTCGCTGGCGGTGCTGATGCTGGGCCAGATGGCCCTCGTCGTCCTCGTGCTCTATGTCGCCGCGGCGCGCATGATCTCGCGCCCGCTGGCGCTGCTGGCGGCCAAGCTCCACGCCACCGAGCCCGGGGGCGAGCAGCGGCTGAAGACGCCGCGCCGGCATCGCGACGACGAGATCGGCGTGCTCATCGCCAGCGCCAACAAGCTGCTCGACGCCACGGCCGTCGCGCTGCAGCGCGAGCGCCAGCTGCGCGCCGGCATCGAGGACCAGGTCGAGCGCCGCACGGCCGAGCTGCGCGCGGCCAAGGAGCAGGCCGAGGCCGCCAACCGCGCGAAGTCGCAGTTCCTCAGCAATATGAGCCACGAGATCCGCACGCCGATGAACGGCGTGCTCGGCCTGGCCGAGCTGCTGCTGGACACGCCGCTGGAGCCGCGCCAGCGCTCGTTCGCAGAGACCATCCGCAACTCCGGCGAGTCGCTGCTGTCCATCATCAACGACGTGCTCGACTTCTCGAAGATCGAGGCCGGCCGGCTCGAGACCGAGGCCATCGACTTCGACCTCCACCGCCTCGTCGAGGACGTGGTGCAGCTGATGGCGCCGCACCTGCAGGGCCGCAACGTCGAGCTCGCCTGCCGCATCGACGCCTGCCTGCCGGCGGGGCTGCGCGGCGATCCGTTCCGGCTGCGCCAGGTGCTGACCAACCTCGTCGGCAATGCCGTCAAGTTCACGCACGAGGGCGAGGTCCTCGTCGCCGTGTCCTGCGCGCCGGGCGGCGGCGTGCGCTTCGAGGTCAGCGACACCGGCATCGGCATGAGCGACGCGGAGCGCGCACGCCTGTTCGCGCCCTTCGTGCAGGCCGACGGATCGACGACGCGGCGCTTCGGCGGCACCGGCCTGGGGCTGGCGATCTGCCGCCACCTCGTGCGCCTGATGGGCGGCGAGATCGGCGTCGAGAGCGTCGTCGGCGCGGGCTCGCGCTTCGCCTTCACGCTGCCGCTGGAGCGCGCCCACGCCGAGCTCGCGGTGCCGCATCCGGCGGCGCTGCGCGGGCGCCATGTGCTGGTCGTCGACGACAGCGCGACGAATCGCGAGATCCTGCAGCGCCAGCTCGATGCCGCCGGCATGCGCAGCGACGGGGCCGACGGCGGCGCCCAGGCGCTGGATCGGCTGGGCGCGGCGCGCGCGCACGGCGACCCGTTCGAGATTGCCGTCATCGACATGAAGATGCCGGACATGGACGGCCTGCAGCTGGCCGACGCGATCCGCGCCGACCCGGCGCTGGCCGATCTCGAGCTCGTGCTGGCGACCTCGCTGCATGCGGTCGACGAGATGGCGCGGGCGCGCCGCGCCGGCTTCGGCGCCTACCTCGCCAAGCCGGTGCGGCGCGACGACCTGTACCGCGCGCTGGCGCAGGCGCGCGCGCAGCGCGATGCGGCGGCCGAGCCGGTCGGCGTCGCCGCCGCCCAGCCCACGCTGACGCTGCAGGCGCGCGTGCTGCTGGCCGAGGACAACAGCGTCAACCGCATCGTCGCGAGCAACATGCTGCAGGCCCTGGGCTGCCGCTGGGACATCGTCGGCAACGGCCGCGAGGCGCTCGAGGCCGTGCAGCGCGGCGGCTACGACCTCGTGCTGATGGACTGCCAGATGCCTGAGATGGACGGCTACGAGGCGACGCGCGCGATCCGCGCCTGGGAGGCGCGCCAGGCGCGGCCGGCGCCTGTGCCCATCGTCGCGCTCACCGCCAACGCCCTCGTCGGCGACGCCGCCGCCTGCCTGGCCGCGGGCATGGACGACCATCTTCCCAAGCCCTATACCGGCCGCCAGCTCGGCGCGACGATGGCGCGCTGGCTGCCGGCCGAGCGGGTGCGGCAGCGCGCGCAGCCGGCGCCGGCCGCGCAGCCGGCAGCAGCGCCGCTTGCGGCAGCGCAAGCAGGCGCGGATACGGGCGCGGCTACGGACGCGGATACGGGCGCGGACGCCCTCATCGACGCCGGGGCGCTCGCGCGCATCCGGCTGCTCGACGGCGGCGGCGGCGAGTCGGTGCTGGCCCAGGTGATCGAGATCTTCCTCGCCGAACTGCCGTCCAAGCGCGTGCGCCTGCGCGCCGAACTCGATGCCCGCCAGTGGCCGGCGCTGGGCGCGGTCGCGCATGGGCTCAAGTCGGCCTGCTTCAACGTCGGCGCGATGCCGCTGGGCGAGCTCTGCCGCCGCCTCGAGGCGCAGTGCCGGGCCGGCCGCGGCGAGGGCGCGGCCGAGATCGTCGATGCCATCGAGCGCCTGTGCGATCCGGTGGCGAGCCGGCTGCGCGAGGAACTGGAGCGCGCGGCATGAACGACGACCGGCTCGTCCTCGTCGTCGAAGACGACCTCGCGGCGCGGCTGCTCACGCGCAGCGCGCTGGCGCGCGCGGGCTTCCGCGTCGCCGAGGCCTGCAACGGCCTGGAGGCGGTCGAAAGCGTGCGCGCCGAGCTGCCCGACCTCGTGCTCATGGACGTCGGCATGCCGGTGCTCGACGGCTACGGGGCCTGCGAGGCGATCCGCGCCATACCCGCCGCGGCGCGCGTGCCGCTGGTGATGATGACCGGGCTCGACGATGTCGAGTCGATCGAGCGCGCCTTCGTCGTCGGCGCCTCCGACTTCATCACCAAGCCGATCAACTGGGCCATCCTGGCGCACCGCGTGCGCTACATGCTGCGCGCCAGCGCGGCCATGCACCAGCTCGAGCAGAACCAGCGCCGGCTGTCCAACGCCCAGCGCATCGGCGTCATGGGCGACTGGGAATGGGACCTGCGGCGCGACCGCATCGTGCCCTCGGAACAGGCCTGGCGCATCGTCGGCCAGGACCCGGGCCGGCGCTGGCTCGACGGCGCCGGCTTCTTCGCCGCCTGCCATGCCGACGACCGCGGGCGCCTGCGCGGCGCCGTCGCGCGCGCGGTCGCGAACGGCGACGCGTTCGCGATCGACCACCGCATCGTGCGCCCCGACGGCGCCGTGCGCCACCTGCACCAGCAGGTCGAGGTCGTCGAGCGCGACGCCGCCGGCCATGCGTTGCGCCTGGCCGGCGCGCTGCACGACGTCACGCGCCAGGCCGAGGCCGAGGCCGAGATCCGGCGCCTGGCCTACTACGACCCGCTCACCGGGCTGCCGAACCGGCTGCTGTTCAACGAGCAGCTGGCGAAGGCGATCGCCCATGCCCAGCGCCACCGCCTGCGCTGCGCCATCATGTTCGTCGACCTCGACAACTTCAAGCGCGTCAACGACACGCTGGGCCATGGCGCCGGCGACGAACTGCTGCGCCAGACCAGCGTGCGGCTGCAGGCGGCGCTGCGCGGCCACGACAGTGTCGCGCGGCACGAGGTCGACCTCGGCGACGCGAACCTGGCGCGGCTCGGCGGCGACGAGTTCGTCGTCCTGCTCACCGACCTGGCGCGCGGCGACGAGGCCGGCGGCGTCGCGCGCCGCCTCGTCGACGCGATGGCCGTGCCGGCGACGCTGCAGGGGCAGGAGTTCTTCGTCGGCGGCAGCGTCGGCGTCGCGCTCTACCCGGACGACGGCGGTGATGCCGCGACGCTGCTGATGAACGCCGACACCGCGATGTACCGCGCCAAGGAGGCCGGTCGCGGCTGCTTCCAGTTCTACGACCGCTCGATGAACGGGCGCGCGCTCGAACGCCTGGTGCTCGAGACCGAGCTGCGCCGCGGCCTCGAGCGCAGCGAGTTCGTGCTGCATTACCAGCCGCGCGTCGCGGTCGCGGGCGGCGCCATCGTCGGCGCCGAGGCGCTGATGCGCTGGCAGCATCCCGAGCGCGGGCTCGTCCCGCCGGGCGAGTTCATCCCCACGGCCGAGCAGAGCGGGCTCGTCGTGCTGCTCGGCGAATGGGCGCTGGCCGAGGTCTGCCGCCAGCTCGCGGCCTGGCGCGATGCCGGGCTGCCGGTGCGGCCGGTGGCGGTGAACCTGGCCGCCTCGCACCTGCGCGAACGCGGGCTGCCCGAGCGCGTCGCCGCCGCGCTGTGCGAATACGGGGTCGAGCCCTCGCTGCTCGAGATCGAGGTCACCGAGTCGCTGCTGCTGACCGAGCCCGAGCTGTCGATGGAGACCGCGAACCGCCTCGCCGCGCTCGGCGTGCGGCTGTCGATCGACGATTT
This sequence comes from Burkholderiales bacterium, assembly GCA_018971105.1. Classification (GTDB taxonomy): domain Bacteria; phylum Pseudomonadota; class Gammaproteobacteria; order Burkholderiales; family Burkholderiaceae_C; genus Rubrivivax. The sequence goes on from JAGWVB010000132.1 coordinate 6,891, forward strand.
CGGCACCGGCTATTCGTCGCTCAGCATGCTCAAGCGGCTGCCGATCCACGCCGTCAAGATCGACCGCAGCTTCGTGCGCGATCTCGCCACCGACCCCGACGACGCGGCGATCACGACCGCCATCGTCGCGATGGCCCATGGCCTCAAGCTCGCCGTCGTCGCCGAGGGCGTCGAGACGGCCGAGCAGCTCGCCTTCCTGCAGCGCTGCGGCTGCGACGAGTACCAGGGCTGGCTCAAGAGCCGGGCGCTGCCGCCCGACGATTACGCGGCGCTGCTCGCCGCGGCGGCACCGGCGGCTTGATCGGCAGCGTGACAGGCGCCGACGCGCAGCACCTCGTTCCTCGAGCCGATGACGACCGCGACGCGCTCGTGCAGCTTGCCCGGCACGACGTCCATGATGCGTTCGACGCCCGTGCTGGCGAGTCCGCCCGCCTGCTCGACGAGGAAGGCCATCGGGTTGGCCTCGTACATCAGGCGCAGCTTGCCCGGCTTGCCGGGCTCGCGCGCGTCCCAGGGGTAGAGGAAGACGCCGCCGCGGCAGAGGATGCGGTGCACGTCGGCGACCATGCTGCCGACCCAGCGCATGTTGAAGTCCTTGCCGCGCGGCCCGGCGGCGCCGGCCAGGCATTCGCCGATGTAGCGCTGCACCGGCGCCGCCCAGTGGCGCTGGTTGGACATGTTGATCGAGAACTCCTGCGTGTCCTCGGGAATGCGCACGTCGGTGGCCGTCAGCACCCAGGAGCCGGTCTCGCGGTCGAGCGTGAACATCGCCACGCCGTCGCCCAGCGTCAGCACCAGCGTCGTCTGCGGGCCGTAGACGCAGTAGCCGGCCGCCGCCTGGTGCTTGCCGGGCTGGAGGAAATCGTCCTCGGCCACGCCATGCGTATGGCCGACCTTGCGCAGCACGCTGAAGATGGTGCCGATCGAGACGTTGACGTCGATGTTGCTGCTGCCGTCGAGCGGGTCGAACAGCAGCAGGTACTCGCCCTGCGGGTAGCGATTCGGGACGAGGTGGATCGAGTCCATCTCCTCGCTCGCCATCGCCGCGAGGTGGCCGCCCCATTCGTTGGCCTCGATCAGCACCTCGTTGCTGATGACGTCGAGCTTCTTCTGGATCTCGCCCTGCACGTTCTCGCTGTGCGCGCTGCCGAGCACGTCGCCCAGCGCGCCCTTGTTGACGGCGATGGCGATGTGCTTGCAGGCACGCGCGACGACCTCGATCAGCATGCGCAGCTGGGCCGGGATGCGGCCATGCTCGCGCTGCTGCTCGACGAGGTAGCGGGTGAGGCTGATGCGCTTCACGTCAAGCGTCCTCGAGCGCGTGGGTGACGATTTCGCGCACGTCCGAACTCAGGTCGGAGCGCGACGCGACGCGGGCGATGGCCTCGCGCGCGGCGCCGCGGTAGGGCTCGGCGAGGCCGGCCCAGCGGTCCATCATGCGCGCGTAGCGACCCGCGACATGGGCGTTGATGGCGTCGAGCTCGACCAGCTTCTCGGCCCACAGCACGTAGCCGGCGGCGTCGGCGCGGTGGAAGGCGGCCGGGTTCTCGCGGCACAGCGTGACGAGCAGGCTGCGCGCGCGGTTCGGGTTGCGCAGCGAGAAATCCGGGTGCTTGAGCAGGGACTTGATGCGCGCGAAGGCGCTGCCGGGCGTGCCGCCGAGCTCGGCCACCGGCTCGGGCGCGCGCGCCTGCAGCGCGAACCATTTGTCGAGCAGCAGCGCGTCGCCCTGCGCCAGTGCATGGAAGCGCGCGAGCGCCGTCTCGGCCAGCGGCGAATGGGCATCGACGAGGGCGACGATGGCGCCGATGCGGTCGTTCATCTGCGCCGCGTCCTTGAAGCGCTGCAGCGCCTTGCCCGGCCACACCCCGTCGCCGCTGCGCACCGCGTGCAGGCACAGCATCTGCAGCGCCAGGTTGGCGAGCGCGCGGCGCCCGGTCTGGCTCGACTGCGGGCGGTAGCCCTCGGCCACCTGATGCTGCTCCCAGGCCCAGACCCAGTCGGCGTGCAACTGCTCGGCGAGCAGCGCGCGCCACTGCTCGCGCACGGCGTGGATGCGCTGCGGGTCGGCCGCGGCGAGCTGCTCGGCGAGGTAGGTCTCGCTCGGCGCCAGCAGCGCCAGTTCCTTGAACGCCGGGTCCAGCCGCGGGTCGCGCAGCAGGCCGCGCAGCGCGCCCGCCAGTGCCGGGTCGAGCACCGGCGCGCCGCCGCCGGCGATGGCGCGCAGCAGCCGCGCCAGCACCAGGCGCTGGCCCGCCTCCCAGCGGTTGAAGGCGTCGTCGTCATGCGCCAGCAGCACGACGCGCTCGAGGTCGGACAGGCCGTCCTCCAGCGTCACCGGCGCCGAGAAGCCGCGCAGCAGCGAGGGCACCGGCGGCTGGGCGACCTCGTCGAAGACGTAGGTCTGCACGCTCTGGTCGAGCACGAGCAGGCGCGGCGCCACGAGGGCGCGGCCGTCGGCGCCGAGCAGCCCCATCGCGACCGGGATCACGAAGGGCTGCTTCACCGGCTGGCCCGGCGTGGGCTCGCAATGCTGGGCCAGCGTGAGCGTGTAGCGGCGCGCCGCGGCGTCGTAGTCGCCGCGCGCCGAGACGCGCGGCGTGCCGGCCTGCGCGTACCAGCGCTTGAAGGCCTCGAGCCTTGGGGCGAGCTCGCTCGCCGGATTGGCGTCGGCGATGGCCTGCGCGAAGTCGTCGCAGGTCACGGCCTGGCCGTCATGGCGCTCGAAATACAGCGCCATGCCGTGCACGAAACCTTCCTGGCCGACGAGGGTGTGCATCATGCGCACGACCTCGGCCCCCTTGTCGTAGACGGTGGGAGTGTAGAAATTGTCGATCGCGACATAGGCCTCGGGGCGCACCGGATGCGCCATCGGTCCCGCGTCCTCGGGGAACTGCACGGCGCGCAGCTGGCGCACGTCCTCGATGCGCTTGACGGCGCGCGCCGACGGCGTGCCCGCCATGTCCATGCTGAACTGCTGGTCGCGGAAGACCGTCAGCCCCTCCTTGAGCGAGAGCTGGAACCAGTCGCGGCAGGTGATGCGGTTGCCGGTCCAGTTGTGGAAATACTCGTGCGCGATGACGCTCTCGATGGCCGCGAAATCGGCGTCGGTGGCCGTCGCCGGGCTCGCCAGCAGCAGCTTGGTGTTGAACAGGTTCAGGCCCTTGTTCTCCATCGCGCCGCTGTTGTAGTCCTCGACGCCGACGATCATGTAGCGGTCGAGGTCGAGCGCGAGGCCGAAGCGCGCCTCGTCCCAGACCAGCGCGGCGACGAGCGAGTGCATCGCATGCTCGGTCTTGTCGAGGTCGCCGGGGCGCACGTAGATCTGCAGCAGATGGTCGCGCCCGCCGCGCGTGCGCACCTTCTGTTCGCGCACGACGAGCCGCGCGGCGACGAGCGCGAACAGGTAGCAGGGCTTGGGGAAGGGGTCGTGCCATTTCGCGTAATGGCGCCCGCCCTCGAGCTCGCCCTGCTCGAGCAGGTTGCCGTTGGACAGCAGCACCGGATAGCGCGCCTGGTCGGCGCGCAGCGTCACGGTGTAGACGGCCATCACGTCGGGGCGGTCGAGGAAATAGGTGATGCGGCGGAAGCCCTCGGCCTCGCATTGGGTGAAGAAGCCGCCGCCGCTCGTGTACAGGCCCTGCAGCTCGGTGTTCTTCTCGGGCGCGCAGGTGTTGCGGATCTCGAGCGTGAACGCGTCGGCCGCCGGCGGGTTGTCGATCACGAGGTCCTCGCCGTCGTGGCGGAACGAGACGCTCTGGCCGTCGGCCTGCACGCGCAGCAGCGTCAGCCCGCTGCCGTTCAGGCGCAGCGCGCCGCCGGCGGCGGCCGGGTTGCGCTCGATGCGCAGCTTGCTGGCCACCAGCGTCTTCGCCGGGTCGAGGTCGAAGGCGAGCTCGGCGGCGCGTATGAAGTACGGCGGCGGCGCGTAGTCCTCGCGCCGCACGAGGCCGGTGTTGGATGCACGCATGGCGGTCTCCTGATCGTTCTGTGCTGCTGTGGTTCGGTGCAGGCGGCGACGGCGCGCGCCGCCGCGGTTCAGGTTCGCTCGTTCACAGGCCCTGTTTCAGGCTCGCCTCGATGAAGGGGTCGAGGTCGCCGTCGAGCACCTTCTGCGTGTTCGAGGTCTCGACGTTGGTGCGCAGGTCCTTGATGCGGCTCTGGTCGAGCACGTAACTGCGGATCTGGTGGCCCCAGCCGACATCGGTCTTGGTGTCCTCGAGCTTCTGCTGCTCTTCCATGCGCTTGCGCATCTCGTGGTCGTAGAGGCGGCTGCGCAGCCGCTTCCAGGCCACGTCGCGGTTGCTGTGCTGGCTGCGTCCGTCCTGGCATTGGACGACGATGCCGGTCGGGAGATGCGTCAGCCGCACGGCCGAGTCGGTCTTGTTGATGTGCTGGCCGCCGGCGCCGCTGGCGCGGAAGGTGTCGACGCGCACGTCGGCCGGATTGATCTCGATCTCGATCGTGTCGTCGATCTCGGGGTAGACGAAGAGGCTGGCGAAGCTCGTGTGGCGGCCGCCCGAGCTGTCGAACGGGCTCTTGCGCACGAGGCGATGCACGCCGGTCTCGGTGCGCAGGTGGCCGAAGGCGTAATCACCCTCGATCTTGATCGTCGCGCTCTTGATGCCGGCCACGTCGCCCGGCGTCTCGTCCTCGAGCGTGGCCTTGAAGCCCTTGCGCTCGGCGTATTTCAGGTACTGGCGCAGCAGCATCGAGGCCCAGTCGCAGGCCTCGGTGCCGCCGGCGCCGGCCTGGATGTCGACGAAGCAGTTCAGCGGATCGGCCGGGTTGCTGAACATGCGCCGGAATTCGAGCTGCTCGACCGTCCCGCGCAGCGCGGCGGCCTCGGACTCGATGGCGAGCAGGCCGGCGTCGTCGCCGTCGGCCTTGCTCATCTCGTAGAGCTCGAGGTTGTCGGAGAGGTTGCCGGCGAGATGGTCGATGGTGCCGACGACGGTCTCCAGCGCCTTCTTCTCGCGCCCGAGTTCCTGGGCCCGCCTGGGTTCGTTCCAGACCGCGGGATTCTCCAGCGCGGCGTTGACCTCGTTCAGCCTTAAGGCCTTGCGGTCGTAGTCAAAGATACCCCCGGAGCTGCTCGGTGCGCGCGCTCAGGTCGGCGAGCAGCGTGCCGATCGAGTTGATGTGTTCGACGTCCATGGGTGCCTAGGCGGTACGTTGCAAGCCGGCGATTCTCTCATGCGAGGAAGTGCGCAAGCAGCGCCGCCAGCGCCGCCGGCTGGTCGTGGTGCAGCATGTGGCCGGCCCCGGCGAGCGTCGCGCGTTCGCAGCGCGGCACGGCGGCGAGCCGGGCGTCGAATTCGGCCGCCGACAGGCGGCCGCGGAAGGTCGCGTCGGGTCCCGATGCGTCGCCCTCGACGAAGAGCAGGGGTGCTTCGATCAGCCGCCACGCCGCCAGCGTCTCGTCGACGCGGTAGGGCACCGGGTTGACGCGCTTGTGCGCCGCGTCGGCGAGCAGCTCGCGCCGCCCTGCCGGCGTCAGCCGCGACCAGTGCGGCGCGAGCCAGGCCGCCTGTGCGGCGCCCAGGCGCGGGTTGTTCGC
>JAGWVB010000429.1 GCA_018971105.1 Burkholderiales bacterium
TGACGCGGCACGGCGCCGACCGGCGGCAGCAGCGCGCGCTGCAGGTCCGCCGGCAGGCCCCAGGCCCGGGCCACGCCGGCACCGAGCTCGTCGTAGCCGATGCCGAGCACGCGCGTCGCCGCGGCCTCGCGCTGCTCGTGCGTGACCTCCTGGCCGGCGAGCAGCTGGCGCACGTGCAGCGCCTCGTCGGGGAAGTAGTACTCGGCCAGCAGGCGCCCCAGGTTCTGGAACATCGCGCCCAGGAAGGCCTCCTCGCCCTCGCGCTGCAGGGTCGCGAATTCGCTCGCCAGCGTGCCCGCCATCAGCGCGCGCAGGAACTCGCCGCGCAGCTGCCCGGCATGGGTCTTGTCGCTCATGTGCTCGAGCAGCACGAGCGAGAGCGCCATGTTGCGGATGCCGGCGAAGCCGACCAGCGCCACCGCGCGCGAGATCGTCGTCACGCCGCCCTTCACGACGGCGGCGAAATGCGCCGAGTTGACCATGCGCAGCAGCTTGTTCGTGAGCGCGACGTCCTTGAGGATCTCCTCGGACAGGCTGTTCAGCGTCTCCTTCTCCGAGGCTGCGACGCGCTGGATGCGCACGACCGAGGCCGACAGCGCCGGGAAGTCGGTCTTGTGCTTCATGCGCCGCAGCAGGAACTCCAGCGTCGAATGGCCGGCGTCGCGCGCCGGCTCGACCAGCGCCGGCGCGCCGCCCTCGAGCCAGGCGGCGAGCGCGGCGTGCAGCGCGCGCGCGCTGTCGTAGCGGGCCTGGACGTCGCGCGCGAGCGCGCGCTGGACGATGCCGCGCAGCGTCTCGTCAACGGCCGCGGTCGGCGGCAGCAGCAGGTCCTCGTGCTGGACGCGGTGGACGGCACGCCAGGGGTCGGTCTCCTGCAGCAGCGCGCGCCCCGCCAGCAGCTCGCCCAGCAGCGCGCCGGCGGCGAAGACGTCCATCGCCGGCAGCGGCGCGGCGCCGCGCGCGGCCTCGGGCGACATATAGCCCGGCGTGCCGACGATGCGGCCGTCGCCGGCCTCGGCGTCGCCGGACCAGCGCGCCGCGATGCCGAAATCCATCACGCGCGCCCGCCCGTCGGTGCCGAGCAGGATGTTCGACGGCTTGAGGTCGCGATGCACCACGCCCTGCTCATGCGCGACGGCAAGCGCATCGACGATGCCCAGCAGCATCGTCACGGCGGCCCGCGCCGGCATCGGCCCCTGGCCGCGGCGCGCCTGCGCCAGCGTCGGTCCGGGCACGTATTCGAAGGCCAGGTAGGGCTGGCCTTCGTGCTCGTCGGCCTCGAAGATCGGCACGATGTGCGGATGCGTGAGCCGGCTCACGGCGCGCGCTTCCTGCAGCCAGTCGCTCACCGACTGCGCGTCGGCGCTCGGGTTGAGCAGCTTGAGCGCGACCTCGCGCTCGAGGCGCGGGTCATGCGCGAGCCAGACCTGGGCCTGGGCGCCGCGGCCGAGCTCGCGCAGCAGGCGAAAGCGGGCCAGCCGGTCCTGGCCGCGCAGCACGGCGCTCAACGCCCGACCTCGCACGCACGGTTCATGCGGTGGCTCCGTCCAGCGGCGCCGGCGCGGTGTGGGCGATCGGCCCCAGCGCATGGCCCTGGAGCGCGGCCTGCAGCTCGCGCAGGCCGAAATCGAGCACGCGCCCGTAGCGCTGGGCCACGCGCTGCAGCGCCGCGGCCACGCGCTGCGGCGGCAGCGCGAGGGCGTCGGCGGCCTCGTTGCCGCAGCTCGCGGCGAGCTGGAGCAGGTCGTCGTCGCTGTCGGGCATGCGCACGGTGGCGCGGACGGAATGGCGCCGGATCATCGACAGCACGCTGTCGTCCAGGCCCCAGTAGCGCGCGACGGCGATGCCGATCGCCTCGATGTCGGCACCCAGCACGGCGTAGGCGGCGCCCTCCTCGCTCATGCCGGGCTCGTCGGGCTCGCCCTCGCGCGCGTTGGGTGCCGGCTGCATCAGGCGCCGGATCTGCTGCGCCTCGTCGGCGTAGTGGTACTGGACGACGAGGCGGCCGAGGTTCTGCAGCAGCGCCAGCAGGTAGACGACCTCGCTGTCGTAGCCGGCCGGGCGCAAGGCCATGGCGACGCGCGCGGCGCGCTTGCAGCGCTCGATCAGCTGTTCGAGCTCGGCCGCGCCGGCTTCGGCCAGCGGCCCGGGCCAGGGGCGCAGCGCGAGCGCGGCACGGCGCACGCCGTCCAGGCCCAGCATCGCGATCGCGCGCCGCACCGTCAGCACCGGCCCCGCCCCCGAGACCTGGGCCCCGCGCACCTGCGCCGTGTTGACCAGGCGCAGCAGCTCGAAGGACAGCGCCAGGTCCTCGAGCACGACCTCGGCCAGCTCGTTGGTGCGCTCGCGCGTCATCAGC
>JAGWVB010000133.1 GCA_018971105.1 Burkholderiales bacterium
GCTGCTGGCCGGACAGCGCTGCGTCGCCCAGGGCGATGATGCGGGCGCGCTCGCCGCCTGGGACGCACTGCGGGCCTGCCATCCGGCCTCGTTCCTGCTGGTCGCCGAGGCCTACGCCGAGGCGGCCCGGCGCGCCGATCGCGCCACAGCGGCCCATGCGGCGCTGGCCGCCGCGGCCGCCGAACGGCCCGCGCTCGAACTGCTGCAGGCGCTCGAGCGCCTGGAGCCCGCTGAAGCCCCGGAGCAACTGCCGCGCCGCATCGCCCAGCTGCAGCAGCACCCGACGCTGAGCGGCGCGCAGCGCCTGCTCGATCTGCCGCCCGCGTCGCTCACGCCCGCCGCCTGGGAGGCGCTGAAGCAGGCCGTGGCGCGCAGCGCCGCGCCGCTGCAGCGCTACCGCTGCGCCGCCTGCGGCTTCGAGGCGCAGCGCTATTTCTGGCAATGCCCGGGCTGCCTGAGCTGGGACAGCTATCCGCCGCAGCGCATCGACGCGCAGTAGCGACGCTTCGGTTCAGAGCTGCTCGATCAGCGCCGCGACCTCGGCGCGCGTGGGCACCTGGCCCTTGCCGCCGATGCTCAGGACCTTGCCCGGCCCGGTGAGGCCGGCCAGCCCCGGGTCGTAATCGCAATAGATGCCCAGCGTCGGCCGGCCCAGCGCCGCGGCAAGGTGGGTGAAGCCGGTGTCCAGGCCGACGACCTGGTGCGCGCCGGCGAGCACCGCCGCCATCTCGCCCACGCGCAGGAAGGGCGGCACGTCGCCGTCGCAGCCGGCGGCGATGCGTTCGGCCAGCGTCTGCTCGGCCTCGCCGCCCCAGAGCACGATCGGCGTCCAGCCGCGCTCGCGCATGCGCTGGCCGATGCCGACCCAATGGCGTTCGGGCCACAGCTTCTCGGGCCGGCTCGCGTTCGGGATCAGCACCGCGTAGTCGCTGCGCGGCATCCAGCCGGCGCGCGGCGGCACGAGGCCGAAGTCGGCCGTCTCGCCGTCGATGCGGTAGCCCAGATGCGCCGCCGCCAGCAGGCGGCAGCGCTGCACGACCGGCGTCTGCCAGGGCACATGCGCCTTGCGCTGGTAGAGCCAGCTCGCCAGCGGCTCGCGTATGCCCTCGCGGTCGAAGCCGGCCAGCGGCGCATGCGCCTGGCGCGCCCACAGCGCGCTCTTGACCAGGCCCTGGAGGTCGAGCACGAGGTCGTAGCGCGCGTCGCGCAATTCGCGCCGCGTCGCTGCGATGGCGCGCCAGGTCGCGCCGGCGAACAGCTGCCTGCGCCATTTGCGCCAGGCCAGCGGCAGCACGCGGCGCACGCCCGGGTGCATCTGCGGGATGGCCGCGAACGGCGCCTCGACGAGCCAGTCGATCTCGGCACCCGGATGGTGGCGCCGGATGTCGGCGACGACCGGCGTGGCGTGGACCACGTCGCCCATCGACGAGGTCTTGACGATGAGCAGCCGCACGCCGCTCAACCGCGCGCCGCGCGCTCGACCACGAGCGCCGGGTTGAAGCGGGGGTCGTTGTACATCTTGAACTGGCGATAGACCTTGAAATAGGCGCGCCCGGCGGCGGCGTCGGCCAGCAGTTCGTCGTAGCAGCGGCCGAGGTCGGCGCGCTGCTGCTGCAGCCGCGCCAGCCGCGCCGCGCTGGCCGCGCGGTGCGCGGCGTCGACATCGTCGCGCCGCGTCTGCTCGCCCATCGCGCGCAGCTTGAGCGCGAGGATCGAGAGGCGGTCGATCATGCTGCCCGCGGTCTCGCTGTTCAGCCGCGCGCCGGCGGCGGCGCGCGCGGCCGGCGCATCGCCGCGCGCCGAGGCCGGGTCGACGAGTCCGAGCGCCAGCAGCAGCCATTCGTCGATGCGCTCGGTGGCGTCGTTGCGCGCCTGGTTGTAGCCGTCGATGGCGCGCTTGTTGGCGGCGATCTCGGCGTCGGCCACCGTCGTGCGCCGCGCCAGGTCCTCCTCGGCCCAGAGCAGGCTGTTGCAGCGGTGGTTGGTCTGGATCCAGTGCCAGAGCCCGTCGGGGTCGGAGCCGGGCTGCCGTTGCGGCCAGCCGGGCAGCGCCAGCCAGTCGTCGTGGCGGGCGACGAGGTCGGCGGCGGCGGGCAGCGGGGTCGGGGTCATCGGCATTCGGTCGCGGGGCGGGCGGCGCGCGGAAGGCGCCGATCCACGCGGTTTGCAATGGCAGAATCGACGATTATTCTGCAAATCGACCCCCGCTCCGCCGATGCCTCTGGACTCCCCCGCCCGCGGACCGGCCGCATGAATCCCGCGCTGCCGACGCCGGCGCAACTCGCCGCCGCCCGCGTGCTCGTCGTCGGCGACGCGATGCTCGACCGCTACTGGTTCGGCCATGTCGACCGCATCTCGCCCGAGGCCCCGGTGCCGGTCGTGCGCGTGACGCGCGAGGAGGTGCGGCTGGGCGGCGCGGCCAATGTGGCGCTGAACGTGAAGACGCTGGGCGCACCCTGCACGCTGCTGACCGTCGTCGGCGACGACGGCCCCGGGCGCGAGCTCGACGCGCTGCTGCGTCGCCACGGCGTCGAGGCCGTGCTCGGCACCGACGCGCAGCTGATGACCGTCGTCAAGCTGCGCGTCATCGGCCGCTCGCAGCAGCTGCTGCGCGTCGATTTCGAGAACAAGCCCGACCACGAGGTGCTGCAGCAGATGCTGGCCGACTACGAGCGGCGGCTGCCGGCGCATGGGCTGGTGCTGCTGTCGGACTACGGCAAGGGCGGGCTGACCCATGTCGCCAGCATGATCGAGCGCGCCCGTGCCGCTGGCCGTCCGGTGCTGGTCGACCCCAAGGGCAGCGATTTCAGCCGCTACGCCGGCGCCACCGCGATCACGCCCAACCGCAGCGAACTGGCCCAGGTCGTCGGCGCCTGGAGCGACGAGGCCGACCTCGAGCGCCGCGCCCAGGCGCTGCGCGCCGAACTCGCGCTCGACGGCCTGCTGCTGACGCGCTCCGAGGAAGGCATCAGCCTGTTCGACGCCGGCGGCCACCTGCGCCTGGCGACCGAGGCGCGCGAGGTCTACGACGTCACCGGCGCCGGCGACACCGTGATCGGCGCGCTGGCCGCGCTGATGGCCGCCGGGCTGTCGCTGCGTGACGCCGCGGTGCACGCCAACCGCGCCGCCGGCATCGTCGTCTCGCGCTTCGGCACCGCGGCGGTGAAGCTGGCGGAGCTGGCCCCGTGAGCGCGCCGGGCCGCGGCCCAGCGGTCATCGCTCAGCGCGGCGCGCGGAGGGCCGGGCAATGAGCGCCGATCCGCTGCTGCGCAAGCTGGTGGCGCGCGACGACGCGGCCGCCATCGCGCGGCTGCCGCGGCCGCTCGTGTTCACCAACGGCGTCTTCGACATCCTGCATCGCGGCCATGTCGCCTATCTGGCGGCGGCGCGCGAGCTCGGCGCCGGGCTGATCGTCGGCCTCAACACCGACGCCTCGGCACGCGGCCTGGCCAAGGGGCCCGAGCGGCCGCTGAACGGCGAGCTCGACCGCGCCTGCGTGCTGGGCGCGCTCGCCGCGGTCGACGCGGTGATGCTGTTCGACGAGCCGACGCCGCTGGCCATCCTCGCGCTGTGCCGGCCCGAGATCTACGTCAAGGGCGGCGACTACGACATCGAGCGCCTGCCCGAGACGGCGCTCGTGCGCGGCTGGGGCGGACGCGCGCTGGCCCTGCCCTTCGTCGCCGGCTATTCGACGACGGCGCTGGTGCGCCGCATCGCCGCGGAGCCCGGGCGATGACATCACGCCCGCTCGTCGTGCGCATCCGCAACTGGGTCGGCGACGTCATCCTCGGCCTGCCGGCGCTGCGCCTGCTCGAATCCCATGGCTACGCGCCGCACATCGTCGCGCGCGGGCGCTGGGCGCCGGCGCTGCTCGCCGGCTACGACTGGCCGGTGCAGATCCAGCCCGCGGAGTTCGGCGCCAAGCTGCACCAGCTGCGCGAGCTGCGCGCCGCGTGCCGCCGCCTCGACCCCGGCTTCGACCGGCGCGAGAACGCGCTGCTGCTGCCGGTGTCGTTCTCGAGCGCGCTCGAGATGAGGCTGGCCGGGCTGCGCGCCGTCGGCGTGGCCAAGGAGGGGCGCTCGCCGCTGCTCGCACGCGCCCTGCCCTGGCGCACCGAGGGCCACGAGGCGCTGCGCTACTGGGACGTGGCGCGCCGTTTCCTGCGCAGCGACGCGCAGATCCCGGCCGACATCGATTTCAAGGTCGCGCCGGCCGGCGCCGAAACCGCGGCGCGCCTGCTCGCCGCCGCCGGCATCGACGGCCCGTTCATCGTCATCTGCCCCTTCGCCGCCGGCCGCGCCGCGCGCGCCGACCGGCCGGAGAAGAAATGGCCCGCCTTCGGCGAGTTCGCGCGCCTGGCGCCGCAGCGGCTCGGCCTGCCGCTGGTGATCTACCCCGGACCCGGCGAACACGAGGAGGCGCGCGCGCTCTACCCGCAGGCCGCCGTGATCGAAGGCTCGGACCTCGCCGTCTACGCCGCGCTGCTGCAGCGCGCGGCGCTGGTCGTCGCCAACGACACCGGACCGGCCCATCTGGCCGCCGCCGTGGGCCGGCCGCTGATCAGCGTCCTCGGGCCCACCGATGCGCCGCGCTGGGCGCCCTGGGGCACGCGCACCCATGTGCTGCAGAAGCTCGGCAACGGCGCAACCACCGCCACCACCACCGTCTGGCCCGACGCCGAGGAGGGGTTGGCGCTGGCGCGGCGCCTCCTCGGCGGCAGCTCCTGAATGTCGCGCCGGCGCATCGTCGTCAGCCTGGGCAACATCGGCGCGCTCAACGACGGGCTGGGCGAGTTCTCGCTCCAGATCGGCCAGCGCATCGCCGCCGTTGCGGCGCCCTGGCGCGAGCGCGACGGCATCGAGATCGACTTCCATCTGCGCGAGAGCCTGTTCGGGCTCTTCGGCCCCGATGTCGGCTACCGGCCGGTCAGCCGCGGCCAGCAATGGCGCGCGCTGCGCATCGACGACTGCGTGCTCTGGCACAGCCTGCACCAGCTCAACCGCACGCGGCCGCCGGCGGGCTGTGCGCAGCGCCTCGTCACCGTGCACGATGTCAGCTACCGCTACGGCCGCAACGCGTTCTCGGCCTGGCGCCATCACCGCCGCGCGATGGCGCTGATGGCGCGCACCGATGGCATCGTCGCGATCAGCCGCTGGACGGCCGACGACGTGCGGCGCCACCTGCATTGGCAGGGCCCGCTCGAGGTCATCTACAACGGCGCGCGCAGCTTCGTCGCGGCACCGCGCGAGGCGCCGGCGGGGATCGTCGCCGGCCGCCCCTTCCTCTTCCACCTCAGCCGCATGAGCGCGACGAAGAACCCGGGCGCGATCATCGAGCTCGCGCGCGCCTGGCCGCAGATGCGCTTCCTGATGTGCGGCCCGGCGAACGACCACACGCGGCAGCTCGCCGCCGCGACGCAGCTGCCGAACGTCGATTTCCGCCTCGGCATCAGCGACGCCGAGAAGGCCTGGGCCTACGCGAACTGCGCCGGCTTCCTGTTCCCGTCGCTGACCGAGGGCTTCGGCCTGCCGCCGATCGAGGCCATGCATTTCGGCAAGCCGACGTTTCTCGCGCGGCGTACCTGCCTGCCCGAGATCGGCGGCGACGCGGCCGACTATTTCGACGATTTCGACCCCGCGGCGATGCGTGCAGTGGTCGAGCGCGGGCTCGCGCGCGGCGCCGAACCCGGGCGCGCCGACGCGGTGCGCGCCCACGCGGCGCAATTCGACTGGGACGCTGCCGGCGCCGCCTATCTGGCGCTGTACCGGCGCCTGATCGGCACCTGAGCGGCACCTGAGCGGCACCTGAGCGGCACCTGAGCGGCACCTGAGCGGCCCTGATCAGCACCGGTGCGGCATCCGACCGCCATCGGAACGACATCCGCTCAGCATCGGCTCGGCGCGTCGATCGTGGCCTGCTCCCCCGAGCGGGTGACCCGCTCGGGGGCCCTCCCCGAACCTGCCGCCGGGGGACAGACGAAGCGCGCCGCGGTTTCCAGAATCACTCCCGTTCCGCCACCCATCGCCCGTCGATGGCGGCGGGGCCAACCAGGTCCTTCAACCTCATCGGGAGTTCATCATGATCCGTCATCTCATCGCCACCTTGCTCGCCGCCTTCGCCCTCCAGTCCTGGGCCGCGACCGAAGCCAACCAGGCCCCCGCGGCCGAGCTGCAGACGGTCAAGGGCATCGGCCCGTCGCTGTCGGCACGCATCGTCCAGGCGCGCACGGCGGCGCCGTTCAAGGACTGGAACGACCTCGTCGAGCGCGTCGCCGGCGTCGGCCCGGGCAATGCGGCCAAGCTCTCGCAGGGCGGTCTGACCGTCGCCGGTGCCGCCTACGACGCCGCGGCCGCCAAGCCCAGGACCCTGTCGAAAGCCGCCTCGAAGAAGGCCGCGACCACGCCCCGGAGCGGTTCCTGAAGCGGCCTCGGCCCGGACCCGCTGCCGTCCCGCCTTCGCCCCGCCCCGCTCGCCGCCGGGTCAGCGCAAGCCGCGGGAATCAGGGCAGCATGATGTCGGGCTCGGCCGGCGAGCGCCGCCGCCGGCCCGGCGTCATGCGGTCCCAGCCGAAGAAGCGCAGCACCTCGTCGCGCCGCGTCTGGGTGTCGGTCTCGCCCAGCGCCATCAGCTCCTGCGTGAACGAGGTCTCGAACAGCAGATAGCTCGCCAGCGCCGCGCCGCGCGCCGACGTGCCCTGGCCGCTGACGCCGAGCCCGCGCAGCAGCCCGCGCACGGGGGCCGGCAGGGCGCCGATGTGGCGCGACGCGATGTCGTCGATGCGCTGCGAGGGCGAGATCACGAGCGCCTCGAGCGGGCGCAGCGGCGTGTCGGCGAGTGCCGCATCGGGCAGCAGCGCCAGCGTGCGGTTGATGCGGCGCATGCGCTCGATGTCGACGGCCAGCGAGTCGAGGAAGATGCTCGACATCGCATGGCCGGCGATCTGCGCCAGGTTCGGGTAGCCGGCGTCCTCGACGACGCGCCCGGCCGGCTCCTGCAGGCGCCCGGCGCCGATGATCAGCATGCGGTGCGCGCCCAGATGCACGGCCGGCGACAGCGGCGCGGTCTGGCGCATCGACCCGTCGCCGAACCAGCCGCGCTGCGATCCGACCACGATCGGTGTGGCCGGGAACACGAAGGGGATCGCCGACGAGGCCAGCAGATGCGCCTGCTGCAGCCGTCCCGGCATCGCCACGCGCTGGGTGCGCTGCCAGGGCTCGATCGGCCGCGCCGAATCGTAGAAGGTGTAGTGCTCGCCGCTGGTGTAGCTCGACGCCGTCACCGCCGCCGCGTGCAGATGGCCGTCCTCGAACATGCGCGGGATGCGCTCCAGCGGCACCATGCGCAGCAGCAGTTCGGCCAGCGGCGCGTTGTCCAGCAGCGAGCGCGGACGTGCGCGGCGCCAGCGCGCGATGAGCCAGCCCACCGAGACCATCGTCAGCCATTGCGCGCCGGAGCGGATCACGCCCAGCGAATCGGCACGGTAGACCTGGTCGGCGCTGAAGTTCTGCCAGACGCGGGCGATGACCTCGACGACGCTCTCGAAGCGGTCGGCCTGGCAGGCCAGCGCCATCGCATTGATCGCACCGGCCGAGGTGCCGCAGATGACGCCGAAGGGATTGCGCAGCCGCGCCGCCGGGCCCAGCGTCTCGCGCCGCAGCCGCGCCAGCGCGCGCAGCACGCCGACCTGGTAGGCGGCGCGGGCGCCGCCCCCACTGAGTACCAGGGCAGTCAGCGGGGTCTCATACATGCCGCGACTTTAGCGTCTGCGGCAGCGGTTCCGGCCCGGATCAGTGGCGATCGCCGTCGTCGCGATGGTCGCCGCGGTCGACATGATCGCCGTGATCCCGACGGTCGCCCCGGTCACCATGGTCGCGGCCGCGACCGCGGTAGTCGTCGCGGTGGTCCTCGCGATAGTCCTCGCGACGCTCTTCGCGGTGCGGCCGCACATGGGCGCCGTACCAGTCGTCGCGCACGAAGTAGACCGGCACGCCGCAGGCGTTGTAGCGGCCGCAATAGCGGCGCCAATGCTGGCGTTGGCCCGGCGGCACCCAGAGGTAGACCGGCTCGGCGCGCGGCAGCGGCGCACCGACGATGATCGGCGTGGGCACTATGAGCTGCGGCTGCGGGTAGGCGCCGATGTCGACCCGGCCATAGACCCCGGGCTGGCTGAATTGGATCGAGACACCGACCCCCGCGTACGCGGGCACGGCGGCGGCAATGGCCAAGGCGATGACGAGGTGCTTCATATCGGAACTCCTGGATGGGGGATCTGGCCCCCCTTCAACGCGGCGGACCGGCCCGGCGATGTCAGCGCGGGCCCGGCCTTTTCATTCATACACAATTGCGGCGCCGCCGGCCAGGCTGCGCCAGCGCCCCAGCGCCTCGTCGCAGGGCCAGAAGCGGGCCTCGTCGCCGAGCTCGATCTCGGCCGTGGCCGTGCGCCGCTTCAGCCGCAGCCGGATCGCCAGCCCCTGGCGCAACACGCCCTGATCGGTCTCGACGCGCCGCGCCGGCCACAGCGCGAGCACGTCGGCCACCGGCGGCGGCGCGCCCTCGACCTCGAGCGCGAGATAGCGGCCGAAGCGCGCGCGCGCCGCCGCCAGGTCCCAGACCTGGGTCACGTTCAGGCGCATGCCGCCGGAGAAGCGATCCGGCTGGAGCTTGCCCTGGACGATCACGAGCTGGTCCTCGGCCATCAGCTGCGGCTGGGCGGCGAAGACTTCCTCGCTGGCCACCGCCTCGATCGCCTCACTGCCATCGTCGAGCTTGAAGATCATCACGCGCCCGCGCTGGCCGTTGACGACGCGCGGATCGTTCACGATGCCGGCCAGCAGCTGCGGCTCGCGGCTGTCGACGAGGTCGGCGATGGCCCGCCGCGCGAAGCGCCGCACCTCGTCGCGGTAGGCGTCGAAGAGATGGCCCGAGAGGAAGAAGCCGAGCGCCGCCTTCTCCTGCATCAGCCGCTCGCGCACGTCCCAGGGCGGCACATGGACGAGCGCCGGTTCCTGGGTGCTGCTGCCATGGGCGTCGCCGAAGTCGAACAGGCCGCCCTGGTTCGCGTTCGCCTCCTGCGTCTCGGCCCAGTCGAAGGCCAGGCCGACGCTGGCCAGCACCGCGGCGCGGTCGGCGTGCAGGGCGTCGAAGGCGCCGGCCTTGACGAGCGCCTCGACGGCGCGCTTGTTGACCGCCTTGCGGTCGACGCGGGCGCAGAAATCGAACAGGCTGCGGAACGGCCCGCCGCCGGCGCCGCCCGCGCCCTCGCGCGCGGCGACGATGGCCTCGATCGCGCCCTGCCCCGTGCCCTTGACGGCGCCCAGGCCGTAGCGCACGCGCTGGTCGCTGACGGGCTCGAAGCGTTGCGTGCCGTGGTTGATCGAAGGCGCATCGAAGGCGATGCCGAACTGCTTCGCGTCGGCCAGCAGCACCTTGAGCTTGTCGGTGTTGTCGGCCTCGATCGTCATGTTGGCGGCATAGAACTCCGCCGTGCAATGCACCTTGATCCAGGCCGTGTGGTAAGCGAGCAGCGAATAGGCCGCGGCATGGCTCTTGTTGAAGCCATAGCCGGCGAACTTCTCCATCAGGTCGAAGACCTCGTTCGCGCGCTCGGGCGCGATGCCCTGGGCCGCCGCGCCCTCGCGGAACTTGCCGCGCTCCTTGGCCATCTCCTCGGCCTTCTTCTTGCCCATCGCGCGGCGCAGCATGTCGGCGCCGCCGAGCGAGTAGCCGGCCATCACCTGCGCCGCCTGCATCACCTGTTCCTGGTAGACGAAGATGCCGTAGGTCTCGTCGAGCACGGGCGCGAGCAGCGGATGCGGGTACTCGATCGTCTCCTTGCCGTTCTTGCGCGCGCAGAACGAGGGGATGTTCTCCATCGGCCCGGGGCGGAACATCGCGTTGAGCGCGATCAGGTCCTCGAGCCGCGTCGGCCGCGCCTCGCGCAGCATGGCCTGCATGCCGCGCGATTCGAACTGGAACACGGCCTCGGTGAGGCCGTCGGAGAACAGCTTGTAGACGCGCGCATCGTCGAGCGGGATCGCTTCGTAGCTGAAGCCGGCACGCCCCGGTCGGCGCGCCCGTATCGTGTCCTTGGCGAGCTCGAGGATGGTCAGCGTCGCCAGGCCCAGGAAGTCGAACTTCACGAGGCCGATCGCCTCGACATCGTCCTTGTCGAACTGGCTCACCGCGCTGTCGCTGCCGGGCTGCTGGTAGAGCGGGCAGAAGTCGGTGATCTTGCCCGGCGCGATCAGCACCCCGCCGGCATGCATGCCGATGTTGCGCACCAGGCCCTCGACGCGCGTGGCCAGGCTCAGCAGCTCGGCCACCTCCTCCTCGGCGGCCTCGCGCTGCTCGAGCTCGGGCACCTCCTGGCGCACGTAGATCAGGCCCGGGTCGGGTTGGTCGGGCGGCGTCGGCAGCGGCGCCAGCGTGTAGGTCTTGCCCGGCAGCCCGGGGACGAGCTTGGCGACGCTGTCGACCTGGCCGTAGCCCATGCCGAGCACGCGCCCGACATCGCGCAGCGCGGCCTTGCTGGCCATGGTGCCGAAGGTCGCGATCTGGCTCACCGCGTCGCGGCCGTACTTGTCCTTGACGTACTCGATCACGCGGTCGCGGTTGCCCTGGCAGAAGTCGATGTCGAAGTCCGGCATCGAGACGCGCTCGGGGTTCAGGAAGCGCTCGAACAGCAGCTTGTAGTACAGCGGGTCGAGGTCGGTGATGAAGAGCGCGTAGGCGACCAGCGAGCCGGCGCCCGACCCGCGCCCGGGTCCGACCGGGCAGCCGTGGTCCTTGGCCCAGACGATGAAGTCCGAGACGATCAGGAAATAGCCCGGAAAGCCCATCTTGACGATCGTGTCGAGCTCGAACTCGAGCCGCGCGACGTAGCGCGGCCGCTCGGCCTCGCGCCGCGCCGCATCGGGGAACAGCGCCGCCAGCCGGCGCTCGAGGCCGTCGTGCGAGGCCTGGCGGAAATAGGACTCGATCGGCATGCGCGTGCCGTCGGCCTGCAGCGGGGTCGGGAAATCGGGCAGCTGCGGCTTGCCGAGCACGAGCTGGAGATTGCAGCGGCGCGCGATCTC
This sequence comes from Burkholderiales bacterium, assembly GCA_018971105.1. Lineage (GTDB taxonomy): Bacteria > Pseudomonadota > Gammaproteobacteria > Burkholderiales > Burkholderiaceae_C > Rubrivivax. The sequence continues at coordinate 11,077 of JAGWVB010000133.1, forward strand.
GACGCTGTTGGCCAGCGCCGAGGGCAGGTCGGCGAACAGCGCCTCCATCTGCGCCTGCGTCTTGAAATACTGCTCGCGCGTGAAGCGCTTGACGCGCCGCGGATCGGCCAGCGTCACGCCCTCGGCGATGCACACGCGCGCCTCGTGGGCGTCGAAATCGTCGGCCTCGAGGAACTGCACCGGGTGCGTCGCGACGACGGGCAGGCGCAGCCGCGCCGCCAAGGCGACGGTGGCGCGCACATGGGCCTCGTTGCCGGGCAGCCCGGCGCGCTGGACCTCGAGATAGAAGCGCTCGGGAAACAGCGCCGCCAGGCGCAGCGCCTGCGCCTGCGCACGCTCGGCGTCGCCGGCCAGCAACGCCATGCCGACGGCGCCCAGGTCGGCGCCCGAGAGCGCGATCAGGCCGGCGCCGAGTTCGGCCAGCCATTCCCATCTCGTCCAGGCCTGGTTGCGTTGCGCATTCGTGACCCAGCCGCGCGCCAGCAGCTCGCACAGGTTGAGGTAGCCGCGCCGGTCCTGCACCAGCAGCAGCAGGCGGCTCGGCTGGCGCTCGGCACCGGCCTCGGCCGGCGGCTCGACCAGGATGTCGACGCCGATCAGCGGCTTCACGCCCTCGCCGCGGCAGGCGCGGTAGAACTTGATCGCGCCGAACAGGTTGTTGAGGTCGCTGATCGCCAGCGCGGGCTGGCCGTCGGCACGCGCGGCGGCGGCGGCGGCGTCGATGCGCAAGGTGCCGTCGACGACGGAGTATTCGGTGTGCGTGCGCAGGTGGACGAAGGACATGCGCGTCATTCTAGGGACCGCCCTTCCCTACAATCGCCGCCTGTGATCCGGAACCCCAACGCCTGCGCATGATCGCGCGTCTCGTGCGCGTCGTCGGCGTGCTGTTGATGCTGACGGCGCTGGCCCTGATGCTGGCGCAGGAGCCCGAGCGGCCGGTGCAGTCGCTGGTGGCGCGCTGGGCGCCGCCGCCCTCGGACTTCATCGACCTCGGCGGCCAGCTCGTGCATCTGCGCGACGAGGGCCCGCGCAACGACCCGCAGCCGATCGTGCTGATGCATGCGCTGGCCGGCAGCCTGCACACCTGGGACGGCTGGGCCCAGGCGCTGCGCCAGCAGCGCCGGGTGATCCGTTTCGACCTGCCGGGCAACGGCCTCAGCGGCCCCTGGACCGGCCGCTATGCCGGCGCCGACTACGCCGCCGCGACCGAGGCCCGTTTCGTGTTCGACCTGCTCGACCGCCTGCATGTCGAACGCGCCGTGCTCGGCGGCAACGGCCTCGGCGGCGAGATCGCCTGGCGCATGGCGCTGCTGGCGCCGCGGCGCGCCGCGGCGCTCATCCTCGTCGCCCCGGGCGGCGTCGAC
>JAGWVB010000134.1 GCA_018971105.1 Burkholderiales bacterium
CGGCGGCAGGTGCGGCCGGCGCCGCGGCCGGGGGCATGGCGCGGCGCGGGGATCGGCTGTAGAGGGGACGCTGGTTCATCGGCGCTTCATCGGCGGTTCGTCCCGCGCTGCGGCGACAGTATCACGGCCCCGCGCCGGCAGCGGTCGCGGCCGCACTGGGTCATCATCGTGCCCATGTGGATCGACACCCATTGCCATCTCGACGCGCCCGAGTTCGACGCCGACCGCGCCGAGGTCGCCGCGCGTGCGCGGGCCGCGGGCGTCGGCCGGCTCGTGCTGCCGGCCGTGGCGGCCTCGAATTTCGACACCGTGCGCGAACTCGCCGTCGCGCACGACGGTGCCTATGCGCTGGGCATCCATCCGCTCTGCGTCGAGGCCGCGACGACGGCCGATTTCGAGCGCCTGGAGCGCGAGCTCGCGGCGCGCGGCGACGACCCGCGCCTGGTCGCCGTGGGCGAGATCGGCATCGATCATTTCGTCCCCGGGCTGGACCGCGAACGCCAGCAGCGTGCCTACCTGGCGCAGCTCGAACTGGCGCGCGCGGCGCGGCTGCCGGTGATCCTGCATGGGCGGCGTTCGGCCGACACGCTGCTGGCCGGGCTGCGCCGCATCGGCGTCGCCGGCGGCGTCGCGCATGCGTTCAACGGCAGCCTGCAGCAGGCGCAGCAGTTCGTCGACCTCGGTTTCCGGCTCGGCTTCGGCGGCGCCATGACCTTCGAGCGTGCACTGCAGATCCGCCGCCTCGCCGCCGCGCTGCCGGCCGCGGCGCTCGTGCTCGAGACCGATGCGCCCGACATCCCGCCGCAATGGCTGTACCGCAAGGCGGCGGCGCGGGACGCGGGCGGCGCCGCGCCGGCCGCCGGGGCGCAGGGTCGCAACGAACCGGCCGAGCTGCCGCGCATCGCCGCAACGCTGGCGGCGCTGCGCGGCTGGTCGCTCGAGGAGACCGCCGCCGTCACCACGGCCAATGCGCGCGCCGCGCTGCCGCGGCTGCTGCGATGAGGCGCGCCGCGACCGATCCTGCCGCGGTGGCCACGGCCGCGGCGGCAGAGGCCGGCATGGCGCCGGGCGGCGCCCGGCTCTCGGGCCTGCCGCCAGTGCTTGGCCGCGCGACGCGGCTCGTCGTGCTGGGCAGCTTCCCCGGCCTCGCCTCGCTGCGGGCGCAGCAGTATTACGGCCACCCGCGCAACCAGTTCTGGCCCATCCTGGGCGCGATCTGGGGCGTCGACCTCGTCGCGCTGCCGTATCCGGCCCGCCTGGCCGAGCTGCGCCGGCGCGGTCTCGGCCTCTGGGACGTGTACCGCAGCTGCCGGCGCGAGGGCAGCCTCGACCAGGCGATCGAGGAGCCGGAATTCAACGACCTCGCCAGCCTGCGCCGGCGCGCCCCGGGACTCGTCGCGATCGCCCACAACGGCGGCGAATCGGCGCGCGCCCGGCGCCATACCGCGGCGCTGGGCCTGCCGGTGCACCGGCTGCCGAGCACGAGCCCGGCCAACGCCAGCTGGTCCTTCGAGCGCAAGCTCGCGGCCTGGCGCGGAGTCTTCGAGGGCGCCGGTCTGGCCCAGGGCCCGTTTGCGGAGTCACGCGGGTGCTCCCGCAGCGTCGACAGGCCCCAGCCATGCCACGCGCTATCGTCCGCGGCGTGATGCACAAACGCCCCGCGCTCGAACTCCCGCCCGTCACGCTGTCCGAACTCGACGGCGTGCGCTACCTCCACCTCGGCTCGATCTGGATCCAGGGCGCGATGCGCATCCGCAAGCCGCAGCAGGTCGTGCTCGACTATGTCCAGCGCATGCTCGCGAGCCTGCTCTGGCTGCCGACCGAGGCGCTGGGCGACGGCCAGGCGGTGCAGCTCGGCCTGGGCGCCGGCGCGATCACGCGCTTCACCGCGGTGCAGCTGCGCATGGCGACGACGGTGGTCGAGATCAATCCGGACGTGATCCAGGCCAACGGCGTCTGGTTCGCGCTGCCGAACCAGGTCGAGGTCGTGCGCGGCGACGCGGCCGACTGGCTCGCACAGGCCACGCCGGCCAGCGTGCGGCTGCTGCATGTCGACCTCTACGACCAGGAGGCGGCGGCGCCCGTGCTCGACAGCGCCGGCTTCTACGCCGCCTGCCGTGCGGTGCTCGAAGATGGGGGCCTGATGAGCGTCAATTTGTTCGGCCGCGACGCCAGCTTCCGTGACAGCATAGGCCGCATCGCCGCCGTTTTCGGCGCCGACCAGGTCTGGAGCCTGCGCCCCACGCGCGAAGGCAACACGGTGGTCGTCGCCGGGCGCGGCGTCGTGGTGCCGGACCGCGAGACCCTGAGCGCGCGGGCGGCGGCCATCGAGTCGCGCCATGGCGCGCTCGGGCTGCCGGCGCGCAAGTGGTTGCGCATGGTGCGGCCGTACACAGCCGAGGAAGCGACGACGTGAACCGAACCGCCAGCCCGCCACCGCGCACCCAGGGTGCCGGACTGGCCCCGAGCGCCCCGAGCGCCCATGCCGCGGCCCCGGCCGCCGCCACGCCGGTCCCGGGCGGCACCGCGCCGCCGCCCAAGGGCCGGCTCGAATGGCCCGTGCTGCTCGAATGGCTGCGCCTGGACGGCTGGATCAGCGCCGACGACGCCGCGCGCGTCGCGGCGCGCTTCCGCGCCGGCAGCTCGAGCCTGCACGCGCTCGTGCGCCTGGGCGGCGCCGGACTGCTCAAGCAGGGCAGCGGCAAGTCGCTCGACACCGAGGCGCTGACCGAGTGGATAGCCGGCCGCTGCCGCCTGCCGTATCTGCGCATCGACCCGCTGCGCGTCGACGTCGGCCGCGTCGCCGACGTCATGAGCGTGCAGTACGCCGAGATGCGGCGCGCGCTGCCGGTCTCGGTCGGGCCGACCGAGGTCGTGATCGCCACCGCCGAGCCCTACGATGTCGGCTGGGTGAGCGAGATCGAGGCCCATGTGCGCCGCAGCGTGCGCCTGGTCGTCGCCAACCCCGACGAGCTGCGCCGCTACACGACCGAGTTCTACGCCCTGGCGCGCAACGTGCGCGCGGCGCAGAAGAGCGGCGAGGTCGCGGCGACGGCGAGCTTCGAGCAGCTCGTCGAGCTCGGCAAGACGAACAAGACGCTGGACGCCAACGACCAGGGCGTGGTCCAGGTCGTCGACTGGCTGTGGCAATACGCCTTCGATCAGCGCGCCAGCGACATCCACCTCGAGCCGCGGCGCGAGATGGGGGCGATCCGCTTCCGCATCGACGGCGTGCTGCACACCGTCTACCAGGTGCCGCTGTCGGTGATGGCGGCGATGACGGCGCGCATCAAGCTGCTCGGCCGCATGGACGTCGTCGAACGCCGGCGCCCGCTCGACGGCCGCATCAAGACGCGCCGCCCCGACGGTCCGGACGGCCCCGGCGGCGAGGTCGAGATGCGGCTGTCGACGCTGCCCACCGCCTTCGGCGAGAAGATGGTGATGCGCATCTTCGACCCCGAGGCGACGGTCAAGGGCCTCGCGGCGCTGGGCTTCGGCGCCGAGGAGGCCAAGGGCTGGCAGGAGCTGATCGCGCGCCCGCACGGCATCATCCTCGTCACCGGCCCCACCGGCAGCGGCAAGACGACGACGCTCTACAGCACGCTCAAGAGCCTGGCCAGCGAGGAGGTCAACGTCTGCACGATCGAGGACCCGATCGAGATGATCGAGCCCGCGTTCAACCAGACCCAGGTGCAGACGGCCATCGACATGGGCTTCGCCGAGGGCCTGCGGGCCCTGATGCGCCAGGACCCGGACATCATCATGGTGGGCGAGATCCGCGACCTCGCGACGGCCGAGATGGCGATCCAGGCCGCGCTCACCGGCCACCTCGTGTTCAGCACGCTGCACACGAACGACGCCGTCGGCGCCGTGACGCGGCTGGCCGACCTGGGCGTGCCGAGCTACCTCATCGCGGCCACCGTCATCGGCGTGCTGGCGCAGCGGCTGGCGCGCACGCTGTGCCCGGCCTGCAAGGCGCGCGACGACCAGGTCACGCGCGAGACGCTGGACGAGCTCGCGCGCCCCTGGCGCCTGTCGGGCGGCGTGCGCACCTACAAGCCGGTCGGCTGCCTGGAGTGCCGCCACACCGGCTACCGCGGCCGCGCCGGGCTCTACGAGCTGCTCGTGATGGGCGAGGGCGCGCGCGCCGCCGTGCACCCGCATCTCGACGGCGAGGCGCTGCGCCGGCTCGCCGTCAAGCAGGGCATGCGGCCGCTGCGGCTGGCCGGCGCGATGAAGGTCGCCGAGGGCGTGACGACGATCGAGGAAGTGCTGCGCAGCACGCCCGAGCTGCAGACCTGAGGCCCCCGGCCGGGCGCGGGCCGCCGGCGCGCGATACTCGCGCTCCGAACCCGACTACCGCCGTGCCTCGATGAGCCATCCCACCGATTGGAGCGTCGGCTATGCCAGCCGCCGCCAGCCCGTATTCGCGCGCAACGTCGTCAGCACCTCGCACCCGCTGGCGGCGCAGGCGGGCTTGCGCATGCTGCAGTCCGGCGGCAACGCCGTCGACGCGGCGATCGCCGCCGCCGCCGTGATGACGATCGTCGAGCCCTGCAGCAACGGCCTCGGCTCCGACGCCTTCGCCATCGTCTGGGACGGCGCGCGGCTGCAGGGGCTGAATGCCAGCGGCTGCGCGCCGGCGGCCTGGACGCCCGACTATTTCGAGCGCAAGTACGGCGCCGGCGCGACGACGCCGCCGCGGCGCGGCTGGGACGCCGTCACCGTGCCGGGCGCGGTCGCGGGCTGGGTCGCGCTGCACGAGCGCTATGGCCGGCTGCCGTTCCCGGACCTGCTGGCGCCGGCGATCGACGTCGCCGAGCGCGGCTACGCCGTGCCGGTGATCGTGCAACAGAAATGGGCCGCCGCCGCGGCGCTGCCCGAGATCGCGTCGCAGCCGGGCTTCGCGGCCGCGTTCCTGCCGCATGGCCGCGCGCCGCAGGTGGGCGAGATGTTCAGCCTGCCTGCGGCCGCGCGCACGCTGCGCCTGATCGCCCTGACCACGGGCGAGGCCTTCTACGGCGGCGAGGTCGCAGCCGCCGCCGCGGCCCATGCGCGCGCCCATGGCGGCGCGATGAGCGCCGCCGATTTCGCCGCCTACCGCCCGCTGTGGGTCGACCCCATCGCCTGCGACTACCGCGGCTGGCGGCTGCACGAGATTCCGCCCAACGGCCAGGGCATCGCGGCGCTGATGGCGCTGGGCATGGTCGAGCGCTTCGACCTCGGCGCGCTGCCGGTCGACGGCGCCGCGATCCAGCATCTGCAGATCGAGGCCATGAAGCTCGCCTTTGCCGATGTCTACCGCCATGTCGCCGACCCGCAGGCGATGCGGCTGACGCCGGCGCAGATGCTGGACCCCGACTACCTCGCGCGGCGCGCCGCGCTCATCGACCCGCAGCGGGCACAGGATTTCGGCCCCGGCCTCGCGCCCCAGGGCGGCACGATCTACCTCAGCGCCGCCGACGAGCGCGGCATGATGGTCAGCTTCATCCAGAGCAACTACATGGGCTTCGGCAGCGGCATCGTCGTCCCCGGCTACGGCCTGAGCCTGCAGAACCGCGGCCATGGCTTCACGCTCGACCGCACGCGCGACAACTGCGTGGCGCCGGGCAAGCGGCCGTTCCACACCATCATTCCGGCCTTCCTGACGCGCGACGGACGGCCGGTGATGAGCTTCGGCGTGATGGGCGGCGACATGCAGCCGCAGGGCCATCTGCAGACCCTCGTGCGCATGATCGACCTGCAGCAGAACCCGCAGGCCGCCTGCGACGCGCCGCGCTGGCGCTGGGCCGGCGGCCAGCTGCACCTCGAGGACGGCATCCCGGCAGCCACCGCCGAGGGCCTGCGCGCGCTCGGCCACCGCATCGAGCCGCATGTCGACAGCTACCAGGACTTCGGCGCCGGGCAGTTCATCTGGCGCCTCGACGAAGGCCGCGGCGACGCGGCCGAGCGCGGCTACGCCGCCGCCAGCGACCCGCGCCGCGACGGCCAGGCGGCCGGCTGCTGATGCCAGACAACGCGCTCGAGGGGGGCGCCGGAGCGGCGTCGCTGACGCCGGTGCCAGCGGTGGCGCCGGTTCCTTCGGCGCCTTCGAGGCAGGCCGGCGCGCGTGCCGGCCTGGCGCTGGCCGCCCTCGGTTCGATCGCCTTCTCCGGCAAGGCCATCATCGTCAAGCTCGCCTACCGCTACGGGGTCGACGCGGTGACGCTGATCATGTACCGGATGCTGTTCGCGCTGCCGCTGTTCGTGGCGCTGGCCTGGTGGGCCGGGCGCGGCAAGGCGGCGCTGACGCGGCGCGACCTCGGGGTCTGCATCGGCCTCGGCTTCAGCGGCTACTACCTCGCGAGCTACCTCGACTTCGCCGGGCTGCAATACACCAGCGCCGGCCTCGAGCGCCTCATCCTCTACCTCAACCCGACGCTGGTGCTGCTGCTCGGCGTCGTGCTGCACGGCCAGCGGCCGCGCCCGGCGCAGTTCGCGGCGCTGGCGCTGAGCTACGCCGGGGTCGCGCTCGTGTTCGGCCACGAACTCGATTTCGCCGGCCGCCACGCCCTGCTCGGCGCCGGCCTCGTGTTCGGCAGCGCGCTGAGCTATGCCGTCTACCTCGCCTTCAGCGGCGCCGAGGTGCGCCGCCTGGGCGCGCTGCGGCTCACCGGCTGGGCGAGCTCGATCGCCTGCGCGTTCTGCATCGCGCAGTTCCTGCTCCTGCGCCCGCTCGCGGCCGCCCTGGTCGCGCCGCAGGTGCTGTGGCTGTCGCTGCTCAATGCCACGCTGTGCACGGTGGCGCCGGTGCTGATGGTGATGATGGCGATCGAGCGCGTCGGCGCCACGATCACGGCGCAGACCGGCGCGATCGGGCCCGTCGTGACGATCCTGATGGGCGTCGTGCTGCTGGGCGAACCCTTCAACGGCTGGATCGCCGCCGGCACCGCCTGCGTCATCGGCGGCGTCGGACTGCTGGCGCGCGCGCGGCGCTGAATTCAATCGAAAGGAAGACCATGGATCTGGGCATCGAAGGACGCTGGGCGCTCGTCTGCGCCGCGAGCAAGGGGCTGGGGCTGGCCTGCGCGCGCGCGCTCGTGCGCGAGGGCGTGCATGTCGTCGTCACGGCGCGCGGCGAGGCGGCGCTGCAGGCCAGCGCCGCCGCGCTGCGCGCGCTCGACCCGACCGTGCAGGTGCGCGCCGTCGCCGGCGACATCACGACGCCCGAGGGCCGAAGCGCGGCGCTGGCGGCGGCGCCGCAGATCGACATCCTCGTCAACAACGCCGGCGGACCGCCGCCGGGCGACTTCCGCGACTGGAGCCGCGAGGACTGGATGCGCGCCGTCGACGCCAACATGCTGACGCCGATCGAACTCATCAAGGCCTGCGTCGACTCGATGGCCGAACGCCGGTTCGGCCGCATCGTCAACATCACCTCGGGCGCGGTGAAGGCGCCGATCGACGTGCTGGGGCTGTCCAACGGCGCGCGCTCGGGGCTCACCGGCTTCATCGCCGGGCTCGCGCGCTCGCCCCGGCTCGCGTCGGCCAACGTGACGATCAACAACCTGCTGCCGGGCGCCTTCGACACCGACCGCCTGCAGGCGACCCTGGCCGGCGCGGCGCGCAAGGCCGGGACCAGCCTCGAGCAGGCGGCCGACGCGCGGCGCCGGCAATGCCCGGCCGGACGCTTCGGCGAGCCCGATGAATTCGGCGCGCTGTGCGCCTACTTGTGCAGCGCCGGGGCCGGATTCGTCACCGGGCAGAACATCCTCATCGACGGCGGCGCCTACCCGGGGACGTACTAGCGCGCGCAGGCGTCGCGCGGCGGCGCACCTGGCCTGCCCGGCGTGGCTCGAACACGCAACCCCCAGCTTAGAAGGCTGGTGCTCTATCCAGTTGAGCTACGGGCAGGATGACCTGGATGCGCCCGCGCGGGCCGCGGCGTATCCGCTCCGCGGGCACGCGCGGAGCGCGCCGCAGTTTAAGACCTCCGGGTCATGGCCGCGCGCGGCCCTCGAGGTCGAAATGGGCCACCACCTGCCCGAGCAACTCGGCCTGCTCGAGCAGCGACTCGGCCGACTGCGCCGATTGCTTCACGAGCGCAGCGTTCTGCTGCGTCATCTGGTCGAGCCGCGCCACCGATTCGTTCACGAGGCCGATGCCGCTGGATTGCTCGGCGGACGCGGCGGTGATCTCGCGTATCGTCGCCGAGACGCGGTTCACGCTGGCGACGATCTCGCTCATCGTGCTGCCGGCGTCCGACACCAGGCGCGTTCCCGCCTCGACGCGGTCGACGCTGGTCCCGATCAGGGCCTTGATCTCCTTGGCCGCATCGGCGCTGCGCTTGGCCAGCGAGCGCACCTCGGAGGCCACGACGGCGAAGCCGCGGCCCTGTTCGCCGGCGCGCGCCGCCTCGACGGCGGCATTCAGCGCCAGGATGTTGGTCTGGAACGCGATGCCGTCGATGACGCCGATGATGTCGGCGATCTTCTTCGAGTTGGTGTTGATCTCCTCCATCGTCGAGACGACCGCGGAGACCACCGAACCGCCGCGCGCGGCCGTCTCCGCGGCCGCGGCCGCGAGCTGGTCGGCCGAGCGCGCGGCGTCGGCGCTTTGCTGGACCGTCGCCGTGAGCTGCTCCATCGACGCGGCGGCCTGCTGCAGGTTGGCCGCGGTCTGCTCGGTGCGCTCGCTCAGGTCCCGGTTGCCGGCGGCGATCTCGTCGCTGGCGTGGTGGATGCTGGCCGACGAGACCTGGACCTGTTCGACGGCCTGGCCGATGCGCTCCAGCGCCTGCTTCAGGGCCTTGCCGCCGCTGGTGACGACGTCCTGGCGGCTCATGTCGAGCGACAGCGTGCCCGCGGCGCCCACCGCCTCGACCATGCACATCAGCTCGGCCCGCTGGCGGGACAGGGCCGCCAGCAGCCAGGCCACGTAGAGCTCGAGCGCGGTCTGCACGACGACGTAGGCCGCATGCATCACGATCTTCAGCAGGTCCGGCTCGGGCGTGCAGTAGACGGCGAAGCCGGCGGCCTGCAGGCGATCGAAGACGATGTGATGCACGGCGAAGAAGGCGGCGGCCGTCACGATCGGACGCCAGTCGCGATAGACCAGCACCAGGGCCAGCGTGGCGAAGACGCCGAAGTGGAACTCGATCGTGCCGCGTCCGAGGTCGATGTGCAGCGCCACCGAGGCCGCGACGCACAGGGTCAGCACCAGGCTCGACAGCAGGCTGCCGCGCGCGGTCCACCAGGTCAGCGCGCCGATGCCCAGCAGCACCCCGCTGCCCTCGAGCGCCAGCGCGAGCTGGTTGTAGGCATTGCCGATCGCGACCGCGGCGAGCGCCGAGGCGGCGAGCGCGATCAGCATCAAGGTGTCGGCGGTGCGGGCCAGGTGGGCGGAATCCTGGCGATCCACGGGTTTCGAGACGGTCATCGCGACACTCTCCGTAGCGGGTTGAGCTGTGAACGGGGGAACGCCGCGGGTGACGGCGTCGAGGGCAGGGCGCGCGGGCCGAGGGCGCTCGGACATCCGGGTCCGCGGACTTGACTTTGGTATCGGACGCTTGCCGTCAAGCTTGAGCCGCGGGGCTGCGCAGCCCGGCACGGACGCCGCGGCCCGGGGCCGGCCGAAGGCACTTCGTCCGCGGCCGGCGACCGGCTTCGAGCAGGATGCGAACGCCGTGGCCATGGGCCCCGGCCCACGAATACACTTCGACCATCGGATCGCTCCTGCGACCCCGGGGCGTCGCGGGCCGGACTACCTGACGGACACTAAAGCATGCTCGATGGCCTCAAACGCCTGTTCACGGGACACGCGGCTACGCCCGCGGCCGAGTGGGAGGGTATCGCGCCCTGGGCGCAGTCGCACCAGTACGCCTACAAGTCGGTCCCCGACGAGGGCTTCGTCATCGACGGCCGCCTGGGCGAGCAGGCCTGGCGGCTCGAGTGGGGCCCCTCGCAGCGGCCCTACATCCAGGGCCAGGAGCTGCGCCTGCGCGCCGAGCTCGGGCTGAGCTCCGAGCTGCAGCTCGTGCTGATGAACCGCGAGCTCCAGGAGTCGATGGAGAAGGCCGTGTTCGAGCAGTATGTCGAGGGCGTGCAGACGCGCATCGACAACCAGACCCCGCCCGAGATGCGCTGGCTCGTGATGTTTCCCCGGCTCGCCGGCGCCGAGATGCCGGCGCTGCGCGAGCAATACGTCGGCCTGTCCAGCGCCAAGACCTGGCTGCTGCGCTGGCTCGACGGGCCGCTGACGCCGGCGCTGGCCGCGGCGCCGCGCCCCGCGGCGGAACCGATGGTGCTGATGATCGGCCGCGGCCGGCTCATGCTGCGCACCGCACTGGCCGAGGCCGAGATCCCGTCGCTGCAGGGCTGGCTGCGGCTGTTCGAGTGCGCCGTGCGCGAAGCGCAGCGCGTCACCGCCGAGGGCCACGACGCGGCCGGCGGACCGACCACCGCCGCCAGCCTGTGGTCGCCGAGCGCGCTGCCGGGCGACGAACGCAAGGCCTGAATCCGGCCGGTCAGCCCGGGCTTGCGACGCGGCCGAGCTCGATCTTCGCGATCGCCGCGCGGTGCACCTCGTCGGGGCCGTCGGCAAAGCGCAGCGTGCGCGCCAGCGTGTAGAAATAGGCGAGCGGGAAGTCCTGGCTCATGCCGGCGCCGCCGTGGAGCTGGATTGCCCAGTCGATGACCTGCAGCGCCATCTGCGGCGCCACGACCTTGATCATCGCGATCTCGCCCTTGGCGCTCTTGTTGCCGGCCTCGTCCATCATCCACGCTGCCTTCAGCGTCAGCAGCCGCGCCTGCTCGATCAGGCAGCGCGACTGCGCGATGCGTTCCTGCGTCACGCCCTGCTGGGCCAGCGGACGGCCGAAGGCGCTGCGCGCGACGGCGCGCTCGCACATCAGCGCGAGCGCACGCTCGGCCAGGCCGATCAGGCGCATGCAGTGGTGGATGCGCCCGGGGCCGAGCCGGCCCTGGGCGATCTCGAAGCCGCGCCCCTCGCCCAGCAGCATGTTCGTCACCGGCACGCGCACGTTCTCGAAGTCGATCTCCATATGGCCGTGCGGCGCGTCGTCGTAGCCGAACACCGACAGCGGCCGCAGCACGCGGATGCCGGGCGCATCGGCCGGCACCAGCACCATCGACTGCTGGCCGTGGCGCGGCGCCCCCGGGTCGGTCTTGCCCATGAAGACGTAGACGGCGCAGCGCGGATCGCCGGCGCCGCTGGTCCACCATTTGCGGCCGTTGATGATGTATTCGTCGCCCTGGCGCTCGATGCGCGACTCGATGTTCGTCGCATCCGACGAGGCCACCGCCGGCTCGGTCATCGCGAAGGCGCTGCGGATCTCGCCCGCGAGCAGCGGCTCGAGCCAGCGCCGCTTGTGTTCGGCGCTGCCGTAGCGCACCAGCGTCTCCATATTGCCGGTGTCGGGCGCCGAGCAGTTGAAGACCTCGCTCGCCCAGGGCACGGCGCCCATGATCTCGGCCAGCGGCGCGTAGTCCTGGTTGCGCAGTCCGGCGCCGTATTCGCTCTCGGGCAGGAACAGGTTCCACAGCCCGGCGGCGCGCGCGCGCGGCTTGAGCTCCTCGATCAGCGGCACCGGCGTCCAGCGCCGGCCGGCCTGGGTCTGGGCCTCGATCTGCGCCTGCCACAGCGCCTCGGCCGGGTAGACCTGCTCGGCCATGAAGGCCCGCAGCCGGTCCTGGAGTTCCCGCGTGCGGGGGGAGTAGTTGAAGTCCATCGATAGTCCTTGGTTGCCCGCGCCAGCGGTGCCGGCATCCATTCTCCACTGCCGACGCATGGCCCCGGCGCCGGCGACGGTCGGCGCGGCCGCGTGCCATGGGCCACGAATTGGACGGGCTCGGGGGCGGCCGCGCGCAAGCACCATGCTAGAGTCCTTCGAGCAGATCCCGGACGTCCCCCGATCCCATTGCATGCAGAAGAAACGGCGCTGGCTGTCGATCCATCTTGCCGGCGCGGTCGCCTGGGCCGCGCCGTTGCTTTGTGCGGCGGCCGGTTTCGGCGCCGGATCGACGGGTGCCGTTCTCGGCCGGCCGCTCGATTTCGCGGTCCAGGTCCGGCTCGACCCGGGTCAGCCGCTGGACTCGCGCTGCGTGAGCGCCGATGTCATGCTCGGCGAGCGCCGGCTGCAGCGCGCCCAGGTCCAGGTCGCGGTCGAAGCCACCGGGGTCAACCGCGCGCGCATCCGGGTCACGACGACGCCGGTCGTCGACGAGCCGGTGGTCACGGTGCAGGTCCAATCGAATTGCGGCGGCAGTCTCGTGCGCCGCTTCGTCGTCCTCGCCGATCCGCCGCGCAACGAGCCGACGGCGCCGGCCTATGCCGAGGCGCCGCCGCTGGCGGTCCCGGCGGCACCGACGGCGGCGCCCGCGGCGGCTGCCGTCCGGCCCGCGCCGGCCGGGTTGTCGGACCCCGTCGTCGCG
>JAGWVB010000430.1 GCA_018971105.1 Burkholderiales bacterium
CCGGGCGTGCGGCCGCGGCCGGCGCCCGCGCGAGGCCGCTCAGCAGTGGGATGAGCTCGGAGCCGGCGATGCCCGGGCCTGATGACCCGTGCAGCATGGATGCGAGTCGAAGGATTCCTGGAAGGGCGCGCAGTTTACTGCCCGCGGCGCGCGGGCCGCGCTTGGGTATCCTCGGGCCCGGACCCGCATGAGATGAACCCCAAGCCGCCGCCGCCGCCCGCCAGCCTCGATGCGGAGCTTTCCTTTCGCGCCATCGTCGACGCCCAGGCCGACATGGTCTCGCTGGCGCAGGGCGACGGCACGCTGATCTACGTCAACCGCGCCTACGCGCGCGAGTTCGGCCGCGCGCCGCAGGCGATGATCGGGCTCAGCCTGTACGGATTCGTCGATGCGCAGGATGTCGCCGCGGTGCGGGCCCGCCTGACGCAGGTGTACGAGACCGGCGCGAGCACGCGCAGCGAGAACCGCATGCGCTTCGCCGATGGCAGCGAGCGCTGGGTCGCGTGGACGAACGGGGTGCTGGCGGTCGGCGACCGGCGCCTGCTGCATTCGGTGGGTCAGGACATCACGCCGCGGCGCGGGCTCGAGCAGGCGCTGGCCGCCAGCGAGCGCTTCCTGCGCCAGCTCGCCGACAGCATCCCGCTGCGCATCGCCTACCTCGATCGCGATCGACGCTACCGCTTCGTGAACCGGTGCCTGCTCGAAAACCTCGGGCGCCCGCGCGCCGAGGTGCTCGGGCGCACGCGGGCCGAACTGCTGGACGGCGACGACGCCACGCTGGCCGGGCGCGCCGCGCTGGCGCTGGCCGGCGCGCCGCAGCAGTTCGAGTTCGACGAGATCGTCGATGGCCGGACGCGGCGTTTCGAGAACCGCCTCATTCCTGACCGCGACGCCGAGGGCCGCGTGCGCGGCCTGTTCGTGACCGGCATCGACATCACGGCCCGCGCCCAGGCCGAGCGGGACCTGCGCACCCTGACCGCGATCTTCGACGCGACCACCGATTTCGTCGTGCAGACCGATTTCCGCGGCCAGCTCACCTACATGAATCCGGCGGCGCGCTGGCGCTGCGGCCTCGCCGCCGACGCCGACATCGCGCATCGTCACATCACCGAACTGACGCCGCCGCAGACCGTCGAGCGCCATCTGCGCGAGATCCTGCCGCGGGCGATCGAGCAGGGCGTGTGGATCGGCGAGACGGTGCAGTGGGACGCGCAGCGCCGCGACGTGCCCTGCAGCCACATGGTGATCGCGCACCGCAACGAGGCCGGCCGCGTCGAGCGCTTCTCGATCATCCTGCGCGACATCACGGCCGAGAAGCGCGCCCAGTCGGCGCTGGAGCACAGCGCCTCGACCCTGCGTTCGCTGGCCGAGTTCAACCAGACGATCCTGCGCAACTCGCCGGTGGCGATGGGCGTCTACGCGGCCGGCGGCCGCTGCGTGCAGGTCAACGACGCCTATGCCCGCCTCGTCGGCGCCCCGCGCGAGGCGCTGCTGGAACAGAACTTCCACGACATCGCCTCGTGGCGGCAGTCCGAGCTGCTCGCCGATTGCCTGGCGGCCCTGCGGACGATGCAGCCGCAGCGGCGCGAGATCCAGGTCGTGTCGACCTTCGGCAAGCGCGTCTGGGTCGTCTGCGAGCTGTTCCCCATCGAGCTCAACGAGGAGAAGCACCTGCTCGTGCAGCTCATCGACCTGACCGAGCAGAAGCGCCTGGAGACCGAACTGCGCCTGCTGGCCTTCGAGGATCCGCTCACGCGCCTGCCGAACCGGCGCCTGCTCATGGACCGGCTGGAGCAGGCGCTGCGCCTGTGCAAGCGCCGCGGCACCCTGGGCGCGGTGCTGTACATCGACCTGACGAAGTTCAAGCAACTGAACGACGCCCACGGCCATGCGGTGGGCGACCAATGGCTGGTGGAGGTCGCGACCCGCCTCGTGCACGCGGTGCGCGAGACCGATACGGTGGCGCGCATCGGCGGCGACGAGTTCGTCGTCCTGCTCGCCGCCCTGGCGACGACGCCGCTCGAGAGCGCGGCGCAGACGCGCGTGCTCGGCGAACGCATCCTGCAGGCACTGCGCCAGCCCTGCCAGATCGACGGCCAGGAGCAGCACCCCAGCGCCAGCATGGGGGCCACCCTGTTCGGCCCGCAGTCCGGCGACGCACAGGCGCTGCTGCAGCAGGCCGACCTGGCCATGTACCGCGCCAAGGAGGCCGGGCGCAACCAGCTGCACTTCTTCGACCCGGTGATGCAGGCCGCCGCCCACCAGCGCCAGCAACTCATCACCGAGCTGCACAAGGCCCTGCGCGAGCAGGAGCTGCGCCTGTACTACCAGCCACAGGTGGACGCC
>JAGWVB010000431.1 GCA_018971105.1 Burkholderiales bacterium
TGGCGCCGTCGCGCAGGCGGTCGATGCCGTCGATGACGACGCGGTCGCCGGGCTGCACCGGCCCCTCGACCGCCATCCAGTCCGCGTCCACCGCGCCGGGCTTGACGACCCGGGCCGTCACCGTGCCGTCGGGGTTGACGACGTAGACGTAGTAGCCCTGGGCGCCGCGCTGCACGGCGGCCTGCGGCACCGCGGTCGCGCCGGCGAGGACATCGGTCTGCAGCGTCACGCTCACGGCCTGGTTCGGGAACAGCGCGTCGTCCTCGTTCGGGAACACCGCCTTGACCTTCACCGTGTCGGTCGTCGGATCGATCAGGTTGTCGAGCGAGGCGACGCGACCCGTCGCCAGCTGCTTGTTGTTGACGCGGTCGAACGCGACCACCGGCAGCGGCTGGTTCGCGCGCAACCTGGCGGTGATGGCCGGCAGCTGCGCCGAGGGCACCGCGAAGACGAGCGCGATCGGCCGCGTCTGCGTGATGACGACGATGCCGTTGGCGTCGCCCGGGGTGACGACGTTGCCGATGTCGACCTGCTTGATGCCGGCGCGGCCGGCGATCGGCGACAGCACGTGGGTGTACTGGAGGTTGAGGCGGGCGCCGGCGACGGCGGCGCGGTCGACCTGGACCGTGCCCGCGAGCTGCGCCGCCAGCGTCTTCTGCGTGTCGAGCTGCTGCGCCGGGATCGCGTCCTTGGCGCGCAGGCCCTGGTAGCGCGCGAGGTCGACCTGCGCGCCGGCGAGCAGCGCCTGGTCGCGCGCGAGCGCGCCCTGCGCCTGCTCGAGCGCGGCCTCGAAGGCGCGCGGATCGATCTGCGCCAGCTGCTGGCCGGCCCGGACCTGCTGGCCCTCGCGGTAGTCCAGCCGCTGCAGCACGCCGCTGACCTGGACATGGACGGTGGCGGTGTTGTAGGCGACGATGCTGCCGATCGCGTTCGTCGTCACGCGGATGTCGCGGCGCTGCGCGGTGTCGATCGACACCGGCTGGCTCAGGTTGCCGGCGAAGCGGCCGCCGCCGAAGCCGTGCCGCGCGCTCGCCGCCGCCGCGGCCTGGTGCGCGGCCTTGCCGCGCAGCAGCCACCAGCTCAGGCCGATCGCCCCCGCGAACAACAGCAGCAGCACCCAGGGCAGGATGCGGCCGCGCGCGAGGGCGCCGCGCGCTGCGGTCGGGGCCGGGAGGGGGTGATCGAGCATGGTTTTGGACAGGGTGAGGGCGCCGGCGCGAGGGCGGCAGTCTAAGCGCCGGCCCCAGACCAATGTCGGCCGGGGTGGCGCCGGGCGCCGCGGCGGATCGGGTCGGGGCCGGGGAAGGGCGGGGCGGGACGGGACGGGAATGCGGGTCTCGGCGCCGCGTTCAGCCGTGCGCCGGCCTGCGGGCGGCGTGGGGATGCTTCATCTCGGGTTCCTGTGCGGGCGGTTTCCCACCGATGGGGCGGATCGTCGGGCCCCGGCTTTGCCGGCCTGTTGCGGCCCTGGTTCCGCTTGGCGACAGTTGCAATCCGCGGCCGCAGCGCCGTCGGCCGGCCGCGCACGGCCCAAGAGTCCTCCACGAGTGCCCCACGAGCGCCCATCGACGGCCCGCGAACGCCCCGCGAACGCCCCACGAACGGCCTCTACACTGGCGCCGCAGCGAGCCGCTGCGCCCCTGTGCCACGCGATGAACCCGTCCCTGCAAAGCGCGCTGGCTGCGCCCCTGGCCCCCGCCGGCGCGCTGCGCGCCTCGATCAACTACGGCAACCCGCTGCTGGCGCGGCGCGGCGCCGACGGCGCGCCGGCCGGCGTCTCGGTCGACCTGGCGCGTGCTCTCGCGGCGCAGCTCGGCGTCGGCGTCGAGTTCCGGACCTGCGACAAGGCCGCCGAGTCGGTGGCCGCGGTGCGCGCGGGCGACGCCGACCTCGGCTTCTTCGCCGTCGATCCGGCGCGCGGCGAGGGCATCCGCTTCAGCGCGCCCTATCTGCTGATCGAGGGCGCCTACCTCGTGCGCGACGACTCGCCGCTGCGCAGCAACGACGAGGTCGACCGCCCCGGCACGCGCGTGATGGTCGGCCAGGGCAGCGCCTACGACCTCCATCTGAGCCGGGCGCTGCGGGCGGCGACGATCCTGCGCGCGCCGAGCTCGCCCGAGGTCGTCGACGCCTTCCTCGCCGCCGGCGCCGAGGTCGCCGCCGGCGTCCGGCAGCCGCTGCAGGCCGACGCCGCACGCCGCGGCGGCCTGCGCCTGCTGCCGGGGCGCTTCATGGTCATCGAGCAGGCGCTGGGCATCCCGGCCGGGCGCGGCGAGGCGGCGGCGCAGGCGCTGCGCGATTTCGTCGAGCGGGCCAAGGCCGAGGGCCGCGTCGCCGCG
>JAGWVB010000432.1 GCA_018971105.1 Burkholderiales bacterium
TCCAGCGCGATGCGCACCGGCACGCGCTGCACCACCTTGATCCAGTTTCCGGTCGCGTTCTGGGCCGGCAGCAGCGCGAAGGCCGCGCCGGTGCCCACGCCCAGGCCGGTGATGCGGCCGTGGAAGACGACGTTCGAGCCGTAGACATCCGCCGTGAGCTCGGCCGGCTGGCCGATGCGCAGGTTGCGCAGCTGGTTTTCCTTGAAGTTGGCCTCGACCCAGACGCGGTCGAGTCCGATCACCGACATCAGCGGCGTGCCGGCCTGGATGCGCTGGCCGAGCTGGACGCTGCGCTTGGCGACATAGCCGTCGACCGGCGCCACCAGGTCGCAGCGGCGCAGCGCCAGGTAGGCCTCGCGCACGCGCGCCGCGGCGCGCTGCACGTTCGGATGCTCGGCGACGCTGGTGCCCGCGGTCAGCGACTCGTTGGACGCCAGCTGCTCGCGCGCGGCGGTGAGCGCCGACTGCGCCGCGGCGACGACGCTGCGCGCGCCCGCGAGCTGGGCCGTGGCATGCTCGAACTCCTCCTTGCCGACGGCGCCGCTGGCCAGCAGCGGGCGCCGGCGCGCGACGTCCTCCTCGGCGCGCGCGACGTCGGTCTGGGCGCGCTTGAGGTCGGCCTCGCGCAGCGCGATCTGCGAGTTCAGCGTCGCGTTGTTGGCGTACAGCGTGCGCACCTCGCGCACCGTCTGCGCGAGCTGGGCCTCGGCCTGCTCGAGCGCGACGCGGGCGTCGGCGGGGTCGAGCTGGACCAGGCTCTGGCCGGCCTTGACGTGGTCGGTGTCGTCGGCCGCGATCGCGACCACGGTGCCGCCGACCTGGGGCGTGATCTGGACCACATGGCCCTGCACGTAGGCGTTGTCGGTGGACTCGTAATGGTTCAGCACCAGGGCCCAGTACAGGCCGTAGCCGATCGCGGCGAGGACGACGAGCGCCGTCACGGCCAGCAGCGCCTTGCGGCGGGCGGAGTTGCCGTTCATGGCGGGATTGCTTGCGGGGGCATTCATCGGGGGTGGCTCCGGGAGGGGCGTGGATTCAGTGCGCGGCGTGGTCCGCCGCTGAGGCGACAGCCGCACCGGCCGGCGCGCCGGCCGGTGCGACGTAGCCGCCGCCGAGCGCGCGCATGAGCGCGATCTGCGATTCGATCGTGCGCGCGGCGAGCTCGACGCCGAGGCGGCGCTGCGCCAGCACCGGCGTCTCGGCGCCGAGCACGCCGAGTTCGTTCGACAGCCCGGCGCGGTAGCGCTGCTGCGCGAGCTCGTAGCTCGAGGCGACGGCCTGCTGCGCGCGCGCCTGCTCGGCGCGCTGGCGCGCGACCGAGCGCAGGCTGCCGAGCGCGTCGGCGACCTCGTGCAGGGCGTCGACGACGCTGCCGTTGTAGCTCTCGACGGCGGCGTCGTAGTCGGCGCTGCGCCCGCGCAGGTTGGCGCGCAGCCGCCCGCCGTCGAAGATCGGCAGGCTGATCGCCGGGCCGACGCCGAATTCGCGGCTGTTCGCCTCGAGCAGCTTGCCCAGGCCGACGCTCGTGAGGCCGATGAAGCCGCCGAGGTTGATGTTCGGATAGAACTGCGCCCGGGCCGCATCGACCTCGCCCGCGGCGGCCTCGACGCGCGCGCGCGCGGCGGCGATGTCGGCGCGGCGCCCGAGCAGGTCGGCCGGGATCGCCCCGGGCAGCGCCACCGGGTGCAGCGCGGCCAGGCGCGGCGCGAGCGCGTCCAGCGCGTCGGGCGGCTGCGCCGTCAACGCCGCCAGCACGTGGCGCTGCAGCATGATCTGTTCGTCCAGGGCCTCGATCTGCTGCCGGTTCTCGGGCAGCGCGCCCTCGCCCTGGCGCAGTTCGAGGTGGGTGTCCAGGCCGGCGCCGACGCGCTCGCGGATCAGCGCCAGCATCCGCTGCCGCTGCCGCAGCGCGGCGCGCGCGACCTCGCGTTGCTCGACCAGCCGCGCCAGCTGCAGATAGCCATGCGCCACGCCCGCGGCGAGCAGGTTGCGCGCGGCCGCGCGGTCGGCCTCGGCGGCGCGCACCTGGCCCAGCGCGGCGGCGATGGCGGCGCGGTTGCGGCCGAAGAAGTCGAATTCCCAGTCGCCGCCGAGCTTGACCTCGGGCAGCGTCATCAGCGTGCCGCCCAGCGGCGGCGGATAGATCGCCGTGCCCGACAGGCGCTCGCGGTCGACGCTGGCGCTGGCGTCCAGATGCGGGCCGTCGGCCGATCGCGCCAGCCCGACGGCGGCGCGCGCGCGCTCGACCCGCGCCGCCGCGACCTTCAGGCCGGGCTGGTCGGCGAGCGCGCGTTCGACCAGCGCATCGAGCGCCGGGTCGCCGAATCCGCGCCACCA
>JAGWVB010000433.1 GCA_018971105.1 Burkholderiales bacterium
GCCGGCGTGAGCAAGATCACGATCTCGCGCGCGCTGCGCGACAGCCCGCTCGTGACGCCGGCGACGCGCGCGCGCATCAAGGCGCTGGCCGAGCAGGTCGGCTACCGCATGAACTTCAGCGCGCGCAACCTGCGCCTGCAGCGCTGCCACACGATCGCCGTCGTGCTTGAGATGTTGCCCGATGTCGATCGGCCGATGTCCGGCCCCTATCCGCTGCATCTGCTCGGCGGCATCATGCAGGAGCTCGCGACCCAGGGCTACAACCTGCTGCTGACGGCGGTGCAGCCCGTCGTCGCCGGCCTGCCGGTGGCGGCCGATGGCGTCATCCTGCTCGGCCAGGGTGTGCACGACGCCGGCATGCGGGCGGTCGCCGACTGCCGCCTGCCCTTCGTCGTCTGGGGCGCCGAGCCTGGGCCGGGCCGGCTCGACGGCGTGCACGCGGTCATCGTCGGCAGCGACAACCGCCAGGGCGGCGCCAGCGTCGCGCGGCGCTTCATCGAGCTCGGCCGGCACCAGCCGCTGTTCCTGGGCGACACGCGGCACGCCGAGGTGCGCGAGCGCCTGCTCGGCTTCCGGGCCGGATTGCAGCGCGCGTCGATCCAGGCCGCGGCGCTGCGGCCCGAGGCCTTCACCTTCGGCGCCGGCTACGCCGCCGTGCAGGCGCATCTGCGTGCGTCGCGCACGGCGCCCGACGCGCTCTTCGCCGCCAGCGACCTGCTCGCGATGGGCGCCGTGCGCGCCTTCGCCGAGGCCGGGCTCGCGGTGCCCGAGGCCGTCTCGGTGATCGGCTACGACGACTCGCCACCGGCGCAGACCTGCACGCCGCCGCTGTCCAGCGTGAGCCAGGACTGGGTCCATGGCGGCGTGCTGCTGGCGCGCAAGGTGCTGGAACTCATCGCCGGCGGCCAGGCGCGCAGCGTGACGCTGCCGACGCGGCTCGTGCTGCGCGCGACCTAGGGCGCCGCGGCCCTGCGAGGCCGGCCGGGACGCGCATGGTCCCGGCGCCCGGCTCGTCATCGACCCGCACCGCCGCGAACGGCGCCCGGGCCACGCCCTCGGCGCCGGTGCGCGCCATGCGGCCGAGGGCGCCGCCGGCGCTGGGATGGGTTGCGCGGGGCGGGACATTCGCGCCGCCGCGGCAGCTTTCGGCGATCCCGGGCACACTGGCGTTTTCCCTCACGCCGCCCCATGCGACCCTTCGGTTTCGAACACAGCTACGCGCGCGAACTGAGCGGCGCCTACATCGCCTGCCAGCCCAACCTCGTGCCGGCGCCGCGCCTGCTCTTCCTCAACGCGGCGCTGGCCGACGAGCTCGGGCTCGACGCCGCGGCGCTGCGCGGCGACGCCGCCTTCTTCGCCGGCAACGAGCTGCCGGGCGACGCCGAGCCGATCGCCCAGGCCTATGCCGGCCACCAGTTCGGCGGCTTCTCGCCCCAGCTCGGCGACGGCCGCGCGCTGCTGCTGGGCGAGATCGTCGACCGCGCCGGCCGGCGCCGCGACATCGCGTTCAAGGGCTCGGGCCGCACGCCGTTCTCGCGCGGCGGCGACGGCAAGGCCGTCGTCGGCCCGATGCTGCGCGAGGCGCTGATGGGCGAGGCCATGCACGCGCTGGGCATCCCGACGACGCGTGCGCTCGCCGTCGCCGCCACCGGCGAGCCGGTGCGGCGCGAGCGCGCCCAGCCCGGCGCCGTGCTCACGCGCGTCGCCGCCAGCCATCTGCGCGTGGGCACGTTCCAGTTCTTCGCCGCGCGCGGCGACCACGCGATGCTGCGGCGCCTGCTCGACTACACGATCGCGCGCCACGACCCGGATCTGGCCGGCAGCGCCGACCCGGCGCTCGGCCTGCTGCGCGCGGTCGCCGCGCGCCAGGCCGAGCTGGTCGCGAGCTGGCTCCTGGTCGGCTTCATCCACGGCGTGATGAACACCGACAACATGGCGCTGTCGGGCGAGACGATCGACTACGGTCCCTGCGCGTACATCGAGGCCTACGATCCCGGCACCGTGTTCAGCAGCATCGACCACGGCGGCCGCTATGCCTACGGCGCCCAGCCCGCCGTCGCGCGCTGGAACCTGGCGCGTTTCGCCGAGACGCTGCTGCCGCTGATGGCCGACCCGCAGGACGAGGCCGCCATCGCCGCCGCCGTCGCACGTGCGCTCGCGGTGATCGACGAATTCCCGGCGCGCTGCGACGCGGCGCTGCTGCGCGGGCGGCGCGCCAAGCTCGGCATCACGGCGTCGACGCCGGCCGACGACGCGGCCGACGGCGCGCTGGCCGCGGACTGGCTCGCGCTGCTCGAGGCGCAGGCGGTGGACTACACGCTGGC
>JAGWVB010000135.1 GCA_018971105.1 Burkholderiales bacterium
TAGCGCGGCGCCGGCGCGGCGCCAGCCGGCGCCGTCATGCGCCGCGTAGAGGCCGCCTCGTCAGGCCGCCTCGTCAGGCGGCCTCGTCAGGCCGCCTCGCCAGGCCGCCTCGTCGCGCGGCATCGCCATGCGCCACCCTCATTCGGCATCGGCGGGCGGCGGCAGCCAGCGCGGCAGCCGGTAGTCCGTCAACAGCGCGAGCAGGCGCAGTCCGGTGGCGACGACGACGGCGACCGTCAGGCCCGCCCACACCGGTGCGCGCAGCGCCTGCGCGCCGACCAGGGCCCAGGCGCCGATGAAGGAACACAGCGCATAGGGCCGGTGATCGCGGAACGCGGTCGGGATCTCGTTGCAGACGATGTCGCGCAGCACGCCGCCGAACACGGCCGAGATGATGCCCATCAGCACCGCCACGGCCGCCGGCATGCCCAGGCCGAGCGCCATCTGCGTGCCGCCGGCGGTGAACAGCCCGAGGCCGAGCGCGTCGGGCCATTGCATCGCGCGTTCGGTCGGCACGATGTGGCGCGCGCGCATCCAGCGCATCGCGACCACGCACAGGCCCAGGATGACCCAGATCCAGCCCGGATGTTCGACCCAGTAGTAGGGCCGCCGGTCGAGCAGCAGGTCGCGCAGCGTGCCGCCGCCGAATGCGGTCAGGCCGGCGACGACGCAGACGCCGACGGCGTCCAGCCGCTTGCGCGCCGCCGCCAGCACCCCCGAGAGCGCGAACGCCAGCGTCGCCACGGCCTCGACGCCGACGACGGCGCCGGACAGCAGCCGCGTCGAATCGTGCATGAGCAGCGCCACGGTTCGTGCGTCGGCGCCGCCGCCTCAGTCCTCGAGCGCGCGCTGGCGGCTCTCGGGCATCGCGAGCATCGCCAGCGCCGTGACGACGCTGGCCCCCGCCGCGTACCAGGCCGGTGCGGCCGGATTGCCGGTGACGCCGATGAGCCAGGTGATGACGAGCTGCGTCGTGCCGCCGAACAGCGCCACGCCGACGGCGTAGGCGATCGACATGCCGGTGGCGCGGATGCCGCGCGGCAGCAGTTCGGGGATCGCGATCAGCGACGCCGCGCCGCTGACGGCCGTCAGCGCCGCGAGGAAGCCCGAGACGGCGAACAGCACGCCCGCGCCGGGGCTGGCGACGAGCCACGCGAAGGCCGGCACCGTCAGCAGCGCGGCCGCCACGCGCGGCCAGAACATCGCCGGGCGGCGGCCGTAGCGGTCGCACAGCCAGCCGCCGACGAGCGAGAAGACGAAGGTGCACAGGCCACCGACGACGGTCGCGCCCATCGCCGTCGCCGGCGTCAGCTTCAGCGTCGTGATGGCGTAGGTGGTCATGAAGATGCCGAGGTAGGTCGAGACCGTGCCGCCGATGATGACGAGCACGGCGAGCGCGATCAGGCCGCGGTGGCGCCGGATGCCGACCATGCCGCTGTTGACGGCGGCGACCGGCTTCGCATGCAGCGTCTCGGGCATGTGGTGGCGCAGGTACAGCGCCAGCGGCACGAGCAGCAGGCCGACGAGGAAGGGCACGCGCCAGCCCCAGGCGAGCATCTCGGCCGGCCCCAGGCTGCGCGTCATCGCCAGCCCCATCAGGCCGGCGACGAGGCCGGCGATGCCCTGGCTCGCGAGCTGCCAGCTGGCGTAGATGCCGCGCCGCTGCGCCGGCGCCGCTTCGATCAGGAAGGCGCTCGACGGGCCCACCTCGCCGCCCAGCGCCAGGCCCTGGACGAGGCGGCACAGCACGACGATGATCGGCGCGGCCAGGCCGATGCTCTGGTACGAAGGCGTCAGCGCCAGGCCGAGCGTGCCGACGGTGATGAGCGCGATCGTCAGCATCATCGCCGGGCGGCGGCCGGCGCGGTCGGCGAAGGCGCCGATGAGCACGCCGCCGACCGGGCGCGCGAAGAAGCCGACGCCGAAGACGCCGACGGCCAGCAGCAGGCTGCCCAGCGGCGTCGCGGCCGGGAAGAAGGTCTTGCCGATGTAGACGGCGAAATAGGCGTAGGTGACGAAGTCGTAGAACTCGAGCGCGTTGCCCGCCACCGTCGCCGCGACGACGCCTACCGGTACGCGCCCGTTGCGGGTGCCGTCGGCGGCCGCGGGCGCGGCCTCGTTGCGGATGGGAACGGCAGGCAGGGCGCTGGTGTTCATCGTCGGGACTCGCTTTCAGGCCAGGGGGGGTTGGGGGGTGAGGAAGCGCTCGGCCAGCAGCGCCCAGTAGGCGGCGCCGACGGCGATGTTGGCGTCGTGGAAATCGAAACCGGGGTTGTGCACCATGCAGCCGCCGGCGCGATGGCCGTCGCTGCCGTCGCCGTTGCCGATCAGCAGGTAGCAGCCGGGCACGCGCTCGAGCATGAAGGCGAAGTCCTCGCTGCCGGTCAGGGGCGGGCCCTGCAGGTTCACCCGCTCGGCGCCGAGCAGCTCCAGCGCCACGGCGCGCGCGAAGGCCGTCTCGGCCGGCGTGTTCACGAGCACCGAGTAGCCGCGCCGCCAGTCGACCTGGGCCGTGACGCCGAAGCTCTCGGCCTGCGCCGCCGCCAGCGCCCGGATGCGCTGCTCGAGCAAGGCGCGCACGCCGCGGTCGAGCGAGCGCACGCTGAGCTCGAGCCGGGCCGTGGCCGGGATCACGTTGTTCGCCTGTCCGGCCTGCACGGCGCCGACCGTGACGACGGCGGCCTGCAGCGGATCGACATTGCGCGCGACAACCGTCTGCAGCGCCATCACGAGGCTGGCGGCGGCGACGACGCAGTCGCGCGCGAGATGCGGCATCGCGCCATGCCCGCCGACGCCGGTGAGCTCGATCGTCGCGTAGTCCGAGGACGCCATCGCCGCGCCCTCGCGCAGCACCAGATGGCCCTGCGGGATGCCCGGCATGTTGTGCATCGCGAACACGGCGTCGCAGGGGTAGCGCTCGAACAGGCCGTCCTCGATCATGCGCAGCGCGCCGCCGCCGCCCTCCTCGGCGGGCTGGAAGATCAGCTGCAGCACGCCGTCCCAGCGGCCCTGCTCGGCCAGGTGGCGCGCCGCCGCGAGCAGCATCGCGGTGTGACCGTCATGGCCGCAGGCATGCATCACGCCCGGGTAGGTGCTGGACCAGGCGGCGCCGCTGGCCTCGGTGATCGGCAGCGCGTCCATGTCGGCGCGCA
This sequence comes from Burkholderiales bacterium, assembly GCA_018971105.1. Taxonomy (GTDB): domain Bacteria; phylum Pseudomonadota; class Gammaproteobacteria; order Burkholderiales; family Burkholderiaceae_C; genus Rubrivivax. The sequence continues at coordinate 3,153 of JAGWVB010000135.1, forward strand.
GCCCGAGCCGGCGCCGGCCGCTGCCGCGCGCCAGGCGGGCGACGACGCCGGTGCCGCCGACGCCGCGCTCGACGGCATAGCCCCAGGACTCGAGCTTGGACGCGACGACGGCGGCCGTGCGGTGCTCGTCGAAGGCGAGTTCGGGGTGGCGGTGGATGTCGCGCCGGAGTTCGATGAACTCCGGGGCCCGGGCCTGCAGCGCTTCCAGCAATTCGGTCATCGTCGGCGGCCGTGGGCCCCTCCTGCGTCGGCGGCGAGCGCGGATGGGAGCCATCCGACGCTGCGCATGGCGTGCAATGTAGGGACCGGTTCACTGCATGTCCAATGTATTCTCATATGCATTAGCATGAGTTGAATGCATGCATTGGGGAGACCATGGCCATGACGCTCGTGCAGCTCAGGCACCTCATCGCGCTGGCCGACACCGGCTCCTTCAGCAAGGCGGCGCAGCGCATGTTCGTGACCCAGCCGGCGCTCAGCCGCAGCGTGCGTGCGCTCGAGGACGAATTGAAGGTCCCGCTGTTCGACCGCATCGGCCGCCGCGTCGAGCTCACGCCGCAGGGCCGTTCGACGCTGGAGCGCGCGCGCGCGCTCGTCTTCGACGCCGACGAACTGCGCGGCGACGCCGCCGCGCTCGAGGACGGCAGCGCCGGCGTGCTGCGCGTCGGCATGGGATCGGGCCCGGGCGCGATGCTGACGACGCCGCTGCTGCTGCACGCGGCGCGGGAATGCCCGCGCCTGCGCGTCGAGGTCTCGCGCGCCGGCACCGAACTGCTGCTGCAGGCGCTGCGCGCGCGCGCGCTCGATGCCCTGATCGTCGATGCGCGTTCGCTGCGGCCGGCGGCCGACCTGCGCACCGACTCGCGGCTCGAGATGCGCGGCACGTTCATGGTGCGCAAGGGCCACCCGCTGGGCCGGTTGCGCGCCGGCGTCGGCTTCGAAGCCGTGGCGCGCTACCCGATCGCGTCGACGCCGCTATCGGACGAGGTCGCGCGCATCCTCATCCAGCGCTACGGCCCGCAGGCGCATCCCGAGCGCTGCGTCACGCTGCGCTGCGACGAGGTGCGCAGCCTGGTCGAGATCACGCGCAGCAGCGACGCGGTGCTGATCGCGATCCGCGCTGCCGCGCCCGACCTGGTCGAGCTGAGGATGAAGCCGGCGCTGGACGCGACGGCGCAGTTCTGCCTCGTCACGCTGGCGCGCCACACCGAGGCGCCCGCGCTGGCGATGGTGCGCCTGCTGATGCAGCGCCACCTCAGCGATGGGCGCGGCGACGCGGCCGGACGGCGCCCGCAGGGCCTGCGCGCGGCCCCAGCGAGCATGTGAGAGGCGAGGTCAGCCCGCGAGCCCCACCAGTGCGGCATAGACGCCGAAGGCGCTCGTCGCGGCGATGATCGATCCGGCCATCCAGGCATACCAGCCCGTGAGGCGATGCGGCGGCGGCAACGCGCGGCGCGCGAGCAGGAACAGGAAGCCGAGCACGACCGGCAGCAGCAGCGCATTCATCACCTGCACCGCCACCGACAGACGCACGAGATCGATGCCCGAGTTCACGAGCACGGCGGCCGCGATCAGCGTGGCGCTGAAGACGCCGTAGAACCAGGGCGCGTCGCGCGGGTGGTGTTCGAGCGAGCGCTTGAATCCCGCCACCTCGCCCAGGCCCCAGGCCGCCGTCAGGCTCACGACCACCGTGGCGACGAGCGCGGCGCCCAGCAGCCCGAGCGCGAACACGATGCGCCCGACCTCGAAGCCCAGCGTCGGCGTCAGCGCGTCGGCGATCTGCGGCACGTTGTCGAGCGCCGCGTGCCCGCCCTGGTGCGACAGCACGGCCCCGGTCGTGAGCAGCACGGCCGCCATGATGATCTGCGTGACGAGCGCGCCGACGGCGGTATCGATGCGGGCCACCGGCAGGTCGCCGGCATGCAGGCCCTTGTCGACGACGGCCGACTGCTGATAGAAGACCATCCAGGGCATGATCACGGCGCCGATGTTGGCGGCCGCCAGATAGAGGTACTGCGGGTTCGACAGCGGCACCGAGAACAGCTGCGCCGCGACTTCGCCGGCACGCGGCGCCGCGCGCCAGGCCACGACGACGAACGCGAGTTCGAACAGGCCGAACACGATGGCGACGCGTTCGACCGATCGATACGAACCCGTCAGCACCATGCCGATGATGACGGCCACGGTGGCGGCCACCGCGGGGGCGACCGGCAGCCCGAACAGCTGCGCCACGCCGGCGATGCCGCTGAGCTGGGTCAGCAACGCCCCGACGCAGGCGATGCACAGCGTGCCCACCGACAGCCAGGCCCAGCCGGGACCGAACACGTCGCGGATCAGCTCGCCATGGCCGCGCTGCGTGACCAGACCCAGCCGCACGGTCAGCTCCTGCACGATGAACAGGATGGGCACCAGCACGAGCTGCAGGGCCAGCAATTGGTAGCCCCATTGCGCACCGCTCTGCGCCGCGGTGACGATGCTGCCGGCATCGGTGTCGGCGAGCATGACGACGAGCCCCGGGCCGAACACGGCGAGCAGGCGCGAGCGACGCACGGACAGGAGGGCGGGCGGCGCGATATCCATGGCGGGTCGTTTTTCTACGAATGAGAATCAGTCGTATTGGAGTGTACCGCGCAAGGACTCGAACAGCGTCGCCATGAGCCGGTCGGGCTCGACGGGCTTGCTGAGGAAGCCGTTCATGCCGGCATCCAGGCAGCGCTGCCGATCCTCGACGAAGGCGTTCGCCGTCATCGCGACGATGGGCATCCGCGGCGCACCGGGCTGGGCGCGGATGCGCCGGGTCGCCTCGATGCCGTCCATGACCGGCATCTGCATGTCCATGAGGATCAAGTCGTAGCGCTCGCGTGCGACGCGCTCCAGCGCCTCGAGGCCGTTCTGGACGGTGTCGACAGCAGGCCAGATATCCGCCAGCAGCGTGTAGATGATCTCGCGGTTCACGGGCTCGTCCTCGACGATGAGGACCCGGCAATGCCCGAATTCGCGACGCAGGCGTTGCTCGAACGACGGCGTGGCCGAGGCCGGCGCGGGCGCGGCCAGCCTCGGGCGGCCGTCGCTCGCGGCCCGCCGCAGCCGGGCCGTGAACCAGAACAGGCTGCCGGTGCCGCGCCGGCTGCTCGCACCGGCGTCGCCACCCATCAAGCGCGCCAGCCGGCGCGTGATGGTCAGCCCCAGCCCGGTGCCGCCGTAGCCGCGGGTGATCGAGTTGTCCGCCTGCTCGAAGGCCGCGAACAGCGACTCGACCTTTTCCGCGTCGATGCCGATGCCGGTGTCGAGGACCTCGAAGCGCAGCAGCAGTCCGGCGTCCGATTCCTCGAGCAGCCGCACTTCCAGCGCCACCTGCCCGTCCGCGGTGAACTTGACGGCGTTGCCGCCGTAGTTGAGCAAGGCCTGCAGCAGGCGCGTCGCGTCGCCGATCAGGCGCTCGGGCAGCGGCGGGACCCGGACCTGGAGCGCGAGCCCCTTGGCCTGGGCCTGGGGCGCAAGCAACGCCACCGCCTTCGCGACCACCTCGGCGACATCGAGTTCCGCCTCATGGAGCACGAACTTGTCGGCCTCGATCTTGGACAGGTCGAGGATGCTGGTGATGATCTCGAGCAGATGCGCGCCGGCGGTCTCGATGCGCTGCAGCCGCCGCTCCTGTTCGGGCGGCAGGCCGCTGCGCCGGATCAGGTGCGACATGCCGATGATCGCGTTGAGCGGCGTGCGGATCTCGTGGCTCATGTTGGCGAGGAATTGGCTCTTCGCGCGATTCGCCGCCTCGGCCGCCTCCTTGGCCAGCGAGAGCGCCGACGTGCGCTCGGCGACCCGGCTCTCGAGCGCCTCGTTGGCCCGGCCCAGCGCCCGCTCGACCATCTTCTGCTCGGTGACGTCGTAATTGACGCCGATCATGCGCGCCGATCCCTCCGCCTCGTCGATGCGCCGCGCGGCCATCTGGATATGGTGCAGCGAGTCGTCGGGCCAGACGACGCGGAACTCGCAACGCGTCTCGCGCGCGTGGGCGAACGCGGCGCGGATTTCGGCCTCGACGCGCGCGCGCTCGTCGGCGTGGATGTACGAGAGCCAGCGCGCAAGGCCGGCGACGCCCTCGCCCTCGGGCCGGCCATAGAGGCGGAACATCACCGGGTCCCAGACCATGGAGTCGCGCACCGGATCCCATTCCCAGACCCCGACGATGCCGGCCGAAGCCGCCGCCTCGATGCGCTCCTTGCCCTCGCGCAGGGCGCGCGTCTGCTCGAGCACGCGGGATTCCAGCGTCGCCTGCAACGCACCCAGCTCGGCGACCATGGCATTGAACGCGCGTGCCAGCTGGCCGATCTCATCCGATCCCGCCTCGGGCGCGAGCGCGCGCGACATCGGGTCCGCGGCGATGCGACGGGCCGTGTCGGTCAGTTCGGCCAGCGGGCGCGCCAGCCGCCGCACCTGCTTGCGCGCGACGGCGGCGGCAAGCAGGCCGGCCGCCAGCGCGAGCGCGAAGTAGATGAGCAGCGAGCGCGCCACCGAGGGCAGCGCCGATTCGACCGGCGCATCGAGCGCCACGGCCAGCGCATCGCCGGCCAGCGCGGAATCCAGCCGGCTTGGCGCATCGTGGGCGCGCGCGCGCGCAGCGAGGCCCGGGCATGGGGCATGCATCAACGTGCGAGGGCCCGCGGTGATGCGGTAGCACCGCGCGTCGCGGCCGCTGCCGGCCGGCGCGCTGAACAAGTCGGCCAGCGGCAGGTCGAGCAGGACCACGCCGACATTCGACGAGGCCGGCGGAAAATACACCGGGACCGCGATCAGCACCCGGCTGCCGTCGGCGGCGATACGCAGCGTGGCACGGCCCGAGTCGTAGGCCTCGCGCTCCACCGGCAGCTTGCCCCAGGGCGCGAGGGCTCCAGGCTGGTTCGATCCGATCGGATTCAAATTGAGATCGACGACGACGATCCGGCCCGCCAGCCCGAAGGGCACGCGGTCGTCGCGCAGCAGCGGCAGCAGGTAGAGCTCGCGGCCGCTCGAATCGAGGAAGGCATTGACGACGAACGAGTTGTGCGCCAGCGCGATCACGCTCGCCGCCACCGCCTGCAGCCGGTAGTCGAAGAAGTCGCGCAGCCGGTCCACCTCGTTGGCGCGCCGCATCGCGATGTTGTCGCTGACCTGGGTGTAGAGGATCGGCGCCGAGGCCAGCGCGAGAAAGACGAGCGTCAGCAGCGCGAAGATCGTCCCGGCGTAGGTCGCGCGGTTGACGATGCTGCGCTCCAGCCAGCCGGCCAGCCCTGGGCGGACGCGGGCCGTGGCGCCCGGGGCTGCATGCATCCTGGTACGCGGCCGCGTGCGCCCGGGCTCAGGCCCGGCGCTCCAGCGCGCCATCCACGCTCGAGTAGGTCGCCATGAAGACATCGGCGGCGGCGAGCGCCTCGTGGCGCTGCGCCGTGAACGGCGGCGCATAGCGCTTGATCAGGCCGTCGTGAACCGGCACATGTTCCAGCGCGTCGCGCACCGCGTGGCGGTTCGTGCTGCCGGCCAGCCCGATCGCCCGCGCGAGGATGTGGGTCAGGTCGTAGGCATGGGCGACGCCGACCGGCGAGGCGATGGCCCGCTCGCTGCGGCCGCCGGTGATCTTCAGCGCGGCGCCGACCACGCGCCGGCAGAGGGCCGAGGTCTGGCCGAGAAAGCTATAGGTCTGGACGACGCTGAAATCGAGTTCGCGGAAAGCGGGACCGACCATCGCCGGCAGGTTGCCGCCGGCCACGCCCCAGTGGCTGGCCACCGGCAGGCGCTGCGCCGCCGGCTGCGCGAGCTGGGCCCGGCACAGCTTGGCGGCGTCCTCGGCGTTGGCGGTGAGGAAGATGGCCTGGGCGCCGGCCCCGCGCAGATGCTCGATCTTGGCGAGCATCGATTCCGGCTCGTCGTCCCAGTTGATCCATTGGGTCGCGCTGAGCGCGAGTCCGGCCCTGTGCATCGCATAGGCCTCGGCCGCCTTCTTGGAACTGCGGCCCCAGCTCGTATTGAGCATCAGCAGGCCGACCCGGCCGAGGCCGCGCCTGCGGAGGTGCTCCAGCGCCACCTCGGCGGCCCAGGAATCCTTGAGCGAGAGGCGGAAGGCAAAGCTGGGCCTGTAGCCGTTGTCGATGATGCCGTCGGCGGCGGCCCAGGGATCGAGCAGGGGGACGCCGAGCCGGTGGATCAGCGGCAGCGTCTCGAGCACGGTCGGGCTGAAGCGGCCGCAATAGATGGCGACGAGGTCGGGGTCGGCAGCGAAGGCGGCGATATTGTTCGCGCTGCGCGCCGGCAGCGAGCCGTTGGCCCTCTCCACCAGTTCGAGCGGCCGGCCGCCGAGCACGCCGCCCGCGGCATTGACCTCGTCGATCGCGATCCGGATGCCGAGGCCGATCGCCTCGGCCGACGTGCTGCCGACATAGCCGAACTCGCCGTCCAGCCCGATGCGCACCGGTGCGGCCGCGGCGCGGGCGCCGCGCCCTGCGCCCGACGCGCCCGCCAGGCAGGTGGCGGCAAGTGCCCGGGTGATCTGGCGGCGGCTGTAGCGGGACACGTGACCTTCCTGAGTGAGTCGAAATCAATGCAAGGGCTCGACCGTGCGCATGCGCCCGGCGTGCTGGACTGCCCAGTATGCCCATGGGCGCGGCCGGTGCATCGCCGCAATAGCGGGCTTGCGGTGCGTCTTTCCGGCTCATGCACCGGATCCCGGTGGCCCCAGCCGCGGCCCCAAACGTACAATCCGCCCGCCTGCTGGGCCAGCGTACGGAGCAAGACCACATGACGCCATGGCAGTCCCTGTCGGCCCTGATCGGCCTTTGCGCGCTGACGACGTTCTCACCCGCCCTCGCGATGAAATCAGCCACGCCGCAGACGCCGCCGCCCCCGCCGCCGCCGCTCGTCACGCCCGAGGTGCATGCCGACCACCGCGTGACCTTCCGCTTCCGGGCGCCGGGCGCGCAGGCCGTGCAGCTGGCGCTCGAGGGCGCGCGGCCGCTGGCGATGCGCAAGGACGAATCCGGCGTCTGGAGCGTGACGACGCCGCCGCTGGACCCGGACTACTACGGCTATTCGATCGTCGTCGATGGTCAGCGCAATCTCGATCCCTACCACGCCCTGCTCAAGCCGAACCTGCTGGCGCCGGAGAACATGGTCCATGTCGGCGGACCGTCGTCGCTGCCCTGGGAATTGAACGACGTGCCGCATGGCGTGGTGCATCACCATGAATACCGCTCCGCGGTGGCCGGTGACGATCGCGACTATTACGTCTACACGCCGCCGAATTACGACCCGCGCGCCCGCACCACCTACCCGGTGCTCTACCTGCTGCACGGCTACAGCGACGACGCCAGCGGCTGGAGCGCGGTCGGCCGCGCGAACGTGATCCTCGACAACCTGATCGCCCGGGGCCAGGTCAAGCCGATGATCGTGGTGATGCCGCTCGGCTACGGGACCCTGCGCATGATCACGGGTGGATGGGGCGTCTGGAAGCGGCAGGACATCCGGGACGAGAATTTCTCCAAGTTCAGCCGCGCGCTGCTGGACGAGGTGATGCCGCAGGTGGAAGGCGCCTACCGCGTCGCCACGGACCGCGATGCCCGCGCCATCGCCGGCCTCTCGATGGGCGGCGCCGAGGCGCTGCTGACCGGACTGAATCACCCGGACCGGTTCGCCTGGATCGGCGCCTTCAGCGCCGGCGGCCTGCCCGAGCCGTTCGCGCGCGATTTCCCGCGCCTCGACGCCGGCAGCTCGGCGCCCTTGCATCTGCTGTGGATCGCCTGCGGCACCGAGGACGGGCTCATCGACGTGAATCGCGCCTTCCGCCACTGGCTGCAGTCCAGGGGCATCCGGCACACCGGCATCGAGACCCCGGGCATGCATACCTGGATGGTCTGGCGCCGCAACCTGGCGGCATTCCTGCCGCTGCTGTTCCGATGACGCAGGCGACCGTGCGCGCTTGACGGGATCGCCGCGACGGCCTGGTCGGAGCGGCTCCATCGATGCCCGGAGCCGGTGGCGCCGGCACGGATGCCCGACCCCGGCACAATTTCTCCCGCGCCCGATCGTCTACCTGGCATGGACGCCCTTGCCGAGCCGCCCCGGTCAGCCCCCCGCACGATGCCCGCCGACACCCCGCGCCTGGCCGAAATCGTCGCGCGCGAGCGGTCGCGGCTGGGACGCTTCATCCGCGGCCAGGTGCGCAACGCGGCGGACGCGGAGGACATCCTGCAGGATGTGCTGCTCGAGTTCCTGGCCGCCACCGATGCCATCGAGCAAGCCGGCGCCTGGTTGTTCCGGGTGGCGAAGAACCGCATCGTCGACCGCTCGCGCAAGCGGCGGGAGGATCCGCTGCCGGCCGACGACGACGAAGAAGGCGGCCGCTGGCTCGAGGAGCAGCTCCCCGACCCCGGCGCCGGTCCCGATGCGGCCTATGCCCGTGCGGTGCTGCTCGGCTCGATACAGGCCGCGCTGCAGACCCTGGCGCCGGAGCAGCGCGACGTGTTCGTCGCGCACGAGATCGAGGGCATCCCCTTCGCCACGCTCGCGGCGCGCTGGGGCGTGCCGAAGAACACCCTGCTGGCGCGCAAGCGCTATGCCGTGCTCGCCCTGCGCCAGCGCCTGCAGGCCGAGTACGGCGACCTCATCGTCTAGGACCCTGGAGCCGACCATGCGCATCTTTCCGCTCGCCCTCATCGCCATCGGCGTGTTCGGGGTGCTGAAGTACTACGGCCTCGTCGACCCGGCATTCGTGGGCCTGTTCTGGCCCTTGTTCCTGATCGCCCTCGGCGTGGCCATGCTGGCGCGCGGCCCGCGATGGCGCGCGGACCTGCATCAACGCATGCAAGGCCGGTGGGAGCGGCGCATGCACCGCCGCTTCGGCCCCGGCTGGGCCCGGCTCAGCGAGGAAGAACGCGAACGGTTCCGCGCCGGCATGCGGCAGGCGGGATTTCCTGCCGGCCGCTGTCGCGACGCCTCGGCAGCCGGCACCGCCCCACCCCCGGGATCGCCCGCGCCGACACCGGCGCCGGGCGAGCAACGCTGAAGCCGACCGGCTTC
>JAGWVB010000136.1 GCA_018971105.1 Burkholderiales bacterium
GGCGCCCGCGCAGCAGCAGCCACAGCCCGAGCGCCAGCGCCGCCGCATGCAGCAGCGCCCAGGCCGGCCGCAGCGCCGGACTCCAGCGCGACCATTCGCCCAGCGTCGAGACGCTGGCCGCGGCCAGCGCACCGACGGTCGCGTAGCCGGCCAGGCGCGCGAGCTGGAAGACGAGCGTCGCGCGCGCGCCGCCCTGCCCGAGGGCGGCGGCGCAGGGCGCGGCGCACATCAAGGTGCAATGCGGGGCGCCGGCCAGTCCCAGCAGGGTGGCGCTGACGATGAGGGCGAGGTCCACCCCTAGATGATGCGCGAGAAACGCTCCCGGACGCGGTCGGCCTGCAGGTGGCGATCGAAGGTCATCGCCACCGCGCGCACGAAGTACCAGCCCAGCGTCGTGACCTGGATCGCGCTGCCGTCGACCTCGCACAGCCCGAGTTCCTGCAGCGGCGCCAGGCGTTCGAGTTCGGTCGCGAAGGTCTCCTTGAAGCGGATCAGGTGCGCGAGCTCGATCGATTCGCAGTCGACCCGCCCCTGGCACATCAGCGCCATGATGACGGCGCGGCGCAGCAGGTCGTCGCGCGTCAGCGCCAGCCCGCGCACGATCGGGAATTCGCCGTGCTCGAGCGCGTCCTGGTATTCGACGAGCGTCTTCGCGTTCTGGCTGTAGGTCGCGCCGACGCGGCCGATGCCCGAGACGCCCAGGCTGATGAGGTCGCAGTCGGGCTGCGTCGTGTAGCCCTGGAAATTGCGATGCAGCCGCCCCTGGCGCTTGGCCACGGCCAGCGCGTCGCCCGGCAGCGCGAAATGATCCATGCCGATGTAGACGTAGCCGGCGGCGCCGAAACCGGCCAGTGCCGCGCGCAGCATGCCGATGCGCTGCTCGGGCGTGGGCAGCGCCGCGCTGTCGATGCGGCGCTGCGGCTTGAAGCGTGCCGGCAGATGCGCGTAGGCGTAGAGCGCGATGCGCGTCGGCCGCAGCTCGGCGATCTGGGCGATCGTGCGCTGGAACGATTCCGGCGTCTGCTTGGGCAGGCCGTAGATGAGGTCGGCGTTGATCGACTCGAAGCGCAGCGCGCGCGCCTCGGCGACGAGCTCGGCCACGCTGTCGTAGCTCTGCACCCGGTGCACGGCAAGCTGGACATCGGGGTCGAAGTCCTGGATCCCGAAGCTGATGCGGTTGAAGCCGATCGCAGCGAGATGGCGCAGGCGCTCGCGCGACGCCGTGCGCGGGTCGACCTCGATCGAGATCTCGGCGCCGTCGATCGGCTTGAAGGCGCGGCGCAGCATCGTCATCAGGTCGGCGAGTTCGGCGTCGTCGAGGAAGGTCGGCGTGCCGCCGCCCAGGTGCAGCTGCGACAGCGGCTGCACGCGACCGAGCGCGGCCGCGTGCAGCGCGATCTCCTTCTCGATCAGCCCCAGGTACGCGCGCCCGCGGCTGTGGTGCCTGGTGATGATCTTGTTGCAGGCGCAGTAGTAGCAGAGCGAGTCGCAGAACGGGATGTGGACATAAAGCGACAGTGGCGGCGCCCCGCCGACGACCGCACCCTCGGCGCGCTGGCGCAGCGCCTGGCGGTATTCCGCCGGCCCGAAGGCCTCGACGAAACGGTCGGCGGTGGGGTAGGAGGTGTAGCGCGGGCCCGGAACATCGAGGCGCTGCAGCATGGCATCGGTCAGCAGGACCTCGGGATGTTCGACGACGGCAGGAGAATTCATCGCGCGACTCTGCCAAACTCTCGGCCGGGTCGTTTGACATTTCTCAAGCGGCCACCAGCTACCCTGCTGGCCGGGCCCGGTTCGAAAGCCGACCTCGATGGGCGATACTTGAGGCCTGCCGGGGATGCCTAGACAGTCCATATGCAAAACCCTACCCACCCGATAAGGCTCGAGCCGTTCAAGGTCGCCTGCTCAGGCTGCAACCTGCGCGAGCTGTGCCTGCCCGTGGGCATGTCGTCCGAACAGCTCGACCGGCTTGACGCCATCGTCGCGACGCGGCGCACGGTCGCGCGCGGCGATGCGCTGTTCCACGCCGGCGACGCCTTCGCGTCGCTCTATGCCGTGCGCACCGGCTTCTTCAAGACCGGCGTCTCGTCCGAGGACGGGCGCGACCAGGTCACCGGCTTCCACATGGCGGGCGAGCTGCTGGGCCTGGACGGCATCGGCACCGACCGCCACACCTGCGACGCGATCGCGCTCGAGGATTCGCAGGTCTGCGTGATCGGCTACCACCAGCTCGAGGATCTCTCGCGCGAGCTCACCGACCTGCAGCGCCAGTTCCACCGCATCATGAGCCGCGAGATCGTGCGCGACCACGGCGTGATGCTGCTGCTGGGCAGCATGCGCGCCGAGGAGCGCCTGGCCGCCTTCCTGCTCAACCTGACGCAGCGCCTGCGCGCGCGCGGCTTCTCGGGCAGCGAGCTGGTGCTGCGCATGACGCGCGAGGAGATCGGCAGCTACCTCGGGCTCAAGCTCGAGACCGTGAGCCGCGCGTTCTCGAAGTTCCAGGACGACGGCGTGCTCGAGGTCAAGCAGCGCCAGATCCGCGTCCTCAACGCCGACGCGCTGCAGGCGCTGGTCAACGGATCCTCCTGCGCGCCGGGCTGAGCGCCGGCGCTCAACGGCGCGGGCGTGCCGCCGGCTCGAAGGCGCGCGACACGGGCTGTGCGTTGATCTCCTCGCCGCTGCGGTCCAGCAGCAGCGCGAGCAGGCAGGCCGCGGCGGTGACGAGCCAGAACAGGAAGAACGCGATCGAGTAGATCGCCGTCGCCGAGAGGTCGAGGCTGGCGCCGCCCAGCGTGTGCAGCGAGCCCGGGTCGACGCAGGCGAAGACGACGATCTCGAGCACGCCCGCGACCATGAACGCGGGCCAGATGACCGCGGCGGCGCGGCGGGCTGTGCGTTTCATGCGCGCCGGCTCAGCGTGCGTTCGCTGCGCCCGGGCTGTGCGCGGCGGTTGCGGCCGGGGTGTCGGCGCCGACCTCCTGGTCGGGGTAGATGATCGCGATCGCCAGCGTCGCGAAGGCGGCGACGACGACGATGGCCGGCCCGCTGATCACGAGCCAGACGAGCGGGAATTGCCACCAGCGGCGGCCGCCGTCGGTGTCGACGCGGCTGGGCAGTCTGCTTGCGTGAGGGGTCATCGGTCTCTCCTGGATGGGTGCAGGCGCATCAGCGCGGCACGATGAAGGTGGATGGCTCGGTCTGCTCGCGCGGCTGCGGGTCGCCGGCATCGGCCACGCGCTCGACCTCGAAGGCGATCTTGTGCGCCCCCGGGCCGGCCGCCTGCGCGACCTCGGGCGGCACGCGCGCCGCCACCGGTATCCAGCGCGCCTGCGCCGGCTCGACCGCGACCTCGCCCGCGAGCTCGGTCGCGATGCGATCCAGGCCGGCGGCCCGGATGCGGTAATGCTGCGTGCGCTCGGTCGTGTTCATGATCTGGAGCTGGTAGACATTCTCGATCCAGCCGTCGTCGACGATGCGCGAGAGCGAGCCGCGATCGCGCACGACGTCGACCTTGAACGGCGAACGCAGCGCCAGGCTGGTGCCGAGCGCGCCGACGATCAGCACCAGCACCGCCGTGTAGACGAGCACGCGCGGGCGCCAGACGCGGCGCAGCAGTTCGCCGCGCGGCAGCCGCCGCTCGATGCTGTCCAGCGTCGCATAGCGGATCAGGCCGCGCGGATATTGCATCTTGTCCATCACGCCGTTGCAGACGTCGATGCAGGCCGTGCAGCCGATGCATTCGTACTGCAGCCCGTCGCGGATGTCGATGCCCGTCGGGCAGACCTGGACGCAGAGCCCGCAGTCGATGCAATGGCCGAGCCGGGCCGCCTGCAGGTCGGTCTTGCGCCCGCGCGTGCCGCGCGGGTCGCCGCGCTGCCCGTCGTAGCTGATGATGAGCGTGTCCTTGTCGAACATCGCGCTCTGGAAGCGCGCGTAGGGGCACATGTACTTGCAGACCTGCTCGCGCATGTAGCCGGCGTTGCCGTAGGTGGCGAAGCCGTAGAACAGGATCCAGAACGTCTCCCAGGGGCCGAGCCCGAAGGCGACGACCTCGCGCGCGAGGCCGCGGATGGGCGAGAAATAGCCGACGAAGGTGTATCCCGTCCAGAGCCCGATCGCGATCCAGACCAGCTGCTTGCCGCTCTTGCGCCAGACCTTGTTCAGGCCCCAGGGCGCGGCGTCGAGCTTGATGCGCTGCATGCGGTCGCCCTCGAAGAGGCGCTCGACCCCCATGTAGATCTCGCTGTAGACGGTCTGCGGGCAGGCATAGCCGCACCACAGCCGCCCGGCCACGGTCGTGAACAGGAACAGCGCATAGGCGCAGACGACGAGCAGCCCGGTGAGGTAGATGAAGTCCTGCGGATACAGGACGAGGCCGAAGATGTAGAAGCGGCGCGCCCCGAGGTCGAACAGCACCGCCTGGCGGCCGTTCCAGGCCAGCCAGGGCAGGCCGTAGAAGACGATCTGGGTGAACCAGACCAGGGCCCAGCGCCAGCCGGCGAACCAGCCGCTGACGGCGCGGGCGTAGATCTTGGGCGTCTTCTGGTAGAGCGAGACGACGGCGGCGCGCGCATCGACGCGCGCCAGCGCCTCGTCCAGCCCGTCGCCCCCGGGCGCCGGTGCGGCGCCCCCTGCCTGCGGCGGCGTCACCCGAGCGTCAATTCGACGCCACCTGGTTGCCGTGCGACAGGCTCCAGACATACGCCGCGAGGACGTGGATCTGGCCCGAGGTCAGCAGACGGCCCTGCGGCGGCATCACGTTGGTCTTGCCCTTGGTGATCATGTCGATCACCGCCTGCTCGCCCCAGCCGTGGAGCCAGATATGGTCGGTCAGGTTGGGCGCGCCGATGGTCTGGTTGCCCTTGCCGTCGGCGCCATGGCAGGCGGCGCAGACCGCGAACTTCGGCTTGCCGAGCTCGGCCTCGACATTGTCGTGCGCGCTGCCCGACAGGCTGAGGACGTAGTTGGCGAGATTGCGCACATCGTCGGCCGTGCCGACCGCCGGCGCCATCACCGGCATCATGCCGATGCGGCCTTCGCGTATCGTCTTCTCGATGTACTCCGGCGTGCCGGCACCGAGCCAGTCGTTGTCGGTCAGGTTCGGGATACCCTTGGCGCCGCGCGCATCTGAGCCATGGCAGGGGGCGCAGGTGTTGAGGAAGAGCCGATTGCCGATGCCCATCGCCTCCGGGTCCTTCATCAGCTGCTCGGCCGACATGCCGGTGTACTTGGCGTAGACCTTCTCGAGCGCGGCGCGCGCCTTGTCCTGCTCGCCCTGCCACTGGCCGGCGCTGCTCCACTTGAGCAGGCCGGGGTTGCTGCCCAGGCCCGGGTAGAGCGAGAGATAGACGGCGGCGAAGACGACGGTGATGACGAACAGCCACATCCACCAGCGCGGCAGCGGGTTGTTCATCTCGCGCAGGTCCTCGTCCCAGACATGGCCGGTGGTGTTGTCGCCGGCCATCACCTTGCGCTTGCTGGCGACGATGAGCACGCCGATGCACAGCATCAGGCCGCCGATCACCACCGCGGCGACGAAATAGGACCAGCCCGGGTTGACGAAGTCGCTCATTGCGCGTCCTCCGGCTCGTCGATGAAGGGCAGCAGCTCGGCTTCCCTGAACTCGTCCTTGCGCCGGCTCGACCAGGCCCAGAAGACGACGACGAAGAAGAAGACCACGCTGAACAGGGTGGCCGCCGTATGCAGGCTGTAGATGTTCACGCTCGACTCCCTTTATTGTTTGACGGCCAGGCCCAGGCTCTGCAGATAGGCCACCAGCGCCTGCAATTCGGTCTTGCCGTTGACGGCGTCGAACGAGCCCGCGATGTCGGCGTCGGTGTAGGGCACGCCGACCTTGCGCAGCGCGCGCATGCGCGGCGCGATGCCGGCGGCGTCGACCAGGTTCTTCGACAGGAACGGATAGGCCGGCATGATCGACTCGGGCACCAGGTCACGCGGGTTGTTCAGGTGCGTGTAATGCCATTCGTCGCTGTACTTGCCGCCCACGCGCGCCAGGTCCGGGCCCTTGCGCTCGCTGCCCCACAGGAAGGGATGGTCGTAGACCGATTCGCCGGCCTGCGAATAGGGGCCGTAGCGCAGCGTCTCCGAGCGCAGGTGGCGAATCATCTGCGAGTGGCAATAGAAACAGCCCTCGCGCTGGTAGATGTCGCGCCCGGCGAGCTCGAGCGCCGTGTACGGCTTGACGCCGGGCACCGGCTCGGTCGTCGAGGCCTGGAAGAACAGGGGAATGATCTCGACGATCCCGCCCACCGCGACGGCGAGCAGGATCAGCACGATCATCAGGAAATTGCTGGTCTCGATCTTCTCGTGACCTGCGACAACGGGGTTGGCCATGATTGCTAGTCCTCAGCGCGGGGTCAGGCGTGGGCGACGACCGCCGGGATCGGGCTGCGCACGGGCTTGCCCACGCGCACCGTCATCACCGTGTTCCAGGCCATCAGCAGCATCCCGAAGAGGTAGAGCAGGCCGCCGAGCAGGCGCACGATGAAATACGGGTGCGAGGCCTTGACGCTCTCGACGAAGGTGTAGACGAGCGTGCCGTCCGGGTTCACCGCGCGCCACATCAGGCCCTGCATCACGCCGGCGATCCACATCGAGGCGATGTAGAGCACGATGCCGATCGTGGCGATCCAGAAATGGGCCTCGATCGCCTTCACGCTGTACATCTCCTTGCGGCCGTACATGCGCGGGATCAGGTGGTACAGCGAGCCCATCGTGATCAGGCCGACCCAGCCCAGCGCGCCGCTGTGCACATGGCCGATCGTCCAGTCGGTGTAGTGGCTGAGCGCGTTGACGGTCTTGATCGACATCATCGGGCCCTCGAACGTGCTCATGCCGTAGAACGACAGGCTGACGATGAGGAACTTCAGGATCGGGTCGTCGCGCAGCTTGTGCCAGGCCCCGCTGAGCGTCATGATGCCGTTGATCATCCCGCCCCAGCTCGGCGCCAGCAGCACGAGCGAGAACACCATGCCGACGCTCTGCACCCAGTCGGGCAGCGCCGTGTACATCAGGTGATGCGGGCCGGCCCACATGTAGACGAAGATCAGGGCCCAGAAATGGACGATCGAGAGCCGGTAGCTGTAGACCGGCCGCCCCGCCTGCTTGGGTATGTAGTAGTACATCATCCCGAGGAAGCCGGCGGTGAGGAAGAAGCCCACCGCGTTGTGGCCGTACCACCACTGGATCATCGCGTCCTCGGCACCGCCGTAGGCCGAGTAGCTCTTCAGGAAGCTGACCGGGACGAACGCGCTGTTGACGACGTGCAGCAGCGCGATGGCGATGATGAAGGCGCCGAAGAACCAGTTCGCGACGTAGATGTGGCGCACCTTGCGCCGGCCGATGGTGCCGAAGAAGACGATCGCGTAGGCGACCCAGACGACGAGGATGAGCAGCTTGATCGGCCACTCGAGTTCGGCGTATTCCTTGCTGAACGTGTAGCCCAGCGGCAGCGTGATGGCGGCGCTGACGATCACCAGCTGCCAGCCCCAGAACACGAACTTGGCCAGCATCGGCGCGAACAGCCGCGTCTGGCAGGTACGCTGGGCGACGTGGAACGAGGTCCCCATCAGCGCGCAGCCGCCGAAGGCGAAGATCACCGCATTCGTGTGCAGCGGCCGCAGGCGTCCGAAGCTGAACCAGGGCCCGAAATTCAGCTCGGGCCAGGTGAGCTGGGCGGCGATGACGACGCCGACCAGCATGCCGACGACCCCCCACAGCACGGCGGCGAGCGAAAACAAGCGCACGACTGAATCGTCGTAGACGACTTCCTGGTTCACCGCTGTTGCGGTTGTTTGGGCCATTGGAACCTCCTCAATCTGAATGCCACGGACCGATCCGCGGCATTGTTCCGGCTAACCGCCCTTGCGGACTTGACCGTCGTCAAGCGGGGTTGCCTCGTCTGTAAGGATGCGTTCACCCTCACGTTCCAGGTCGTCGAACTGGCCGCTGTGCAGGGCCCAGCCGAAGACGCCCATGATGATCAGCACGACCGTGATGGACATGGGTATCAGGAAGTACAGGATCTCCACGCCCGCCCCCGCTTCAGCGCCCGGCACGCAAGGCGTTCAGCACCACGACCAGCGAACTGGTGGCCATGCCGAGTCCGGCCGCCCAGGGCGGCAGCCAGCCCGACAGCGCGAGCGGGATGCCGACGGCGTTGTAGACCAGGGCCCAGCCCAGGTTCTGGCGCACGATCGCGACCGTGCGCAGGGCCACGACCCGGGCGCGCACGACATCCTGGAGGTCGTTGGAGGTGATCACGGCGTCGGCCTGGCTGCGCGAGACCAGGGCGCCCTGGCCCATCGCGAGCGAGACATCGGCGCGCGCGAGCACCGGCGCGTCGTTGATGCCGTCGCCGACCATCGCCACGCGCCGGCCCGCGGCCTGCGCCGCGCAGACCGCCTCGAGCTTGGACTCGGGCGTGGCCTGCGCCAGCACGTCGCACGCGTCGGCCAAGCCGACGCGCGCGGCCAGCGCGCGCGCGCGCTCGGGCAGGTCGCCGGTGAGCAGGGTCACGCGCAGGCCGGCCTCGCGCAGCGCACGCAGCGCATCGGCGGCACCGTCGCGCAGCGCCTCGTCGAATTCGAACGCGGCCAGGCGCTGGCCCTCGCAGCCGAGCCAGACCCGTCCCGCGAGCGCCTCGTCGCCCGCGGCGCCGACCCAGTCGCCACGGCCCAGGCGCCAGCGCCGGCCGGCGCCATCGCGCGCCTCGACGCCCTGCCCCGCCGTCTCCTCGACGCCCGTCCAGGCGCCCTCGGCGCCGGCGTCGGTCTGGTCCGGCAGCGCGGCCGCGAGCGAGCGCGAGAGCGGGTGCGCCGACCAGCGCGCGAGCGACGCCGCCTGGCGCAAAGCCGCGTCGGGGCTCGCGTACTGCGCCGCGCCGGCCGCCGTCAGCTGCGTGGCGCACAGACCCGGCCGGTCCTCGGTGAGCGTGCCGGTCTTGTCGAAGAAGATCTGTTCGACGCCGGCCAGCGCCTCGATCGCGTCGAGCCGCTGCAGCATCACGCCGCGCCGCGCCAGCCCGCGCGCCGCGGCGACCAGCGCCGCCGGCGCCGCCAGCGACAGCGCGCAGGGGCAGGTGACGATGAGCACGGCGACGGCGACCGAGATCGCGCGCTGCGGATCGACGAAGCTCCACAGCGCCGCCGCCGCCGCCGCCAGCAGCAGCACGCCCCAGAGGAACGGACCGGCCCAGCGGTCGGCCAGGCGCGCCGCGGCCGGGCGCTGGCTCATCGCGCTGCGCATCATCGAGACGATGGCCTCGAGCCGCGTGTCGCCGCCCACGCGCAGCAGCCGCACACGCACCGGCGCGCCGAGGTTGATGCTGCCGGCGACGACCTCGGCGCCGGGTTGCTTGGCCAGCGGCACCGACTCGCCGCTGAGCAGCGATTCGTCGGCCCGCGTGCGGCCCTGCTCGACGACGCCGTCGCCCGGGAACGCCTGGCCCACCGGCACGCGCACGCGGTCGCCGACACGCAGGCGCAACACGCTCACGGCCTCCTCGCTGCCGTCGTCGGCGACGCGCCACGCGGTCTCGGGCAGGCAGGCCAGCGAGGCCTCGAGCGCCTCGGCCGCACGCTGGCGCGCGCGCAGCTCGAGGTAGCGCGCGCCGAGCAAGAAGGCGACGAACATCGTCAACGAGTCGAAATACACCTTGTGCCCGAACGGCCCCAGCGGGTCGAAGGTGGCCGCGGTGCTGGCGACGAAGGCGATCGTCACGCCGAGCACGACCGGCACGTCCATGCCGATGCGAGCGGCGCGCAGCTGGTGCCAGGCGCCGCGGTAGAACGGTCCGGCCGAGAACAGCAGCACCGGCAGCGACAGCAGCCAGCTGCCCCAGTTCAGCAGTTCGCTCATGTCGGGCGGGATGTCGCCCGCGGCCGAGAGGTAGCTCGGCGTCGCCAGCATCATCACCTGCATGGCGCAGAACGAGGCCACGAAGAGGCGCCAGACGGCGCGCCGATGGTCCTGGCGCCGCATCTCGCGCGCCGGCGCCGCGGCATCGGGCACGGCCTCGTAGCCGGCGCGGCGCACGGCGTCGATGAGCGCCGAGGGCCGCGTGCGCTCCGGGTCCCAGCACACGGTCGCGCGCTCGGCCGCGGCACTCACATGCGCCGAACGGACCCCCGCCACCGAGCGCAGCGCACGTTCGATGATGCCGGCGCAGGCCGCGCAGTGCATGCCCCCGAGCTGCAGCGACGATTCGGCGATGCGCTGGCCCCGCTCGCCCGCGATCCAGCGCGTGTAGCGTCCCTGCTCGATCGGATCGTCGATGATGGCAAGGCTGGCGTCGGCGGCGCTGGCTGGCATGGAAGGCCTGAGGTCGGGGAGGTTAATCTACGGTCCTCGACGACTGACCCGTATGACCTTGATCAAGACCACCGCCCTTTTGACCGCCGCGCTGCTCGCGCTCGTCGCCACCCCCGCACCGGCGCAGGACGGGCCACAGCCGCGCCTGCCGGTGATCGAGCTCACGGCCGGCATGTACCGCATCCAGGCCGAGGTCGCGCTCACCGAGACCCAGCAGCAGATCGGCATGATGTTCCGGCGCACGATGGGCGAGAACGAAGGCATGCTGTTCGCCAACGAGGAGCCCGGCCTGCGCTGCTTCTGGATGCATAACACGCTGATTCCGCTGACAGCGGCCTTCATCGCCGACGATGGCACCATCGTCAACCTCGCCGACATGGCGCCGCGCACCGACACCACGCACTGCTCGATCAAGCCGGTGCGCTTCGTGCTCGAGATGCGTCAGGGCTGGTTCGCCAAGCGCGGCATGAAGGCGGGCCTGCAACTGCGCGGCAGGCCCTTCGGGAATTAGGCGAAGTTCGCTTCGGCGAACGACCAGTTCGCGAGCTTGTCGAGGAAGGTCTCGACGAACTTCGGGCGCAGGTTGCGGTAGTCGATGTAGTAGGCGTGTTCCCACACGTCGACCGTCAGCAGCGCCTTGTCGGCCGTCGTCAGCGGCGTGCCGGCGGCACCCATGTTGACGATGTCGACGCTGCCGTCGGGCTTCTTCACGAGCCAGGTCCAGCCGGAACCGAAGTTGCCGACCGCCGACTTCACGAAGGCCTCGCGGAAGGCCGCGTAGCTGCCCCACTTGGCCTTGATCGCCGCGGCCAGCGCGCCGCCGGGCTCGCCGCCGCCCTGCGGCTTCATGCAGTTCCAGAAGAAGGTGTGGTTCCAGATCTGGGCCGCGTTGTTGTAGATGCCGCCGCTGGCCTTGCGCACGATGTCCTCGAGCGCCATCGATTCGAACTCGGTGCCCTTCTGCAGGTTGTTGAGGTTCACCACATAGGCGTTGTGATGCTTGCCATGGTGGTACTCGAGCGTCTCGCGGCTGTAGTTCGGCGCCAGCGCGTCGATCGCGTAGGGCAATGCGGGCAGGGTATGTTCCATGGTGCGTTTCCTCGTTGATGGGGTGTCGTGTCGGGTTCGTGTCGGGGTGCCCGACCGGGCTGCTGCATTGTAGGCAGCCGCTATCGATCGCGTCCGGTCCCGGCCTCGACGGCGGTGATGTCGGCTTGCGCGCTGCCGTCGGCCCAGACGGCGCGCACCGACTGGCCCGGCCGCAGCGCCAGCGCCGAGACGACCGGGCGGCCATCGCCGCCCTCGACCCAGGCATAGCCGCGGCGCAGGATGCGATGCGGATCGTTGGCCTGCCATCGCTGCTCGGCCGCGGCCAGCCGCAGATGGCTGGCCTCCAGGCGCACGTGCGCGGCCTGCATCAGGCGCTGCGCGAGCCGAGGCAGCTCGTCGCCGCGCTGCACCAGGCGCTGCGACAGGGCACGCTGCAGGCGCCGCCCGAGTTCGGCCACGCGCTGCTGCGCGCCCTGCAGGCTGCGTGCCGGCCGGCCCAGCCGCAGCGCGAGCTGGTCAAGCCGTTGCGCCCGGGCGTCGAGCGCGCGCTGCAGCGCTCGCATCAGCGCCGCGCCGCGCACGGCCAGCGCCTCGGCCAGTTCGGCCTGCGCCGGCGCGGCGAGTTCGGCCGCCGCCGTGGGCGTCGCGGCGCGCAGGTCGGCGGCCAGGTCGGCCAGCGTCACGTCGGTCTCGTGGCCGACACCGCAGACGACGGGCAGCGGGCTGGCCGCCACGGCCTGCACGACGCGCTCGTCGTTGAAGGCCCAGAGGTCCTCGAGCGAGCCGCCGCC
>JAGWVB010000434.1 GCA_018971105.1 Burkholderiales bacterium
GGACCTGCCCGCGCTGCCCGAGCTGCCCGCCGGGCTGCCCTCGGTCGTGCTGACGCGGCGCCCCGATGTGCGCCAGGCCGAGCTGCAGCTGGTGGCCGCCAACGCCGACATCGGCGCGGCCCGGGCGGCCCTGTTCCCGAAGATCACCCTCACCGCCAGCCTGGGCAGCGCGAGCACCGCGCTGGCGGGTCTGTTCAAGGCCGGCAGCTACGCCTGGAGCGCGGCGCCGCAGGCGCTCGCGACGATCTTCGACGCCGGCCGCAACCGCGCCAACCTGAAGTCGGCCGAGATCGGTCGCGCGATCGCGCTCGCGCAGTACGAGCGGGCCATCCAGTCGGCCTTCCGCGAGGTCGCCGACGCGCTGGCCGGCCGCGCGACGCTGCGCCGCCAGGCCCGGGCCCAGGAGGATCAGGTGCGGGCCGAGCAGGCGCGCGAGCGGCTCACCGAACTGCGGCTGCGCCATGGCGCGGCGAGCACGCTCGACCTGCTCGACGCCCGGCGCTCGCTCTTCGCGGCCCAGCAGGCGCTGCTGCAGGTGCGGTTGCAGGACGCCCAGAACGCGGTCACGCTGTACCGCGTGCTCGGCGGCGGGTGGACGAACGGGTCGGACGCGGTGCACGGGGCGGGCGGCGCGGCCGCGGTGCCGTGATCGGGGCGGCCGCGCGTGCCGCGACGAAGTCTCCAGAGGTGGCGCATTGGATGCAAGGCTGATCTTTCACGTCGCGACCGGCCTGCTGGCCGTCGCCTTCGGCGCCGGCCTGGCGCTGGCTTGCGTGCGCTTCTGCACCGACCACCAGGCGCCGCCCTGGCTCGCCAAATTGCATGGCTACGCCGCCGTCGCCGCGCTCTCGATCCTGGTCCTCGAGGCGTCGCACACCGCGCTGCCGCGGGGCGGCTGGTTCGGGCTGATCGCGCTCCTGCTCGCGGCGGCCGGCGGGGTGGTCCTGAACCTGGGCTACCACTGGAAGCTGAAGCCGCTGCCCGAGTGGCTGGTGTTCGTCCACATGTCGATCGCCTTCATCGGCTTCCTGGCGATCGGCCTCGTGACGCTGTCGCTGACGCCGTGACGGCGCGCGTCCGGGCCCCGGCCGGGGTCCCCCGCGCCTAGCGCAGCATGCGGTAGATCAGCGCCGCGACGACGATGGCGGCGCCGGCCCACCACAGCCAGCGCAGATCGCGGCCGCCGGCCGCAGGCGCCTCGGCGGCCGGCGCGGCGACGCCGGCCTCCTCGCGCAGCCGCGCCTCGAAGGCCTGGAAGAAGTCCTCGGCGATCTTGGCCGCCGCGGCATCGACGAGGCGCGAGCCGATCTGCGCCAGCTTGCCGCCGACCTGCGCCTTGGCGCTGTATTTCAGCAGCGTCTGGCCGCCCGCGGCATCGCTGAGCGACACCTGCGCCGAGCCCTTGCCGAAGCCGGCGACGCCGCCCTGGCCGTCGAACTGGATCGTGTAGCTCGTCGGCGCGACGACATCGGTGATCTGCAGATTGCCCTTGAAGCGGGCGCTCACCGGGCCGACCTTGACGGCCAGCAGCGCCTGCATCCTGTCGTCGCCGACGCGCTCCAGCGATTCGCAGCCGGTGATGCAGCCCTTGAGGATGTCCGGGTCGTTGAGCGCGGCCCAGGTGCGCGCCGGGCTCGCGGGGATGGTTCTTTCGCCTTGCAGTTCCATGAGGTTCTCGATTCGGTCAGGGTGAGGGGCGCAGCGCCGGGGCACGCAATTCGCGCGCCAGCGCCGCCAGGCTGTCCAGGTTGTGCATCGGCAGGAAGCGGTCGACATGCGGCAGCAGCGCGCGCACGCCGGCCGCGCGCGGCTCGAAGCCTTCGTAGCGCAGCAGCGGATTGAGCCACACGAACTGGTGCGCCTGGCGCCGCAGCAGCGCCGCGGCGCGGCCGAGTTCGCCGCCGTCGTCGTGGTCGAGGCCGTCGCTGACGAGCAGCACGGCCGCGTTCGCTCCCAGCAGCCGGCGCGCCCAGTCGCGGTTGAAGGCGCGCAGCGCGCTGGCGATGCGCGTGCCGCCCTTCCAGTCGGACACCTGGGCGTCGGCGAGTTGCAGCGCCGCGTCGGGGTCGCGGTGGCGCAGGCAGCGCGTGATCGGCGTCAGCCGCGTGCCGAAGGTGAAGGTGTGGACGGTCGCCGGCTGCTGCCGCGTCAGCGCATGGGCGTAATGCAGGAACAGCCGCGCATAGCGCTCCATCGAGCCCGAGATGTCGATCAGGATCACGATCGGCGGCAGGGCGCGGCGCGCCTGCGTGCGCGCCGGCTCGGGCAGGTCGGGGTCGCGCGCCATGCGCTGCAGCGTGCGCCGCA
>JAGWVB010000137.1 GCA_018971105.1 Burkholderiales bacterium
CGCCGGCGCGCGGCGCGCTGCAACCCCTGCTGCGCGCCGGCGCGGCTGGCGCGCTCTGGGTCGCCTGGCCCTGTGCCTTGCTGCAGTCGGCCTTGCTGGTGGCGGCGATGGGCAATGGCGCTGCCACCGGCGCGGCGGCGATGGCGGGCTTCGCGATCGCGTCGGCGCCGGGCCTGCTGCTCGCGCCCTGGATCTGGCGCCGCCTGCTCGCGGGCGGGCGCGCGCACAGCCGCGCGATCTGGGTCACGCGCAGCGGCGGTGCGCTGCTCGCCATCGCGTCGGTGTGGGCGCTGGGCCATGACTGGTGGCCGCGCATGGCCGCCTACTGCCGCGTGCTTTGATCGAGCGCAAGCATCCCGCGACGGGGCGCTGAACTAGAATTTTCTGCTCGACAATGCCGTGCCGGAGACTGCGCCGGCGAGCCGGAGTTCGAATCCATGTATCAGCACATCAAGGTGCCCGAGGGCGGGCAGAAGATCAGCGTCAACGCCGACTGCTCGCTCAACGTGCCCGACCAGCCGGTCATCCCGTACATCGAGGGCGACGGCACCGGTCTGGACATCACGCCGGTGATGCTGAAGGTCGTCGACGCGGCCGTCGCCAAGAGCTACGGCGGCAGGCGCCGGATCCACTGGATGGAGGTCTACGCGGGCGAGAAGTCGACCCGGATCTACGGCCCCGATGTCTGGCTGCCCGAGGAGACGCTGGCCGCGGTGCGCGATTACGTCGTCTCGATCAAGGGCCCGCTGACGACGCCGGTGGGCGGCGGCATCCGCTCGCTCAATGTCGCGCTGCGCCAGGAACTCGACCTCTACGTCTGCCTGCGCCCGATCCAGTACTTCAAGGGCGTGCCGAGTCCGGTCAAGGAGCCCGAGAAGACGAACATGGTGATCTTCCGCGAGAACTCGGAGGACATCTACGCCGGCATCGAATTCGAGGCCGAGAGCGAGAAGGCCAGGAAGCTCATCAAGTTCCTGACCGAGGAGATGGGCGTGCGCAAGATCCGCTTCCCCGAGACTTCGGGCATGGGCATCAAGCCGGTGAGCCGCGAGGGCACCGAGCGCCTCGTGCGCAAGGCCGTCCAGTACGCGATCGACAACGACAAGTCCAGCGTCACGCTCGTGCACAAGGGCAACATCATGAAGTACACCGAGGGTGGCTTCCGCGACTGGGGCTACGCCCTGGCGCAACGCGAGTTCGGCGCCGAGCCGATCGACGGCGGCCCCTGGTGCAAGTTCAAGAGCCCGAAGTCGGGCAAGGACATCGTCATCAAGGATGTGATCGCCGACGCCTTCCTGCAGCAGATCCTGCTCCGGCCGGCCGAGTATTCGGTGATCGCGACGCTCAACCTCAACGGCGACTACGTCAGCGACGCCCTGGCCGCGCAGGTCGGCGGCATCGGCATCGCCCCGGGTGCCAACCTCAGCGACTCGGTCGCGATGTTCGAGGCCACGCACGGCACGGCGCCCAAGTACGCCGGCAAGGACTACGTCAATCCGGGCTCGGAGATCCTCTCGGCCGAGATGATGCTGCGCCACATGGGCTGGACCGAGGCCGCCGACCTGATCATCGCGGCTATGGAGCGCGCCATCCTGAGCAAGAAGGTCACCTACGATTTCGCGCGCCTGATGGAGGGCGCGACCCAGGTCTCGTGCTCGGGCTTCGGGCAGGTGATGATCGACCAGATGTGAGGCTGCCGCCCGCTCCGGTCGGCGACCGCCACTCCGGGAGCCTCGGCGCGCACGTTCGCCGCGCCTGCCGCGGGGCTCAGGAAGCGACGACGGGCGGCGGGTCGGCGGGAGCGCCGGCCTCGGCACAGGGCTGGATGTTCTGTGCCAGCGTGCCCTTGGGCCCCTGCACGACATCGTAGGTCACGCGGCCGCCCTGCTTGAGGGTGCGGAAGCCTTCCATCTGGACGGCCGAGAAATGGGCAAAGACGTCGGCGCCCCCTTCGTCAGGTTCGATGAAGCCGAAGCCTTTGGCGTCGTTGAACCATTTGACTGTCCCAAGCGCCATGGTGCACCTCGCAGCGGAACGGGCGCAATAGTGTCCTCTCGTGGCCGTTCGGGTGTCAAGAACGGGGCGCCGGCCGCCGCCGTGCGCGCCGTCGTTCACGGCAGCGCCCGAAAACCCGGCCTGCTCGAGCCTTGAAGCGCGCCGCCTTGGTGCAATATGCAAGCGGTCGGCGCCGGGCTTGCGGCCGCCGTGCGCCTTTGGATCAACTCGATAGAATGAGCCATGCCCGACGAGACCCCGCCGTCGCCCCCCAGCACCACCGTCACGCCAGGGCGCGACGGCGGGCAGGGCGCCGTCGTGGCCGAGCGCAAGGCCGCACGCACGAAGCCACCCCAGCTGTACCAGGTGGTGATGCTCAACGACGACTACACGCCGATGGAGTTCGTCGTCATGGTGCTGCAGCAGTATTTTCAGCGTGATCCGGACACGGCCACGCTCATCATGCTGAAGATACACCACGAAGGACGCGGCATCTGCGGCGTCTACACCAAGGATGTCGCCGCGACGAAGGTCGAACTGGTGCTCAGCGCGGCGCGCCGCGACGGGCACCCGCTGCAATGCATTATGGAGGCCGCATGATTGCCCAAGAGCTCGAAGTCAGCCTGCACATGGCGTTCGTCGAAGCGCGCCAGCAGCGCCACGAATTCATCACCGTCGAGCACCTGCTGATGGCGCTGCTCGACAACCCCTCGGCCGCCGAGGTGCTGCGCGCCTGCGCCGCCAACATCGAGGATCTGCGCAAGTCGCTGGCGACCTTCATCAAGGAGAACACGCCGACGGTGGGCGGGACCGACGAGGTCGACACGCAACCGACGCTGGGCTTCCAGCGCGTGATCCAGCGCGCGATCATGCATGTGCAGAGCACCGGCAGCGGCAAGAAGGAGGTCACCGGCGCCAACGTGCTGGTGGCGATCTTCGGCGAGAAGGACTCGCATGCCGTCTACTACCTGCACCAGCAGGGCGTGACGCGGCTGGATGTCGTCAACTTCATCGCCCACGGCATCAAGAAGAGCGACCCGCCCGAGCCCGCCAAGGGTGCCGAGAACCCGGGCGGCAACGGCGAGGGCGAGAAGGAAGAGGGCGGCGACGCCAAGGGCTCGCCGCTCGAGCAGTTCACGCAGAACCTGAACCAGCTCGCGCGCGACGGCAAGATCGATCCGCTGATCGGCCGCGAGCACGAGGTCGAGCGCGTGATCCAGGTGCTGTGCCGCCGGCGCAAGAACAACCCGCTGCTCGTCGGCGAGGCCGGCGTCGGCAAGACGGCGATCGCCGAGGGCCTGGCCTGGCGCATCACCGAGAAGGACGTGCCCGAGGTGCTGGGCGACGCCACCGTCTACGCGCTCGACATGGGCGCGCTGCTGGCCGGCACCAAGTACCGCGGCGACTTCGAGCAGCGCCTGAAGGGCGTGCTCAAGCAGCTCAAGGACCAGCCGGGCGCGATCCTCTTCATCGACGAGATCCACACGCTGATCGGCGCCGGTGCCGCCAGCGGCGGCACGCTCGACGCCAGCAACCTGCTCAAGCCCGCGCTCAGCAACGGGGCGATGAAGTGCATCGGCGCGACCACCTTCACCGAGTACCGCGGCATCTTCGAGAAGGACGCCGCCCTGTCGCGGCGCTTCCAGAAGGTCGACGTGGTCGAGCCCTCGGTCGAGCAGACGATCGAGATCCTCAAGGGGCTGAAGACGCGCTTCGAGGAGCACCACAGCGTGAAGTACGCGGTCGGCGCGCTGCAGGCCGCGGCCGAGCTCTCGGCCAAGTACATCAACGACCGGCACCTGCCCGACAAGGCCATCGACGTCATCGACGAGGCCGGCGCCGCGCAGCGCATCCTGCCCGCGAACAAGCGCAAGAAGACCATCACGCGCAGCGAGGTCGAGGAGATCGTCGCCAAGATCGCGCGCATCCCGCCGGCCTCGGTGTCGAGCGACGACCGCAGCAAGCTCAAGACGCTGGATCGCGACCTCAAGAGCGTCGTCTTCGGCCAGGACCCGGCCATCGACGCGCTCTCGGCGGCGATCAAGATGGCGCGCTCGGGGCTGGGCAAGCCCGACCGGCCGATCGGCTCGTTCCTCTTCAGCGGCCCCACCGGCGTCGGCAAGACCGAGGTCGCCAAGCAGCTCGCCTACGTGCTGGGCATCGACCTGATCCGCTTCGACATGTCCGAATACATGGAGCGCCACGCCGTGAGCCGGCTCATCGGCGCGCCCCCGGGCTATGTCGGCTTCGACCAGGGCGGCCTGCTGACCGAGGCGATCACGAAGAAGCCGCACGCGGTGCTGCTGCTCGACGAGATCGAGAAGGCGCATCCCGATGTCTTCAACGTGCTGTTGCAGGTCATGGACCACGGCACGCTGACCGACAACAACGGGCGCAAGGCCGACTTCCGCAACGTCATCATCATCATGACGACGAATGCCGGCGCCGAGACGATGAACAAGTCGACCATCGGCTTCCTCAACAAGCGCGAGCAGGGCGACGAGATGGCCGACATCAAGCGCCTGTTCACGCCCGAGTTCCGCAACCGGCTCGACGCCATCGTCAACTTCCGCGCGCTCGATGAGGAGATCATCATGCGCGTGGTCGACAAGTTCCTGCTCCAGCTCGAGAGCCAGCTCGCCGAGAAGAAGGTCGAGGTCACGTTCAGCGACCTGCTGCGCAAGTACCTGGCCAAGAAGGGCTTCGATCCGCTGATGGGCGCGCGGCCGATGCAGCGCCTGATCCAGGACACGATACGGCGCGCGCTGGCCGACGAGCTGCTGTTCGGGCGCCTCGTCGACGGCGGCCGGCTCGGCGTCGACCTCGACGACAAGGACGAGGTCCAGCTCGACATCCAGCCGCCGCGCAAGAGCGACAAGCCGCGCGCCGAGGCCGCGGCGGCATAGGCCGCCGGCGCCGCGCTTCAGCGGCGCCGCGGCTGCGGCCGTTCGCGCGCCGGGTCCTGGCGGTAGTAGCGCGCGAACAGCGCGTACAGCGCGCCGTGTTCGCCGCGCAGGGTCCACGGATCGACGAAGAAGGCTTCGCTGGCGACGGCGAAGAACTCGTCCTCGCCCTGCGCGCCATAGGGATCGAGCCAGGTCCGGGCGCCCGCCTCCACGCGCGCGGCGAAGCTTTCGTATTCACCGTCCAGGGTCGCGCGCCATTGCGTGGCGCTGATGTCGGGCGGCAGCTCGGGCATGCCGTCGGATTCGCCGTTGGCCAGATCGAGCACATGGGCGAATTCGTGGATCACGACGTTGTAGGCGATCTCCGCATCGCGCCCGGCGCTGCGCACGTCGCGCCACGACAGCATCACCGGCCCGCCGGCCATCGCCTCGCCCGCGAGTTCCTCGTCGTATTCGTGCACCAGGCCATGCTCGTCGACGACGCTGCGCCGCGCGACGACGAGGTCGGGGTGGACGACGATGCCGACGAAGCCGTCGTAGCGCGCCAGCCCCAGCTCGAGCACCGGCAGCACCGCCTGCGCCGCGATCGCCACCGCCATCGCGTCGGTCAGCTGCAGGCCGTCGGCGGCGCTGAATTCCTTGCGGTCGAGGAAAAGGCTGGTCAGGCGCCGCAGCCGCTCGCCCGCGGCCGCGTCGCGGCGCTGCAGGAAGGGGTAGCGCACGAGGGTGCGCTTCCACAGGTCGTCGGGTATCGGCCGGCGCGCGACGGCCGCGGCCTCGCGCCGCGCCTGCCAGGCCTCGAGCCAGCGCGCGAGCATGGATCGCCTCAGGACGCGGGCGCGATGCGTTCGAAGCCGTCGCGCGTCAGCCGCAGCACCTCGGCGCGCAGGCCGCGGTCGAGGTCCCAGTCGCTGAGCACGTGGCGCTGCAGGCCGGGGCCGACGGGTTCGCTGCCGGGCCGGTGCGTGTGGCCGTGGACCAGCGTCGACGCGCCCGCGGCGGCGAGCCAGCGCGCGGCCTCGTCGCGGTCGATGTCGGCCGCGGCGTCGCCGTCGAAACGCTGGCGCGCGGCGCTGGCGCTGCGCACCTCGGCGGCGACGGCCAGCCGCTCGGCCAGCGGCCGGGCGAGGAAGGCCGACTGCCAGGCTGCGTCGCGCACCTGGCGCCTGAAGGCCTGGTAGTCGCGGTCGGCCAGGCACAGCGCGTCGCCATGGCTGAGCAGGACGACCCGGCCCCAGGCATCGAGCCGCGTCGGATCGGGCAGCCGGATCATCCCGGAGTCGCACATCAGGTCCGCGCCGACGAGGAAATCGCGATTGCCGGCCATGAATCCGATCGTCAGGCGCCGCGCCGCGCCGGCCAGCGCATCGACGCAGCGGCGCTCGAACGCGCGCTCGCGCATCTCGTCGCCGACCCAGAGCTCGAACAGGTCGCCCAGGATGAAGACCGCATCGGCCGGCGTCGTGCGCAGGTGCGCGGCGCAGGCGTCGAAGGTGCGCGGCAGCGCCGCGCCGAGGTGCAGGTCGGAGATGAAATCGATCGCGCGCCAATGCGCCGGTGCGACGAAGTCGAACGCGGCCGGCGCGCCCGCCATCAATCGACCTCGACGGCGCTCTCGATGTGCACGTCCTCGAGCGGCACGTCGTCGTGCATGCCCTTGCGCCCGGTGCGCACGGCCTCGATCGCGTCGACGACATCCATGCCCTCGACGACGCGGCCGAACACCGCGTAGCCCCAGCCCTGCGGGCTCTCCGACTTGAAGTCGAGGAAGCCGTTGTCGACGGTGTTGATGAAGAACTGCGCGGTCGCCGAATGCGGGTCGTTGGTGCGCGCCATCGCCAGCGTGCCGCGCTTGTTCTTGAGGCCGTTGTTGGCCTCGTTGCGGATCGGCGCCGCGGTGGGCTTTTGCTTCATGCCGGGCTCGAAACCGCCGCCCTGGAGCATGAAGCCCTTGATCACGCGGTGGAACACGGTGCCGTTGAAATGGCCCTTGGCGACGTACTCGAGGAAGTTGGCGACCGACAGCGGCGCCTTCTCGTCGTCGAGCTCGATGCGCAGGGTCCCGGCGCTGGTCTTCATCTGGACATGCTTGGTCATTTCATCGCTCCACGATCGCTTTGTTGATGGTGACCGGATGCACCGGCAGGTTCTGGAACACGCCGACCGCATGGGTCGGGACGGCCTTGATGCGGTCGACCACGTCCATCCCCTGCACGACCCGGCCGAACACGGCATAGCCCTCGCCGTCGGGTGCGTGGGCCTGGTCCAGTCCGAGGTTGTCGGCGACGTTGATGAAGAACTGCGAGGTCGCCGAAT
This sequence comes from Burkholderiales bacterium, assembly GCA_018971105.1. GTDB lineage: Bacteria > Pseudomonadota > Gammaproteobacteria > Burkholderiales > Burkholderiaceae_C > Rubrivivax. Next base: position 7,218 of record JAGWVB010000137.1, read on the forward strand.
CGGGTATCGCGGTGCGCGCCATCGCGACGCTGCCGCGCACATTGCTCAGGCCGTTGCGGCTTTCGAGCGGGATCGGCGGCCGCGTCGGCTTCTCCGACCGGTCGAGCCGGTAGCCGCCGGTCTGGATCATGAAGCCGTCGATCACGCGGTGGAAGATGACGCCGTTGTAATGGCCGGCGCGCACGTAGCGCAGGAAGTTCGCGACCGTCCTCGGCGCCCGTGCCGGGTCGAGCTCGATCACGATCTTGCCCATCGAGGTCTCGAGGTCGACCTTCGGCCCGGGCGCCTCGGTCGGGGCCGAGGCCGCCGCGGAGGCCGGCGCGGCGTCCGGCACCTGGGCCCGGGCCGTGCCGGCGAGCGCGAAGGCGGCGAGCAGGGGCAAGAGCAGTTTCAAACGGATCTCCTGGTTCGGGTGGCGCGGCGCCGCAGTCTAGCGGGCCGCCGTCGCATGCGCCGCGGCCGGCGTCCCCGCGAGGGCGCGCACGGCCTCGAGGCGATGCTGCAGCCCGCGATCGGCGGGCGACTGGGCGACGGCCAGGCGCAGCGTCTGTTCGGCCAGCAGCAGATAGACCTCGGCCAGGTTCGCACGCGCCACCGCATGCTGCGGATCGTTGCGCAGCGCCGTGCGCAGCGCCCGGCAGGCGAGCTCGTACTTGCCGGCGCGCACATCGAGCAGCGCGATGTTGTTGTACGGATCGGGCAGCTCCGGGAATTCCTCGGTCAGCGCGGTGAAGGCCTGCATCGCCGCGTCGTTGCGTCCGAGGTCCATTAGCGCCACGGCGCGCTGGAAACGCAGCTGCGCGTTGCCCGGGTCGGCGGCGATCGCGCGGTCGGCGCGCGCCAGCGCCGTCTGGAACTCGCCCTGGCTGATGAGCTGGCTCAGCGCGGCGGCCTCGCCGTCGCCGACGGCGGCCGGCGCGGCGTGCAGGCCGGCCGAGGCGACGAGCAGCGCGAGGCAGATTCGGTACGGTGTGCGAGGCGACATAGGGAGGATGGGGACGCGGCGGCACGCGCAGGGACGGCCGGGCGCCGCCGCTATACTGGATCGATTCTATCGGCGACCCGGCGACCGTACCGGGGCGTCCGCGCCGGCCGCCGCGCCGGCAGCGACCTCTCCCGTCATGAGCCTACGCATCCACAACACCCTGACGCGCCGACTCGAGCCGTTCACGCCCCTGGAATCCGGCCATGTGCGCCTGTACGTCTGCGGCATCACCGTCTACGACCTCTGCCACCTCGGCCATGCGCGCTTCGTGCTCGCGTTCGACATCGTCTGCCGCTGGCTGCGGGCGAGCGGCTACCGCGTCACCTATGTCCGCAACATCACCGACATCGACGACAAGATCATCCGCCGCGCGCTCGAGCGCGGCGTGGCGATCCGTGCCCTGACCGACGAGATGATCGCGGCGATGCAGCGCGATTTCGCCGCCCTCGGCGCGCTCGCGCCCACGCACGAGCCGCGCGCCACCGATTACGTGCCGCAGATGCTCGACCTCATCGGCCGGCTCGAGAGCCGCGGCCTGGCCTACCAGGCCGGCGGCGGCGACGTGAACTACGCCGTGCGTCGCTTCCCCGGCTACGGCAAGCTCTCGGGCAAGTCGCTCGACGAGCTGCGCGCGGGCGAGCGCGTGGCGGTGCTCGGCGACAAGGAGGACCCGCTCGATTTCGTGCTCTGGAAATCGGCCAAGCCCGACGAACCGGCCGACGCGCAATGGCCCAGCCGCTGGGGCGCCGGGCGCCCGGGCTGGCACATCGAATGCTCGGCGATGAGCTGCGCGCTGCTCGGTGCGCCGTTCGACCTCCACGGCGGCGGCATGGACCTGATGTTCCCGCACCACGAGAACGAGATCGCCCAGAGCGAGGGCGCCGGCGGCGAGTTCGTGCGCACCTGGATGCACAACGGCTTCCTCAACATCGACGACGAGAAGATGTCGAAGTCGCTCGGCAACTTCTTCACCATCGCCGACGTGCTGAAGCAGTTCGACGGCGAGACGCTGCGCTTCTTCATGGTGCGCACGCATTACCGCAGCCCCTTCAATTTCAGCGATGCGCTGCTCGACGAGACGCGCACCGCGCTCAAGCGCCTGTACACGGCGCTGCAGCTCGCGGGGGGCGTCCCGGCGCTTGCGGCGATCGACTGGAGCGAGCCCCGCGCCGCCGCGTTCAAGGCGGCGATGGACGACGACTTCAACACCCCGGGCGCCATCGCCGTGCTGTTCGAGCTCGCCGGCAGCATCAACCGCGGCGAGCACCGCGACGCCGCGCTGCTGCGCGCACTCGGCGCCGTGCTCGGCCTGCTGCAGCAGGAGCCGGCCGCCTATCTGCAGGGCGGCACCGGGCTCGACGAGGCGGCGATCGCCGCGCGCATCGCCGCGCGCGCCGCCGCCAAGGCCGCGCGCGACTTCGCCGGCGCCGATCGCATCCGCGACGAGCTGGCGGCCCAGGGCGTGCTGTTGAAGGACTCCCCCCAGGGCACCACCTGGGTCAAGGCCTGACCATGCCTAGACCCTCCGTCGCGCCCGCCGACGCGGGCGCCGGCACGCCGGGCTACTGGGACGAGGCCTGCCGGCATCTGTCGCGGCGCGACCGCGTGATGAAGAAGCTGATCCCGCGCTTCGGCGAGGCGCGGCTGCGCAGCCGCGGCGACGCCTTCACGACGCTGGCGCGCTCGATCGTCGGCCAGCAGATCTCGGTCAAGGCGGCGCAGTCGGTCTGGGATCGCTATGCCGCGGCGGCCGGCTGCGCGACCGACCTGCTCGAGCCCGGGCGCGTCACCGCGCTGGCGCCGGCGCAGATGCGCGAGGCCGGGCTCTCGGCGCGCAAATGCGAATACCTGCTCGACCTTGCGCGCCATTTCGCCGGCGGCGCGGTGCATGTCGGGCAATGGGCGACGATGGAGGACGAGGCCATCATCGCCGAGCTCGTCGCGATCCGCGGCATCGGCCGCTGGACGGCCGAGATGTTCCTCATGTTCCACCTGCTGCGCCCGGACGTGATGCCGCTCGACGACCTGGGGCTGATCAAGGGCATCAGCGTGAACTACTTCAGCGGCGAGCCGGTCTCGCGCGCCGAAGCCCGCGAACTGGGCGAGGGCTGGGCGCCGTTCCGCTCGGTCGCGACTTGGTACATTTGGCGCAGCCTCGACCCGCTGCCCGTGGAGTATTGACTTGAGCAAACGCCACTTCCTCGACTTCGAACAGCCGATCGCCGAGCTCGAATCCAAGATCGACGAGCTGCGCTACGTGCAGAACGAATCGGCCGTCGACATCAGCGACGAGATCGAGCGCCTGAGCCAGAAGAGCCAGCAGCTCACGCGCGACATCTACTCGAACCTCACGCCCTGGCAGGTGACGCAGATCGCGCGCCATGCCCAGCGCCCCTACACGCTGGACTACATCAACGAGATCTTCACCGACTTCAACGAGCTGCACGGCGACCGCCATTACGCCGACGACCTCTCGATCGTCGGCGGCCTGGCGCGCTTCAACGGCCAGGCCTGCATGGTGCTGGGGCACCAGAAGGGCCGCGACACGAAGGAGCGCACGCTGCGCAACTTCGGCATGTCGCGTCCCGAGGGCTACCGCAAGGCGCTGCGGCTGATGAAGCTGGCCGAGAAGTTCGGCCTGCCGGTATTCACCTTCGTCGACACGCCGGGCGCCTACCCCGGCATCGGCGCCGAGGAGCGCGGCCAGAGCGAGGCCATCGGCCGCAACATCTTCGAGATGGCCCAGCTCGAGGTGCCGATCGTCGCCACCATCATCGGCGAGGGCGGCTCGGGCGGCGCGCTGGCCATCGCCGTCGCCGACCAGCTGCTGATGCTGCAGTATTCGGTCTATTCGGTGATCTCGCCCGAGGGCTGCGCGTCGATCCTGTGGAAGACCGCCGAGCGGGCGTCTGATGCGGCCGAGGCGCTGGGCATCACCGCGCACCGGCTGAAGGCGCTGGGCGTGATCGACAAGATCGTCGCCGAGCCGGTGGGCGGCGCGCACCGCGACCTGCCCTGGATGGCGGCGCAGCTCAAGCGCGCGCTCGGCGAGGCGCTGCGCCAGAGCGCCGACGTCAAGCCCAAGGACCTGCTGCAGCGCCGCTACGAGCGCCTGCAGTCCTACGGACGCTACAGCGACACGAAAGAAAGCTGACGTGGGACCCCCGCGCTCGCTGCGTCTGCTGCCCCCGGGGCCACGCAGGGGCCCCTTGGTGGCCCCGCGGGCCATCAGTCCCTTCGGAACGGCCGGGCGGGACTGATGTTGCCGCGGGTCGCCGTGGCCGCCAGCGGCGGCCGCGATTCGACCGCGCTGCTGCACTGCACGGCGCGCGCGGCGCGCGCGCTCGGCGCCGAGGTCGTGGCGCTGCATGTGCACCATGGGCTGCAGGCCGAGGCCGACGACTGGCTCGAGCTGGTGCGCCGCCAGGCGCGGCGCTGGAGCGCCGAATTCGCCTGCCAGCGCCTGCTCGGCAAGCCCGCGCGAGGCGCCAGCGTCGAGGCCTGGGCGCGCACCGAGCGCTACCGCGCGCTGGCCGAGCTCGCCCATGCCTCGGGCTGCGGGCTCGTGCTGCTGGCGCACCACCGGCGCGACCAGGCCGAGACCTGGCTGCTGCAGGCGCTGCGCGGCGCCGGCGCCGCCGGCCTGGCGGCGATGCCCGCGCGCGCCGAGCGTGCGGGGCTGACCTGGGTGCGGCCCTGGCTCGACCAGCCGCGCGAGGCGATCGAGGCCTATGTGCGGCGGCACCGCCTGCGCCATGCCGAGGACCCGAGCAATGGCGACCCGCGCTACGCGCGCAACCGGCTGCGGCTGCAGGTCTGGCCGGCGCTGACGGCCGCGTTTCCCGAGGCCGAAGCGGCGCTCGCGGCCGCCGCGGCGCAGGCACAGGACGCGGCGGCGCTGGCGGCGCAGCTCGCGGCGCAGGATCTGGCGCGGCTGTGCGAGGGGCCGGCGCTGCGCGT
>JAGWVB010000435.1 GCA_018971105.1 Burkholderiales bacterium
GGCTGTCAGGAATCTCCGGCCGTGCCGACCAATGGGCATGGATAGCGCGTTCGCGCCACCATCGAAAAGACCCTGTTGAGAGGAGGCAATCATGCATACACCCACCAGCCCGGAGCCGAGCCTGAAACATGGCATCGCAGTGGCGGCCCTCGTGCTCCTGTCCATTCCCGGAGTGGCCACGGTGCTTTCGCCGATCGCGATGACCCTGGCGTCGGCGGTCGCACACGCTGCCGCACCGACGCATGCGGTCGCCGCGGCTTCCGCGTCGAACGGCTCCCGCGCCGGTTGAATCCTGGCGCCTGCACGCGTCGTGAGGCGCATGCCGGATGTCAGGAAACCGCCGTATCCCCGACCAACGGGCATGGGGCGCTCGAGCGCCCCATGCCCTGCAACCCACCGGAGTTCCCGATGAAGCACACCAAGACCCGAGTCCTGTCCGCGCCGGCGCTGGCGCTTGCCGCCGCGATGATCGCGCCGATGCCGGCGGCCCTGAGCGCGATTTCCCCGATCGTCAGCGCGAACGCGGCGACCAACCCGTGCGCGCCGTCCAAGCCCTGCGCGCCGTCGGCAAAGAAGGGCATGAACCCTTGCGCACCGGCGAAAAAGATGTCGGCCAACCCGTGCGCCCCCGGCGCCAAGAAGGGGGGCAACCCGTGCGCACCGGCGGGAAAGAAGAGCGCCAACCCCTGCGCGCCGGCCAACTGAGCGCGCCGAACAGCCTGCTACGCACCACGAGGAGTATCGAGATGAACAAGCGTCAATTCCTGAATAGCGCTGCCGCGTCGCTGCTGGCGCTCGGCGGTGTGTCCGCGGCGCTGCCGGCGCATGCCGACACCATGGGCAAGTGCTTCGGCGTGGCCACCGCCGGGCACAATGACTGCGCCGGACTGTCGGGCCTGCACTCTTGCAAGGGCCAGAGCACGATGAACTACAACCCGGGGGACTTCGCGGTCAAGCCCACTGGCACTTGCTCCAAGCTCGGCGGGCTCGACATGGCACAGGCCAAGGCGGTGCTCGCCAGTCCGGAGAAAACCAAGGCCTTCGAGGCCGCGATGGCCAAGCGCATGTCCTGAGCGTGCCGCCCCGTGCCTGACGACGGATGCCCCCGCCGGCGAAACCGGCGGCACCGTCACGACCGAGGAGAACATCCGATGATCCGACGAAGCATCGCCGCGGCCCTGGTCGCGGCCTGTGCGGCCTGGGCTCCGGCGCAGGCTGCGCCGAGCCCCGGGCAGTTGGCCGACGCCATGCTCCGGCAGATGGCGCAAACCACCGCGGTCACGCTGGGCTCCGGCCCGCACGTGGTCGACGTGTTCTTCGACCCCAACTGCCCCTACTGTCACCACCTGTACGAGGACCTACAGCCGTGGGTCGGCAAGCAGGGCCTGCAACTACGCTGGATCCCGGTGGCGGTGCTGGCGCCGAGCAGCGAAGGCAAGGCGGCGGCCATGCTGCAGGCGGCCGACACCCGCAAGGCGCTGGCGCGCAACGAGGACGACTACGATGAGAACCCACGGGCCGGCTCCGGCGGCGGCATCGTGCCGGCACCGAAGGTGGCCGCGGCGACGCGCGACGAACTGGCGCGTAACCTGAAGGTTCTGCATGCGGCGGGAGCGTATTTCGCGTTTCCGCTGATGGTCTGGAGGGACAAGTCCGGCCAGGCGCAGATGTTCCTGGGCGCGCCTCGCGACGCGGCGCAACTCAAGGCGCTGCTGGCGAGCGTGCGCTGAATCACGGGGCAGGCGATGGCGCGCGGCGGCATCCGGCAATGGGCGGGGCACCGCTTGGCCCGCTACCTGTCGGCGCCCACGCATTGCGCGCCACGCCACGCCCCCAGCGACATCGACGCCGTCCGGGCGGCGATCCGGCCCTGCGACGTGCTACTGGTCGAGGGGCGCAGCCGCTTCAGCAGTGCGATCAAGTTCCTTACCCACTCGGTGTGGTCGCACGCCGCGCTGTACGTGGGCCCGGGGATGCTGCCGGGAGACCACTGCTTCGTCGAGGCCGATGTGGTCGACGGCGTACGCACGGTGGGCTTCGACGAATACGTCGGCTACGGGCTGCGCATCTGCCGCGCCCGCAGCTTGAGCGCCGGCGACGCGCAAGCCGTGATCGATGCCGCGCGGCAACGCGTCGGCCACCGCTACGACTTGCGAAACATCGTCGACCTGCTGCGCTACCTGTGGCCGACGCCCCCGGTCCCCGGTCACCTGCGCCGCCGCCTGCTTGCGCTGGGCAGCGGGGACCCGACGCGGGCCATCTGCTCGAGCCTGATCGCGCAGTGCTTCCAGTCGGTGC
>JAGWVB010000138.1 GCA_018971105.1 Burkholderiales bacterium
GCGCTGCGGCTGCCCGAGCGCGTGCGGCTGGCCGATGCGCGCGCGCGGCTCGACGCCTGTCCGCACCAGCTCTGCGGCGGCCGGCGCCAGCGCGTCGGCATCGCCGCTGGCCTGCGCGCCCGCGGCGCTGCTGGCCGACGAGCCGACGACGGCGCTCGACGCGACGCTGCAGCGCGAGCTGCTGCGCCTGCTGCGCCTGCTGCGCGATCTCGTGCGCGAGGACGGCATGGCGATGCTGCTGATCAGCCACGCCCTGGGCCTCATCGCCGAACACATCGACGAGCTGATGGTGATGTACGGCGGCCGCATCGTCGAGGCGGGTCCGACGCGACACTGGCGGCCCGCGCCGCGCATCCCGACACGCGCGCGCTGCAGGCGGCGCGGCCGCGGCTGGGCGCGCAGGCCCATCGCGCCGGCGCGGGCTTCCAGATGGTGTTCCAGGATCCCCATGGCGCGCCGGATCCGCGCCGCATCGCGATCGCGCGCGCACTGGTGACGCGGCCGCGGCTGCGCGTCGCCGACGAACCGGTGAGCGCGCTCGACGTCAGCGTGCGCGCGCAGGTGCTGAACCTGATGCAGGAACTGCAGGAATTGCAGGAGCGCTGGGGCGTGAGCTTCCTGCTGATCAGCCACGACCTGGCCGTCGTCGACGGGCTCTGCGACGAGGTCATCGTGCTGCAGCGCGGCCGCATCGTCGATCGCGGCACGCCGCGCGCGCTGTTCCGCGCGCCGACGCACGCGGCGACGCGCGCGCTCGTCGAGGCGGCGCGGCAGGCGTGGCGATCGAGCGGGCCGGCGCATCGCGCAGAATGGCGGCGCGGGTCCGCGGACCGGGCCCGGGAGAAGACGATGACCCTGGCCCGGCGCGAATTCCAGTCCCTGCTTGCGGCGACGCCGGCGCTCGGCCCCGCGGCGCTGCGCGCCGCACCGGCCAAGGACAGCGCGGTGCTCGGCATGGTGCTCGAGCCGACGCGGCTGGACCCCACCGTCGCCGCCGCGGCGGCCATCGGCGAGGTCGTGCACCACCGCGTCCTCGAGGGCCTGACGAAGAGCGCTGCCGACGGCAAGCCCTTCGATGCCGCCGCGGTGAAGTTCAGCTCCGGCCGCGCGCGCGCCGCCGGCAGCACGAACAAGGCGCGGCGCGCGCTGTTCGACAACCTGCGCAGCGTCGACATCGTCGATGACCACCACGTGACGCTGCAGCTCGACCATGCCGATGCGCTGATCCCGTTCCGGCTCGGCGAGAACACCGCCATCACCCTGCACCCGGCCAGCGCCGACCAGGCGGCGACGCGCCCGGTCGGCACCGGCCCGTACCGCATCGAGAACCGGGCCCGTGGCTCGAGCATCACGCTCGTGCGCCGCGACGGCGCGCGCCCCGGTGCCGCCGCTGCGCCGCGTCGTCTTCCGCTTCATCGAGGACCCGGCGGCCCAGGTCGCGGCGCTGCTGGCCGGCGACATCGACGCCTTCCCGCGCTTCGGTGCGCCGGCCGCGCTGGCGCAGCTGCGCGCCGACCCCCGCTTCGCGGTCGAGGTCGGCAGCACCTCGGGCAAGGGCATCGTCGAGATCAACAACCGCCGCAAGCCCTTCGACGATGTGCGCGTGCGCCGCGCGATCACCCATGCCATCGACCGCAAGGCCTTCATCGTCGGCGCCGAGGAAGGGCTGGGGCGGCCGATCGGCAGCCCTTTCGAGCCCACCGTGCTCGGCTATCTCGACCTCACCGGCGTCACCGCTACGTCCCGGCGCGCGCCCGCGCGCTGCTGCGCGAGGCCGGCGTGAACACGCCGCTGGACGCCACGCTGACGCTGCCGCCGCCGAACTGCGCGCGCAAGGGCGGCGAGATCGTCGCCGCCATGCTGGCCCAGGTGGGCATGCGCGCGAAGATCGAGAACGTCGAATGGGCGCAAGGGCTGGCCGGCGCCTTCGAGGGCCGCTTCGACCTCGCGGTCATCAACCATGCCGAGCCGCTCGACTACGCCACCGCCTGCACCGACCCGGGCTGCTGCTTCGGCTACGACAGCGCGAAGTTCCGCAGCCCCGTCACCGCGCTGGGCGTCGCCGCGGACATGAAGAAGGCGCGGCTGTGGCGCGACATCCAGCGCCGTCTTGCCGCGGATGCCGTCAACGCCTTCATCTGGAACCCGGCCCAGCTGGCGGTGCGCCGGCGCGCGCTGCGCGGGCTGTGGAAGAGATCGCCGAGCATGGCCAACGACCGCGCCGCGCTGAGCCGGGCCTGAGCGCGATGACGGCTGCGCTGCACGAACTCGGCATCGCCGCGCTGGCGCGCGCCTATGCCGCGCGCGATTGCTCGCCCGTGGACGTCGTGCGCGCCGTCTTCGAACGCATGGCGCGCTGCGAGCCGCGGCTGCACGCGACCTGGGCCGCCGATGCCGAGGCGGCGCTGGCCGCGGCGCGCGCATCCGAGTCGCGCTGGCTGCGCGGCGCCGCGCTCGGCCCGCTCGACGGCGTGCCGGTGACGGTCAAGGAGAACATCGCCACGCGCGGCCTGCCGCTGCCGCTGGGCACGGCGGCGACTGAACTCGTGCCCGCGGCCGACGACGCGCCGCCGGCGGCGCGGCTGCGCGAGGCCGGTGCGGTGCTCGTCGCGAAGACGACGATGCCCGACTACGGCATGCTGTCGTCGGGCTTGTCGAGCTTCCACGCGCTGACGCGCAACCCCTGGGACCCGACGAAGAACCCCGGCGGCAGCAGCGCCGGCGCCGCCGCCGCGGCCGCCGCCGGCTATGGCCCGCTGCATCTGGGCACCGACATCGGCGGCAGCATCCGCCTGCCCGCCGACTGGTGCGGCGTCGTCGGCTTCAAGCCGAGCAACGGCCGCGTGCCGATCCGTCCGCCCTATGTCGGCCGCGTCGCCGGGCCGATCACGCGCAGCACGGACGACGCGGCGATCGCGATGAGCGTGCTCAGCCTCCCCGATGCGCGCGACGCGACGAGCCTGCCGCCGCAGGCGCTCGACTGGTGCGCGCTCGGCGGCGACCCGCGCGAGCCGGGCGAGCTGCTGCGCGGCCTGCGCATCGGCCTGCTGCTCGACGCCGGCTGGGGGCTCGCATGCGACGCCGAGATCGCGGCCGCGGTGCGCGACGCGGCGCGGCGGCTCGAGGCCGCGGGGGCGCATGTCGAGCCGCTGGCGCCGTTCACGACGCGCGCGATGGCCGACGGCATCAACCTGTTCTGGCGCATGCGCTCCTGGCTCGACATCTCGGCGCTGCCGCCGGCGCGGCGCGAGCGCGTGCTGCCCTACATCCGCGACTGGGTGGCCGCCGGCGCGCATTTCAGCGCCGCCGAGGTCTTCGGCGGCTACAGCCAGATCGCCGCGCTGCGCGACGCCGCGGTGGCCGCCTGCGCGCCGTTCGACTTCGTGATCTCGCCGGTGGCGCCGGTCTCCGCCTTTGCGGCCGACTGGGCGAGTCCGACCAACGACCCGCTGCGCGCGATGGAGCACATCGCCTACACGCTGCCGTACAACATGAGCGAGCAGCCGGCGATCAGCGTGCCCTGCGCGCAGGGCGCCACCGGGCTGCCGATCGGCTTGCAGATCGCCGGCCGGCGCCACGACGATCTAGGCGTGCTGCGCGTCGCGCGCGCCTTCGAGCAGTTGCGCGCGCCGCTGCCGCCCTGGCCGCAGTCCTGAGGGCCGTCGCCGCCGCCGGCCGATCGCGCTACATTGCAGACCATGTCGTTCCCGGATCGACGCGGCAACCCCGGCAGCAGTTGCGCCCCAGCGGCGCTCGACGCGGCCGAATGCGCGCTGCGCCGGCTGCTGAGCCGCGACGACAGTCCGCTGCCCGACCTCGAGGCCGCCGCCGCGGCCGACCCGGCCTGGCCGATGCCGCACCTGATGCGGGCCGGCTTCCTCCACGCGATGCTCGACCCCGAAGCCGATGCCGAGGCGGTGACGCACCTGGCGCTCGCGGCCGAGCGCATGGCGCGCGCGACGCCGCGCGAGCGCGCGCACGGGCAGGCCCTGCAGGCGCTGCACGAGGGCCGCTGGGAGGCGGCGTGCCGCATCTGGGACCGCCTGCTCATCGACCACCCCTGCGACGCGCTGGCGCTGCATTGCGTGCACCACTGGGACGAGGTGCGCGGCGATGCCGCGGCGCTGCGACAGCGCCCGGCGCGCGTGCTGCCGGCCTGGGACGAGGCCGATCCGCTGTACCCCCATGTGCTCGCGCTCTACGCCTGGGGCCTGCAGGAGAACAACCTCCATCCGCAGGCCGAGGAGGTCGGGCGGCGCGCGCTCGCCGGCGGCGCAAGCGCGCCCTGGGCCGTGCACGCGGTGGCGCATGTGATGGAGATGCAGGGCCGCTACGAGGAAGGCTCGGCCTGGCTGCGCCAGCACCAGCCGTCCTGGGATGCGCGCAGCCGCTGGGCCCATCACCTGTGGTGGCACAAGGCGCTGTTCAGGCTCGAGGCGATGGACATCGCCGGCGTGCTGCGCCTGCTCGACACCCATCTCGCGCCCGCGACGCTGCACACGACGGCCTCGCGCGTCGACGGCGCCGCGCTGCTGTGGCGGCTGCACCTGATCGGCGAGGACATCGCCGCGCATGCGGCGGCGCTCGTCGAGGCCTGGCCCGAGACCGGCGCCGGTCATTGCGCCTTCGTCGACCTGCACCATGTGCTCGCGCTGCTGGCGGCCGGCCTGCTGCCGCGCGCCGAGGCCTGGGTGGCGCAATGCGCGATGCGCGCGCTCGCACTCGAGGACCTGCATCGCAGCAACCACGCCGTCGCGCGCGAGGTCGCGCTGCCGCTGATGCGCGGCCTGCTGGCCCATGCCCGCGGCGATGCCGACGGCGCGGTGGCGCAGATCTATCCGCTGCGCGGGCCATTGCCGCGGCTGGGCGGCAGCCAGGTCCAGCGCGACCTCGTCGACCAGACCCTGCTCGCAGCGGCGGCCGACGGCAGCGAGCGCGCGCTCGGGCAAGCGCTGCTCAACGAACGCGGCATGGCGCGCCAGGCGACGCCGCTGACGCGCCATTGGGTCGAGCGCCTGGCGCTGCCGAGCGAGGAACGCGCATGACGGCGGCCGAGCGGCGCGAACAGCGGCTGCAAGGGCTCGAGGACGAGATCGGCCGCAAGCTCGCCGAGTCCGAGGCCGAGATGCGCCGCGCGCCGAGCTGGGGCAAGCCGCTCGATTTCGGCGACGGCTACGACGAGACGCCGGTGGAATGGCGCATGGGCTACAAGATCCTCAAGGACGCCGGCGTCGTGCCGCCCGAGGTCGAGCTGATGCAGCGCATCGAGGCGCTGAGCCGGGCGATCGACGGCCAGACCGACCCGGTCGCGCGCCAGGCGCAGCGCGCGCACCTCGTCGATTTGCGCCAGCAGCTGGCGCTGTGGCTCGAACGGCGGCCGGTCTGCTCCCGGCGCTAGTGCAGCGCGCGGACCCCGCCCCGGACGCGCCCCCGGACGCGGCCCCCGCATCCGCGGGGACTTGAAACCGGCGTCGCGCGCGCCCAGATCCTGCGGTGACCGCGCTCGCACCCCTCCTCCTGTTCGTCGCCCTCGCGCTGAGCGTGGCGGCCTGGCTCGCCGGGCCCGCGGCGCTCGCCGTCTGGCGCCGCGCGCGCATCGTGCGCCGACCCTTCCCGCAGGCCTGGCGCGAGATCCTGCGCCGGCGCCTGCCGGCCTATGCGCGCCTGCCGGCCGACCTGCAATGGCGCTTGAAGAAGCGCATCCAGGTGCTGCTGGCCGAGAAGCCCTTCATCGGCTGCGCCGGCCTCGAGGTGAGCGAGGAGATGCGCGTGCTCGTCGCGGCCCAGGCCGCCCTGCTGCTGTTGCACGACCATGCCGGCTATTTCCCGGCCTTGCGCCAGATCCTGCTCTACCCGGGCGCCTTCGTGGTCGAGCGCAGCCACAGCGACGGCAGCGGGCTGACCCACGAGACGCGGCGCGCCCTCGTCGGCGAATCCTGGCAGCAGGGCCAGGTGCTGCTGGCCTGGGACGAGGTTGTCGCCGGCGCCGCCGATCCCGCCGACGGCCGCAATGTCGTCGTGCACGAATTCGCGCATCAGCTCGACCAGGAACGCGGCCGCGCGAACGGCGCGCCCTGGCTCGGGCGGCGCGACGGCTACGCGCGCTGGGCCGCCGTGCTCGGCGCCGAATACGCGGCGCTGCGGCAGCGCGTCACGCGCGGCGAGGACGGCCTGATCGCGCCCTACGGCGCCACCGATGCGGCCGAATTCTTCGCCGTCGTGAGCGAGCATTTCTTCGAGCAGGGCGCGGAGCTGGCGCGGCTGCATCCGGACCTGTATCGGGAATTCGCGCGCTATTACGGCGTCGATCCGGCTCAATGGTGATCCATCAGTCCGATCGATTGCGATCATCGGTGTTCGATGATCTCGACTTCCGATTGGGTGCTCATGGTCTTTAACATCGGGAAACGACTTAATTCCCTTTCTGCCCATAATCGGCCTCGCGCGAGCCGCGAACCCATGGCGTTGCAAACTCCGTTCGCGCGCGCTATCGCCGCCGGCCCTTCCACGGAAGGAATTCCCGAACCGCGTGCTTCATCCATCGAAACCATGACCAAGACCTACGCCCAGATCGTCCAGCAAATCGAGGCCCTCAAGGCGGAGGCCGAATCGGCGCGCCGCAAGGAAATCGAAGGCGTGATCGATCGCATCCGCGATGCGATCGGCGTTTACAACCTGAGCGCCGAGGATCTCGGATTCGGCGCCAGGTCCCGCCGCGCCGCCGCGGGCCCGGCCAAGGCACGCGGTCGCAAGGTCGCGAAAACCGCGCGCGCGGTGAAATACCGCAACGACAGCGGCGGCACCTGGGGCGGCCGCGGCAAGCGCCCGCAATGGCTGCGCGACGCCTTGAATGCGGGCAAGGCCCTGGAGGATTTCCGGGTCGGATAAGCGCTGCGCGCGCAGTGGCCGCATGGGCCCGCGCGCCGCGCGCAAGCCACCCGAATCGGGTCCGGCAACCCGCCGCGGTCATGCGCCCGCGCGCACCGACTCAATCGTTCAGCACCTCGTCCAGCGCCTCGACCCAATGCATCACCGGGGTCGTGGTGCCGCTTTGCAGATGCTGGATGCAGCCGATATTGGCGCTCACGATGGCCTGCGCATCGAGCGGCTGCAATTGGGCCAGCTTGCGGTCGCGCAGGGCCGTCGCCAGTTCGCCCTGCAGGATGCTGTAGGTCCCGGCCGAGCCGCAGCACAGATGCGCCTCGGCCGCCGCGATCTCGACCTCGAAGCCGAGTTCGCGCAGATGGCTCTCGACGCCGCCGCGCAGGCGCTGACCATGCTGCAGCGTGCAGGGCGGGTGGAACGCGAGCCGCCGCGCCTTCGGCGCGCGCAACTTGCCGCGCAGCGCGGCGGCGATGTCGGGCAGCAGTTCGCTCAGGTCGCGCGCCAGTTCGGCGACGCGGCGCGCCTTGTCGGCATAGGCCGCGTCGTGCGCGAGCGCGTGGCCGTAGTCCTTCACCGCGACGCCGCAGCCCGAGGCATTGACGACGATGGCCTCGACCTTGCCGTGCTCGGTGACGCCGGTGACGAGCGGCCACCAGGCGTCGATATTGCGCCGCATGTCGGCCAGTCCGCCTGCGCCGTCGCCCAGGTGCGTGCGCAGCGCGCCGCAGCAGCGCGCCTCGTCCGCGACCAGGGTCTGGATGCCGGCGGCATCGAGCACGCGCGCCGTCGCCGAATTGATGTTGGGCAGCAGCGCCGGCTGCACGCAGCCCAGCAGCAGCAGCACCTTGCGCGGATGGCTGCGCGTGGGCCAGCGATGCGCGCGCGCGCCGGCGCGCGGCGGCACCTTGGCCTTCAGGGCCCGCGGCAGCAGCGGCCGCAGCGCCTGGCCCAGCTTCAACGCCGGCGCGAAGGCGGGCGAGGTCAGCCCGGTCTTGAGCAGCCAGCGCAGCGCCTGCTCGCCCTGCGGCCGCGGCACGCGCGCCTCGACGAGTTCGCGGCCGATGTCGATCAGGCGCCCGTACTCGACCCCGCTCGGGCAGGTGGTCTCGCAATTGCGGCAGGTCAGGCAGCGGTCCAGGTGCTGCTGCGTGCTGCGCGTGACCGGCGCGCCCTCGAGCATCTGCTTGATCAGGTAGATGCGGCCGCGCGGGCCGTCGAGCTCGTCGCCCAGCAGCTGGTAGGTGGGGCAGGTCGCGGTGCAGAAACCGCAGTGCACGCAGCGCCGCACGATGGCCTCGGCCTCGGTGCCGGCGCGCAGGTCCTTGAATTCGGGGGCGAGATTCGTTTGCATCAGACCGGTCGTGGATCGAGTGCGCGCATCGCTTGCGGGGCGCGGGAATTCAGATGCCCGGGGTCAGCCGACCCGGGTTGAAGATCGCATCGGGGTCGAAGGCGCGCTTGAGAGCGCGCTGGATCTTCAACTGCACCGGCTTGAGCGGCGCGAAGGCGCCGGCGCTCTTGTCGCGGCCGCGGAACAGCACCGCATGGCCGCCGGCCGCGGCCGCGGCCTCGCGCATCAGGCCGGCCGGTGCGCTGGTGCAGAGCCAGCGCTGCGCGCCGCCCCATTCGACGAGCTGTTCGCCCGAGAGCTCGAGCGGCGGCGTCGTCGCCGGCACCGAGAGCCGCCACAGCGCCGCGCCGGCGGCGACGGCCTTGGCCGCGCCGACGAAGAACTCGTCGCGATGGTCGCGCAGGCCGGTCCAGAAGGCGGCCGCGAGCGCGTCCTCGACGACCTCGCCGCCGATCCTCTGCGCCGCCGCCTGCACCGCCGCCTCGGCGCCCGCCAGGCGCAGCACGGCCATGCCGTCCCACCAGGCGGTGGCGTCGATCGGCAAGGGCTGGCCGGCCCATTCGTTGAAGCGCCGGATCGCGCCCGCCGGGTCGGTCTCCAGGCGCAGCGTGCGCACGGCACGCGGGCGCGGCAGGACCTTGAGCGAGACCTCGCAGATCAGGCCCAGCGTGCCCATCGATCCGGCGAGCACGCGCGCGACGTCGTAGCCGGCGACGTTCTTCATCACCTGGCCGCCGAAGCTCAGCAGTTCGCCGCGGCCGTCGAGCAGCGTCGCGCCGAGCAGGTAGTCGCGCACGCCGCCGACGGCCGCGCGCGCCGGCCCCGCGAGCCCGGCCGCGACCATGCCGCCGACGGTGCCGCCGGCGGCGAAGCGCGGCGGCTCGAAGGGCAGGCATTGGCCCTGCGCGGCGAGTGCCGCCTCGAGCTCGGCCAGCGGCGTGCCGGCGCGCACGCTGACGACGAGTTCGCTCGGCTCGTAGCTGCTGATGCCGGCGAGCGCGCCGACCTCGAGCGGTTCGCCGCGCGGCTCCTCGCCGTAGAAGGCCTTGGTGCGGCCGCCGCGGATCTCGAGCGGGGTCTTGTGCGCGCGTGCCGCCTGCACGCGCTCGACGAGCGCGGCCAGGGCCGGCGATGCGGCGGCGGCGGCGGGTGCGGCGTCCATCAGTAGCGCTCCAGCTCGGCGAAGGGCAGCAGCCCGCGCTTGACATGCATGCGGCCGTATTCGGCACAGCGCTGCAGCGTCGGGATCACCTTGCCCGGGTTGAGCCCGCCGGCCGGATCGAAGGCGCGCTTGACCGCCAGCATCTGCTGCAGTTCGGCGCTCGAGAACTGCACGCACATCGAATTCAGCTTCTCGACCCCGACCCCATGCTCGCCGGTCACGGTGCCGCCGAGCGCGACGCTGGTCTCGAGGATCTCGGCGCCGAAGCGCTCGCAGCGCTGCATCTGGTCGGGATCGTTGGCATCGAAGAGGATCAGCGGGTGCAGGTTGCCGTCGCCGGCATGGAAGACGTTGCAGCAGCGCAGGTCGTACTTGCGCTCCATGGCCGCGATCGCCAGCAGGATCTCGGCCAGCTTGCGGCGCGGGATCGTGCTGTCCATGCACATGTAGTCGGGGCTGATGCGGCCGCTGGCGGGGAAGGCGTTCTTGCGCCCGCTCCAGAACTTCAGCCGCTGCGCCTCGTCCTTGCTGACCTCGAGCCGCGTCGCGCCGCAGCCGGTGAGCACGTCCAGCATGCGCTGGATCTCCTCGGCCACCTCCTCGGGCGTGCCGTCGCTCTCGCACAGCAGGATGGCCGCGGCGTCGAGGTCGTAGCCGGCATGGACATAGTCCTCGACGGCGGCCGTCATCGGCTGGTCCATCATCTCGAGGCCGGCCGGGATGATGCCGGCGGCGATGATCGCGGCCACCGCGTCGCCGGCGCGCCGCACGTCGTCGAAGCTGGCCATGATGCAGCGCGCCAGCAGCGGCTTGGGCACCAGCCGGACCGTGACCTCGGTGGTCACCGCGAGCATGCCCTCGCTGCCGATGACGAGCGGCAGCAGGTCCAGGCCCGGCGTATCGAGCGCCTCGCTGCCGAACTCGATCGCCTCGCCCTCGACGGTGTAGCCGCGCACGCGCAGCACGTTGTGCAGCGTGAGGCCGTATTTCAGGCAATGCACGCCGCCCGAGTTCTCGGCCACGTTGCCGCCTATCGTGCACGCGATCTGGCTGCTCGGGTCGGGCGCGTAGTACAGGCCGTAGGGCGCGGCGGCCTCGCTGATCGCGAGATTGCGCACGCCGCATTGGACGGTGGCGCTGCGCGCCTGGCGGTCGATCATCACGATCTTGTTGAACTTGGCCAGCGACAGCGTCACGCCCAGCAGGTGCGGCATCGCGCCGCCCGACAGCCCGGTGCCGGCGCCGCGCGCGACCACCGGCACGCCCAGGCGGTGGCAGGCCTGGAGCAGCGCGGCGACCTGGGCCTCGGTCTCGGGCAACGCCACCGCGAGCGGCTGCTGGCGGTAGGCGGTGAGGCCGTCGCATTCGTAGGGCCGCGTCTCCTCGGCATGCCAGAGCAGCGCATGCGCGGGCAGCAGCGGCGCCAGCGCGGCCACGACCTCGGCCTGGCGCAGGGCGCGCGGGTCGGCGAGCGCCGCGGCGGGCGCGACCTCCCTCGGTTCGGTGCGGATGGTGGAATTCATGCGGTGAATACGGTGAGCACGCCGGTGTAGCCATAGAGATGGTGGCGCGCGATCTCGCCCCCGGCGAAATAGCCGACCAGGGGCACGTCGCCGAGCGCGTGCTGGACGATCTGCAATTCGGCCGACGGGCCGCCGAAATGCGGGCCGCCGCGCCCCGAGCAGCTGACGTAGAGGGCGCCGCGCAGCGGCCGCGCGCGGGCGCCCGGCTCGCCCGCCAGCTCCTCGCGGATCTCGCTGCAGATGCGCACCAGGTCGCGCCGCGCCGCCGCCACGTCGCGCTGGCAGTAGGCCATGCGCAGCCCGGGTTCGAGCGGGTCGGCCACCGCCACGGCGCGGCGCGCGGGGTCGATGCCGATGAGGTGGCGCACGCGCGTCGCGCTGCCGAACTGGCCCGCGCGCGCGCCCGCCTCGTCGCGGGCATCGGTGAGGCCGACGAGCGTGCCGCGCAGCCGCGGCAGCAGCTCGCGCGGGTTGCCCAGATCGGCCACGCCGAGGTCGCGCAGCAGGCAGGCCAGCGCCGGTTCGCCGTCCAGCGTGAGCGCGATGTGGCGCTCGCAGGCGTCGATCGAGCGCGTCGGCCCGATCGGCTGGCAGCCCTGGGTCACGCGCGAGACGAGCGCCACGTCGGCGTCGAAGGCCACGCCCGAGAGCCCGCCCTCCCAGACCCCGTCGGCGATGTGCAGCGCACGCCGGCGCGGCGACGCCAGGCCGCCGAACAGATAGCCCGAGCCCATGCGCTCGGCGAGCTCGGCGATGAGTTCGGCGAGGTCGGGCGTGGCCGGGTCGGCGTGGACGAGCGCGCTGTACGGATCGATGCGCTGGAGCTTGCGCGCACCCGAATAGACCTCGAAGGCGCCGGCCGGCAGGTCGGCCAGCATCAGCACCAGCGCCGGCTCGTCGAAATACTCGACGCCGCTGGCGGCGACGCCGACCCCGACGCTGCCGACCCAGGCCACGCCGGGCCAGCGCAGCTGCAGCTCGGCCAGCAGGGGCTCGGCGGCGCCGGCGTAGGCGTCTGTGAGGTAGACGAAGCCCAGCGTCGGCGCCGCTGCGCCGCGCGCGCGCGCGCCCTCGATCTGCGCCGCCGCCAGCGCCAGCGCGCCGCGCCAGTCGGGGTGCGTCGCGTGGCCGACGAGGAAGCCGCTCATCGTCCCCTTCAGGTGGCGCGCTTGCGCGCGGCGCTGCGTGCCAGCGCCGGCGCCGCG
>JAGWVB010000436.1 GCA_018971105.1 Burkholderiales bacterium
CGCGTCGCCGAGCCGCTCCAGATTGATGCGTCCGTCCGCCGCGCGCGCGACATCGAGCTCGAGCGCGTCGGCGCGCACCGCGCCGAGCGCGATGCGGTGCGCCAGCGGCTGCACATCAGCGAGCTCGACCGTCAGCGTCCGCCATTGCGCCAGCGGTGCACCATGGCCGTCGGCGAGCGCCGCGTCGTCGACCTGCACCCGGCCGCTGAGCGCGATCCGCGGCGCCGCGCCCGGCGGCTGCGTGAAGCTCAGCTGCAGGTCGGCGCCGACGCGGCCGCGCAGCACGCGCACCGGCAACGCCGCCGGCAGGTAGCCGAGCCAGGGCGCGAGATCGAAGCCGGCGAAGGCGATCGAGAGGCGACCGGCGCGCGGGGCCGCGAAGGGCCGCGCCCGGGCGCCGCTGTCGAAGGCCGTGCCGTCGAGCTTGAACGCCAGCCGCGGCGCGACCTCGATCGCGACATCCGAGGGCAGGGTCGAGAGGAAGGGCAGCGTCAGCGTCAACGCATCGAGGTGGTGCACGCGCCCCAGCGGGCGGTCGTCGAAGGTCAGCGCGGCATCGCGCAGCTGCAGGTTGTGGATCGCGTAGCGTGCCGGCGGCGCCGTGGGCGGCGGCTGCGGTCCGGCGCCCAGGCGCGCGATCAGGTCGTCGATGTCGTAATGGCCCGGCGCGCTGCGCTCGATGCGCGCGCGCAGCCCGTCGACCTCGATGGCGGCGATCACCGGCGCGCGCTGCCACAGGCTTGCGAGCGCGAAGCGCAGGCGGGCGCGGGCGATGCTGAGCTGCGGCGCCGCGGCGCTCGCGCTGCCCGCCGGCGCGAGCGCGACCCCGCTCACGCCGATGCCGAGGCGCCAGGGTTCGAGCTCCAGCGACGCGATCGTCACGCGGCGCCCGAGCGCCGCCGTCGCCTCGCGCTCGGCCAGGCCGCGCAGCCAGGGCGGCAGGGCATAGGCCAGCAGCGCGAGCAGGGCGCCAAGCGCGGCCAGGCCGGCGACGATGCGACGGTTGCGGGGGCGCGGGCTCATGGCTCGATTCTGCTGCGTCGGCGGACGCGCCGGGACGCCGCCTCAGCCCGGGCCGCCGTAGCTGCGCGTGCGCGGCCGGCCGGTGGCGTCGAAGACCTCGTCGGCATCGGCGCGCAGGCGCTCGGCGATGGCCTCGGCGAGCGCGAGCCGGCGCAGCGCCCAGGGGCTGAGGTCGTCGACCGAGGGGTCGGGCAGCGCGTGCGGGTACTCGACCTCCTCGGCCGCGGGCGCCGGGGCCCGGGCGCGGCCGGCCAGGCGCGCCTCGATCTCGTCGCCGGACCGGCGCAGCGGTTCGCGCAGCGCGCGCAGCTTGAGGCGGCCGCGGCGCAGCAGCAACATCGTCTTCACCGCCGTGAGCTGAGCCAGCAGCTGGTAGCCATGGGCGAGCAGCCGCGCCAGCGGGTCCAGCGGCGGGCGCACGGCGCGCGGCTCGGCGAGCGAGCGCTGCGTGGCCTGCACCAGCGCCGAGAGCGCGTCGTAGGCCTCGCGCCGCGCGAGCCGCCATTCGAGCTCGGGCGCGTTGTCGACCGAATCGAGCTGGCCCAGCCCGAGCGCGACCTGCGCATGGCGCGCCTGCGCCGCCAGCGTGCGCTGCACGAGGCGCGGGATCTGGGTGCGCTCCCAGGCCGGCAGCACGTAGCTGAAGCCCCAGGCGATGGCGACGCCGATGAGCGTGTCGGCCAGGCGCTCGAGGCCGGCGAACACCGGCGGCGCGGCGGCATCGAGCTGGTGCGCCTGCAGCAGCCCGAGCACGGTGGCGCCGACGGCGGCGATGAGGTAGCGCCGCACCGCGAACGCATGCGCCAGCGCCTGCGCGATCGAGCTGCACACGAGCAGCACCGGCACCGGCAGGTGCAGCATGATCAGCCCGGCGGCGAGGGCGCAGCCCAGCAGCGTGCCCGCGACGCGGCTGTTGCGCCGTTCCAGCGTCTGCGCCAGGCTGCCGCGCAGCACGACGACGATGGTGAGCAGGATCCAGTAGGCGTGGCTGCCCCAGGGCAGCGCGATCGAGACGAGATAGCCGGTGCCGATCGCCAGCGCCGCGCGCAGCGCGTGGCGCAGCGGCGGCGCGTTCCAGTGCCAGGCCTTGCGCAGCGGCCGCCACGACCAGTCGGCCGGGCTGACGAACATCTGCCAGACCACGCGCACGAGGGCGAGGTCGGGCTCGGCCTCGCCGCGCGCCAGCGCGACCATGCGCGCGACCTCGGACTCGACATGGCCGACGCGGCCGCTGAGCGCGCGCGCGAGCAGCGCCGAGGGCGTCGCGGCGC
>JAGWVB010000139.1 GCA_018971105.1 Burkholderiales bacterium
CCGCAGCGCGCGCGCGCCCTCGCGCTCCTCGGGCGGCAGCAGGTCGACCGGGTCGCGCCCGACGAGCGCGGCGCGCGTGCGCCCGACGAGCGCGGCATAGGCCTCGTTGGCGTCGACGAGCCGCAAATCCACGCCTTGCACGGTGACCGGTATGGGCAGCGCGAGCAGACCGCGCAGCCGCGATCCGGGATCGATCGCGATCGGGGGCTGCGCGCTCAACCGTCGAGCTGCCGCGCCGAGTCCAGTGCCGCCAGCAGGGCGCGGTTGATGCTGCCGGCTCCGAGCATCAGGGCCTCGGCCTGGGTCCGGATGTCGTAGACCGATTCCTGCTCGATCGCGCGCACGAGTTCGAGGTAGGGACCGTAGGGACCGCCGTCGCCGCGCAGCGCGGCCTGCACGCGCTCGGGCACCGGCACGCTGCGCAGCAGCTCCGAGAAGGGCTGCTGCAGCAGCCGGTCGAGGAGCGAGAAGACGCCGCAGATGAACATCTCGCCGCGCACCTCGGCGTCGCCCTGCTCGCGCCCGAGCTCCTCCATCAGCAGGCCGCGCCGCACCGCGCCGTAGACCAGCGGCTTGCAGTACGCCCCCTTGGACGACGAGGCCAGCAGCAGCGCGAGCCAGCGCTTGAGACGCTGGTAGCCGAGCAGCATCAGCGCATGGCCGAAGGAGTTGATCTCGACCGAGAGCCCGAAGGCGGGCGAATTCAGGTAGCGCATGAGGCGGAACGCCAGCGTCGGGTCGCGCCGCAGCACGGCCTCGAGCTTGGGCACCGGATCCTCGCGCTCGACGCCGTTGATCAGTTCGAGCACGGTCGTGATGTCGCTCGGCACCTGGCCGCGTCCATGGCCCTTGGGCAGGGCGTCGTCGAGCGGCCAGCCGAGCGCGGCGACGGCGCCGCGCGTGAACGCGGCCTCCATGTCGGCGCTCGAGCGCGCGCCGGCCTGCACCGTCGTCACCTGGCGCGCGGCATGCGGCGGCGGCGCGCCGCTGCGGCGGTCGTCGGTCATCTCGACGATCGAGTGGCTGAACCAGGCCAGGATCTCGGGCGCCAGCGGTGCCAGCGGGCGCCCCTTGATGAGCAGCGTCGTGCCCGCCTCGTGCAGCTGCCGCAGCGCGCCCTGGTGCGCCGGGTCGCTGGCCATGAAGGCCGGCACCTCGATCATCAGCTGCGGGCCCGGATCGGCATTGAGGACGGCGGCGAGCAGGTCCTCGCCGGCGAGGTTCAGCGACACCAGCGGCGTCACCTGCTGCTTGACGCGCGCCGGGTCGAGCGGCCGCGGGTCGAGCTTGAGCGGCTTGCCGCCGGACTCGGCCGGCCAGACCGATTCGATCGCGCGCAGCAGCGCGGCCGCGTCGGGCGCGCCGCCGGGGTTGTCCGGGAATATCGTCAGCCGGGTCGCCACGACCTCGCGCTGGCGGTCGATCATCGGGCTGTAGCCCAGGGCCACGTGACCCAGCACGGAATGTTCTTGCATGCACAGCGCCGGTTCGAGCCGGCGCCCTCCAGATGCTTCAGGAACTCGACGGACTAATGTAATTGAACAGCGACAGTTGCTGGATCATCGAGTAGGTCTTGAGCGCCGCCTGGTACCCGGTCTGTTGCGTGGAGAAGTTCGAGATCGCCGCCGTCATGTCCAGGTCCTGGGCGTTGGACTGCTGGGTCTGCGACGCCAGCATGCCGGCGCTCAACTGGTTCGTCACCGTCTGCACCGCGTTCTCGGCCGCGCCGACGCTCGCGCGCGCCGCCGCGAGCTGGTTCGAGCCCGCGTCCAGGCTGGCCAGGCCCTGCTTGACCGCGGTCGCGATCTGCGCCGCGCTCTGTCCCGGCGTGTTGAGCGCCGTGATCGTGTTCTGCAGCGACTGGAAGATCGAGATCGTGCTGCCCGGGTTGTTGGGGTCGGCGGCGTTCATCCAGACGTTGCCGTCGACCGTCAGCGGCAGCGGCTGCGAGCTGGCCGCCGTCTGCTGGCCGGCGCTGCCGACATAGCTCACCGCGCCGGCAGCGCCCTGCACGAACGGCGCCGTGTCGCTGCCCTGGCCGCCGAACAGGTAGCGGCCGTTGCCGTCGCTGGTGTTGGCGATCGAGAACAGGTCGGTCTGCAGGCCCTGCAGCTGGCTCGCGATGTTGGCGCGGTCGCTGTCGGTGTAGCTGCCGTTGCCGGCGCTGACGATCAGGTTGCGCGCCTGCAGGATCAGGTTGCTGGCGTTGCCGAGCGCGCTGTCGGTCTGCTGCATCTCGGTCTGGCTGGCGTTGGCGGCCGTCGTCTGCGCCGTGATGCGACTCTGCGCCGCGGCCGCGCGCACGACCTGGGCCGCGGCCACCGGATCGTCGCTGGCGACCTGCACGCGCAGCCCGCTCGTCATCTGGTTCTGGATGTTCGACAGGTCCTGCTGGCGTGCCTGCAGGTTGGCGAGCGTAGCCTGGTAGGCGGTGAAGCTGGCGATGCGCATGGGCACTCCGATCAGGCGCTGCTGGCGCTGGCCGTCTGCAGCAGGGTATCGAACACCGACTGCGCGACCTGCAGGATCTTGGCCGCGGCCTGGTAGCTCTGCTGGTACTGGATCAGGTTGGCGGCCTCCTCGTCCATGTTGACGCCCGAGACCGAGGTCTGCGCCGAGGTCGCCTGGCTCGCCGCCGCGCTCGACATCGTCGACGCGGCATTCGCGCCCTGGACCGTGACGCCTATCGTCGAGACCGCGCTCGCCCAGGCGTTGGTCGCCGTCAGGCCGCCGACCATGTTCGCGTTCTGCAGCGCCAGCATCGCGGTCGCGTTGCCGTTGTCGGTCGTGATCGCCCCGGCGGCGATCGGCGCCACCGTGATCTTGTCGCCGTTCGCCGGCACGCCGGTGAGCGTGAGGCTGTAGCCGTTCGCGCCCTGCACCGGCAGGCCCGGGTTCCAGGGCGTGGCCGTGCCGCTGATCGAGGAGGTGACGGTGTAGTTGTAGCTCGTCGTCACGCCGCCCACGGTCTGGGTGATGGGCGGGCTGACGCTGGCGAAGGTCAGCGTCTCGGTCGTCGACGGGAAGGTCGGCGCCGCGCCGCCGCTGGGGAAGGCCGCCGGCGTCGTCGTCATCGTCAGGCCGCTGACGGCGGCGGTGCCGGTGTTGGCGGCGACGGTGCTGGCCACCAGCGGCGCCGCGGCGGCGAGGTCGCCCGGGTTCGTGATCTGGGCCGTGATCGTGTCGGCCGCCGTCGCCAGCGGCTGGATCAGGTAGCTGTCGCCGGCCTGGGCGTTGCTGACGACCAGGTTCAGGCCCGGGATCGCCGCCGCGCCGGTGGCGGTGACGGTGACCTGGCCGGCCGCATCGACGCTGACCGGCGTCACCGCACCCGCGGGCTGCGAGGTCAGCGTCCAGTTGCCGCTGCCGTCCTGCTTGAGCGTGTAGTCGCTGGCCGGGACGGCGGCGGCATCGGTGATCGTCGCCGCGACGCTGCCCGCCGGCGGACCGGCGGCATTCGCGGCGTTGGCGACGACGCGCGGCCCGCCGATGCTGAACATCGCGCCGCCCGCCACGCCGGCCAGCGTGAGGCCCTGCTGCTGGGCGATGTTCATCGCGCCCGCGATGCCGGTGGCCATCTGGCCGATCAGGTTGCGGCCGTTCACGAGGTCGGTGTTCTGGAAGTTCAGCAGCCCCGAGATCGAGCCGCCGCCCAGCGTCCGGGCGTCGAGCGTGCGCGCCTGGCTGCCGCTGCCGACCGCGAGCGCGACGCGATGGGGGTCGCTGGGGTCGGCGATCGCCGACAGCGCCGTCGCGTTGCTGCCGAGCACCAGCGTCTGGCCGCCGGCGATGAACAGCGAGGCCGTGCCGTCGGCGTTGTCGACGCGCGAGACCTGGACGTCGGACGAGATCTGGCCAATCAGCCGGTCGCGCTGGTCGAGCAGCTGGTTCGGCGGCTGGCCGAGCGACTGGGCCTGCGCGATCTGCGTGTTCAGCGCGGCGACCTGCTGCGCCAGCGAGTTGACCTGCGCCACCGTCGTCGTGACCTGCGAATTCACGCTCGCCTGCATCTGGTCGAGCGCGCCGCCGATGGTGTTGAAGTTCGCCGCCAGGCCCTGCGCGGCGCCGATCACGACCTGGCGCGTCGGTGCGTCGCCCGGGTTGTTGACGAGTCCGGACAGGGCGCTGAAGAGCTGGTTCGTCGACGCGCCGATGCCGCCGGTCGTGAGCTGGAACTGCTGCTCCAGCGTCTTGAGCTGGGCCAGCCGCGTGCTGTCGGCCGCCGACACCGAGCCGGCGGCGGCCGCGGCATTCGTCAGGAAGCTGCTGTAGATGCGCGAGATGCTCTGGACATTGACGCCCTCGCCGACGAAGCCGGCGCCGGTGTACTGCCCGGGCGCGGTCGCGAGGTCGACGGTCTGGCGCGAGTAGCCGGCGACGTTGGCGTTGGAGATGTTGTTGCTGGCCGTCTGGATCGCGGCCATGTTCGCCGACAGGGCGCCGACCCCGATCGACATCAGCGAGCTGTATCCCATCGCGGTGCTCCGTTCAGGCCAGCGAGCGCTGCAGGCGCAGCGTCGTGTTGATGACCCGGGTCAGCTTGGCGGCGTAGGCCGGGTCGGTGGCGTAGCCGGCCTTCTGCAGCCCCTGGGCGAAGCCGCTCGCCGTGCGCGCGCTGGCGACCACCTGGTGGTAGCGCGGGCTCGAGGTCATGAGACGGGCGTAGTCGGCGAACGACTCGGCGTAGCTCGCGTAGGCGCGGAACTTCGCCACCACCTTGTGCGGCCGGCCGGCGACATATTCGGTCGTCGTGATCTCGGCCGTCGGGCCCTTCCAGTCCGCCCCGGCCTTGATGCCGAACAGGTTGTACGAGGGCGTGCCGTCGGCATGGCGGATCTCCCTGCGCCCCCAGCCGGTCTCCTGCGCCGCCTGGGCGACGAGGAACGAGGCCGGGATCCCGGTCGCGGCCTCGGCAGCCTGGGCGGCGGCGCGGTGCTGCTGCACGAAGCCGGCGGCGCCGGCCTGCGGGATATGCGTGGGCTGCGGATGCGCCGCCAGCGGCGCCGGCGTGTTGTTCGCGCTGCCGCGCGCCGGGATCGGCCCGGGCAGCCCCATCTGGCGGTCGAGCTGGCGCATGATCGCGTCCGACAGCCCCCCGGGGCGGCCGCTGAGCGCGGTCGCGAACTGGGCGTCGAGCATCTCGGTGCCCATCTTCGAGCCCTGGTTGGCCAGCGGATCGTCGGCCGCCATCGTCGTCGCGCGCATGCTCTTCATGAGCTGGGCCATGAAGGTGGCCTCGAGCAGCTTGGCCGCCTCGCGCACCGCGGCCTTGGGATCGGTGCCGGCCTGGTACTTGAGGCGCGCGAGCGCATTGGCGTCGATCGCCAGGCCGCCCACGGTGGTCGTCGTTGCCATGGCTCAGTGCGCGCCGGGCCGCCCCAAGGGCACTGACGCCCCAAGGGCCACGAAGGGGCCCCTGAGGCTCCCTGGGGGCAGCGAGCGTAGCGAGCGTGTGGGCTTCATTTCAGATCACGTCGATCTCGGCGTGCAGCGCGCCGGCGGCCTGCATCGCCTGCAGGATCGCCTGCAGGTCCATCGGCGACGCGCCGAGCGCGTTGAGCGCCTTCACGACATCGGCCAGCTGCGCCCCGGCGGGCACGTTCATCAGCGCCCCGCCCTGCTGCTTGAGCGTGATGTCGGTCTTGTTCGCCTGCACGGTCTGGCCCTGGCTCAGCGCGTTGGGCTGGCTCACGACGGGCGTGTTGGTGATCGTCACGCTGAGGTTGCCGTGGGCGACGGCGCAGGGGCTGAGCGTGACGGCATCGTTCATCACGACCGACCCGGTGCGCGTGTTGATGACGACGCGCGCGGCTGGTCGCTCGAGCTGGATCGGCAGGTTCTCGATGTCGGCGAGGAAGCCGACGCGAGCGCCCGGCGACGGCGGCACCTTGACGCTGACGGTGCGGCCGTCCAGCGGCGACGCCGTGCCGGCGCCCTTGGCGGCGTTGATGGCCTCGGCGACGGCGCGCGCCGTGGCGTAGTCGCTCGCGTTCAGCCCCAGGCGCAGCGTGTCGCCCTGGTCCAGCGTCGTCGGCACGCTGCGCTCGACGCTGGCGCCGTTGGGGATGCGGCCGGCCGACAGGTGGTTGACCTGGACCTTGGAGCCGCCCGACGAGGCGCCGGCGCCGCCGATCAGCAGGTTGCCCTGCGCGATCGCGTAGACCTGGCCATCGGCGCCGCGCAGCGGCGTCACGATGAGCAGGCCGCCGCGCAGGCTCTTGGCATTGCCGACCGAGGCGACGTCGACGTCGATCGTCTGCCCCGGCTGCGCGAACGGGGGCAGGTCGGCGGTGACCATCACCGCGGCGACGTTGCGCGGCTGCACCGTCGTGCCCGGCGGCAGCGTGATGCCCATCTGCTGCAGCATCGAGGTCAGCGACTGCGTCGTGTACGGCGTCTGCGTCGCCTGGTCGCCGCTGCCGTCGAGGCCGACGACGAGGCCGTAGCCGACGAGCTGGTTGCTGCGCACGCCGTCGACCGAGGCGATCTCCTTGAGCCGCACGACCGCGCCGGCCGGCCGCGGCGCGAGCAGGGCGACGGCGCAGGCCAGCGCGAGCAGCCAGCGGCCCAGGCGCAGCGCGTATGAGGTGTCGTTCATGGTGTGCATCAGGTGTGCATCAGGCGTGCATCAGACCGGGGCCACGCTCTGGAACACGCGCGCGAGCCAGCCCATGGCCTGCGAATCGGCCTGCTGGCCGCGCCCGCGCTGCTCGAGCCGGACATTGGCGACCGAGCTGCTGGGCACCGTGTTGCCTTGCTGGATCGCGCGCGGATCGACCTGGCCCGAGAAGCGCAGCATGTCGACGTTCTCGTTCACGCCGATCTGCTTCTCGCCCGCGATGAGCAGGTTGCCGTTGGGCAGCACCTGGCGCACGATGACGGTGATGGTGCCGGTGAAGGCGTTGCTGTTGACGGTGGCGCCCTGGCCCGAGAAGGTGTTGTTCGAGGTCCCCGAGGCCGTCGCGCGGCCGAGCGCGCTCGTGCCCAGGATGGGCAGCGCCGAGACGCTGGCGCCCAGCGTGCCGGTCTTGGCGACCGAGCTCGTCGAGGTCGCGGTGGCGCTGATGTTCTCGACGATCTGGATCGTCAGCGTGTCGCCGACGAGGCGGGCGCGGAAGTCCTCGAACATCGGCCGGAAGCTGCCGGCCTGGTAGATCGAGCCGTTGACGGCCGCGCGCGGCGGCGCGATGGCCGATGCCGGGGGCGGCGCCGTGTCGGCGACATCGACGCGCGGGTGCATGTAGTCGTCGAACATCGCGCAGCCGCCGAGACCGAGCGCGCCTGCGCAGGCGAGGGCGAGTGCAGCTTGACGCAGCGCGCGCATCACATCTGCCCCAGCTTCTGCAGCATCTGGTCGGAGGTCGTGATGGCCTTCGAATTCAGCTCGTAGGCGCGCTGGGTCGCGATCATGTTCACCAGTTCCTGCACGACATTGACGTTGCTGCCCTCGACATAGCCCTGCTGCACGCTGCCGTTGCCGTTGGCGCCCGGCGCGCCGGTGTTGGGCGTGCCCGAGGCCGCCGTCTCGGCGTAGAGGTTGCCGCCGAGCGGGTTCAGCCCGGCCGGGTTGACGAAGGCGGCGAGCTGGAGCTGGCCCAGCTTCTTCGGATCGGTCTGGCCCGAGATCGTCGCGTTGACGGTGCCGTCGCCGGCGATCGTCACCGCGGTCGTCCCGGCCGGGATCGTGATGCCGGGCTGGACCGTGTAGCCGGCGTTCGTCACGAGCTGGCCGTTGGCATTGATCTGGAAGCTGCCGTCGCGCGTGTAGCCGGTGGTGCCGTCGGGCATCTGGATCTGGAAGAAGCCGTTGCCGCTGATCGCGAGGTCGAACTGGTTGCCGGTCTGCTGGATCGTGCCCTGGCTGAAATTGCGCGAGGTCGCCGCGGCGCGCACGCCCAGGCCGACCTGGAGCCCGGTGGGCAGCGTCGTCTGGTCGGAGCTGGCCGCGCCCGCGGTGCGCAGGTTCTGGTACATCAGGTCCTCGAACACGACGCTGGCCCGCTTGTAGCCGTTGGTGCTGACGTTGGCGAGGTTGTTCGAGATCGCGTCCAGCTGGGTCTGCTGGCCTTCCATCCCGGTCTTGGCGATCCACAGCGATCGAAGCATGGCGGTTGTCCTTGAAATCCGTCGGCTCATCTTGCCGCCGTCTGTAACCCCCTGAGCGCCGGATTAGCGGCCCGATCCGGCGCTACTTCGAGCCGCCGCGGCGCGCCGCCGCGCGGCGCGCGCTCAGGCGCCGGTGCCGAGCAGCTTGGAGGCGGCCTGGTCGCGCTGCTCGGCCGTCGTCAGCATCTTCATCTGCTGCTCGAACTGGCGCCCGGCGGCGATCATCTGCACCATCGTCTCGACCGGGCTCACGTTGGAGCCCTCGAGCGCACCGCTCTGCACCTTGGCCGCCGGATCGGCGGCGAGGTCGTTGCCGTCGGCGGCGCGGAACAGGCCGTCGGTGCCGCGCGTCATCGGCGCCTGGGGCGTGACGAGCTTGAGCTTGCCGGCCTGCTGCGGCGCCTGGCCGGGCACGGTGGTCGAGACGGTGCCGTCGGCGGCGATGTCGACGCGCGCGTTGAGCGGGATCGTGATCGGTCCGCCCTCGCCCTGCACCGGCAGCCCCGCGACCGTCACGAGCTGGCCCTGCGAGTCGACCTGCAGCGCACCGGCACGCGTGTAGGCCTCGGTGCCGTCGAGCGACTGCACGGCGAGCCAGGCCGTGCCCTGCATCGCGACGTCGAGCGCGTTGCCGGTGGCCTGGATCGGCCCGGCCGTGTTGTCGTAGCCGACCGTGGTCTCGAGCGCGTAGGCGCGCGTCGTCGCGCCGCTGCCGCGCACCGGCACGGCGCGGAAGGCCTCGAGCTCGGCGCGGAAGCCGTTGGTCGAGGCGTTGGCGAGGTTGTTGGCGAGCGCGTCCTGGCGCTGCATCGACGCCTTCGCGCCCGACATCGCCAGATAGATGACGCGGTCCATGCGGCGCCTCTCAGCGCAGCGAGACCAGGGTCTGCATGACCTGGTCCTGCGTCTTGATGGTCTGCGCATTGGCCTGGTAGACGCGCTGCGCGGTGATCATGTTGACGAGTTCGGCCGTGAGGTCGACGTTGGACTGCTCGAGCGCGCTCGCCTGCAGCAGGCCCAGGCTGCCCTGCCCCGGCGAGCCCGTCACCGGCGTGCCCGATGCCGGCGTCTGCGCCCAGTCGTTGTTGCCCAGCGGCTGCAGGCCCTGCGGGTTGCGGAAGCTGGCCAGCATGACCTGGCCCGCCGTGCGCGACTGGCCGTTCGAGTAGTTGGCGGTGATGATGCCGTCCTTGCCGATCGCCAGGCCGCTCAGCTGCCCCGAGGCATAGCCGTCCTGCGTCATCGAGGTGACGCCGAAGGCGGTGCCGTATTCGGTCAGCTTGGTGAGGTCCAGCGTCGAGGTGATCGTGCCGTACGTCGTCGTCGCCGGCACCTTCACCGTCAGCAGGCCGGCCGCGTTGGTGTTCGTCATCGTCGGGTTGGCGCCGTTGGTGTCGAAGGCGATCTGCGTCAGCGGCGTCGGCGGCGTCGTGCCGCTGATGTCGGTGCCGTTGGCCGTGGCAAACACGTTCCAGGTGTCGCCCGTGGGCGGTACCGCGGCCGGGTTGCCGGCGCTCGCCTTCTGGAAATAGTAGGTCAGCGATACCGACTGGCCCTTGCCGTCGTAGGTCGTGACCGAGGTCGCGTTGTTGTAGGTCGTGGGGTCGGTGTAGGTGATGCCGCCGGCGGCCGGCGCGGTGACGGTCGACGAGGAATCGAGGTTGGCCGTCATCGTCATGGCCTGGGTCGGATTCGGCGGCACGTTGCCGGTCGACATCTGCAGCGGCACCGCCGTGCCCGGCGTGATGGTGCCGTTGGCGCTCGCCGCGTAGCCCATCAGCTGCTGGCTCGAGGCATTCACGATGTAGCCGTTGGCGTCGATGTTGAACTGGCCGTTGCGGCTGTACTGCGGCGTCGCGTCGCCGACGTTCTGGACCTGGAAGAAGCCGGCGCCGTTGATCGCCAGATCGAGCGGATTCGAGGTCGTCGTGATCGTGCCCTGGGCGAAGTTCTGCGCCACGCCGGTGACCGACACGCCGATGCCCGACTGGCTCGTCGTCTTCGAGCCGCTGACCGCGGCGGCATACAGGCCCGCGAATTCGGCCGACGAGCTCTTGGCGCCGACCGTGTTCGCGTTCGCGATGTTGTTGCCGATGACGTCGAGATTCTGGTTCGCGGCGTTGAGACCGGAGAGGCCTTGCTGGAAGCTCATGGTGGGTCCTTGGGATCAGTTGAAGGCGACGACGTTGGAGAAGGCGACGTTGCCGGCGTTGGAGGTCTGCAGCTGCAGACCGCCGCTGCCGGTGCTGACCGAGACCACGTTGGCCTGCATCAGCGGCGTCGCGGCGAGCGCCGACGAGCCCGAGACGGCGCCGACCTTGAAGGTATAGGCCGCGCCGTCGGCGACGCCGCTGGCGGGCCAGGTGAAGCTGTGGTTGCCGGCGCCCTGGGCGCCGAGGTCGAGCGTGCCGGCGACGTTGCCGTTGCCATCGACGATCTGCACCTGGACATCGGTGGCCGCCCCGGGCAGGCTGTAGCCGCCGCTGCCGCTGCCGCCCTTGATCACCAGGCCGTTGCCGTCGACCGTGACCTGGTGGCCCACCAGCGCCGCGCCCTGCAGCGCCTGCATCTGCGTCATCTGGCTGTTCAGCCCGGTGACCGAGGTGTTGAGCTGGTTGATGCCGTTGACGGTGTTGATCTGCGCGATCTGGCTCGTCATCTGCGCGTTGTCCATCGGGTTCAGCGGGTCCTGGTTCTGCATCTGCGTCACCAGCAGCTGCAGGAAGGCGCTCGCGCTGCCGGCGGCATTGGACGCGGCCGAGCCGCTGGCGAGGCCCGTCAGCGGGTTCACCGACGACGGGGAAGAGGTGGCGGCGATGGTCATGGTTCGGGTCCTCGGGGTTCCGGCCTCACTGGCCGATCTGCAAGGTCTTGATGAGCAGGCTGTGCGCCGTGTTCATGACCTCGATGTCGTTCTGGTACGAGCGCGAGGCCGACATCATGTTGACCATCTCCTCGACCGGATTGACGTTGCTGTAGGTGACGTAGCCGTTGGCGTCGGCGTTCGGGTTCTTCGGGTCCAGCACCATGCGGCCGGGCGTGTTGTCCTCGGTGATGGTGCTCACGCGCACGCCGGCGTTGGCGGCGCCGCCGCCGGCCGCGTCCATCAACTCGGTCTGGAACACGACCTGGCGCGCCTTGTAGGCCTTGCCGTCGGGACCGGCGACGGTGTCGACGTTGGCGAGGTTGGAGGCGACGACGTTCAGCCGCTGCGACTGCGCGCTGACGGCGCTGCCGGCGACGTCGAAGATGTTGAGCAGGCTCACCGGGGTCTCCTTCAGAACTGCTTGAAGCTCTTCAAGGCGTCCATCGTGTTCTTGATGGAGTAGTTGATGAAACGCAGCGTCGATTCGTACTTCACCGAGTTGTCGACGAAGGCCGCGCGCTCGCGGTCGAGGTCGACGGTGTTGTTGTCGAGGCTGGTCTGGCTCGGCACGGCGTACTGCAGCTCGGGCGTCGGCGCGCCGCCGCCGCCATTGCCGCCGATGATGTCGGCGCCGATTCGGCGGCCCGGGCCGCCGCGGCCGGTGGCGTCGCGCAGCGCGGTCGCGAAATCGAAGTCGCGCGCCTGGTAGCCCGGCGTGTCGGCGTTGGCGATATTGCTCGCGATCAGGGCCTGGCGCTGCGCACGCAGGAGCAGGGCCTGGCCCTGGAAATCCAACTCCGCATTCAGTCCTGGGATCATGTGCCGCTCCTTGATGACCCGGGACCGGCGCAGTCGCAGGGACCGGGGGCATGGTGGGCATTCTGGCCAGCGCCGGCGCCGACATGAGCCCGAAAAGCGGCGCCTATCGCGGCCTGTTCGGCGCTTGCTCCGGGGCTCGCCGGGTCCACCATCGGGTCCGTGAACATCCCTACCCTGCGTACTCTCGCCGCCGCGCTGGCCTGCGCCGCGGCACCCGCCTGGCCGCAGCAGGCGGCCTCGAACCGGCTGCCGCCGGCCACCGTCGCGCAGGCGGTCGCGATCGCCAGCGACGCGGCGCGCGCGCTCGCGCCGCCC